>JBDTWB010000043.1:0-24732 GCA_040006895.1 Casimicrobiaceae bacterium | reverse complement strand
GTCCCACGCCGCTTTCGCCGACGAACATGTGGTGCGCTTCCTCGGTCAGCATGAACCGGCAGGTGCGGGCCAGGGGATCGAAGCCTGATTCGGCAAGCGAGGCGAGCTGGAACTTGCCGTCGCGATCGGTGAAATACGTGAACATGAAGAACGCCAGCCAGTCGGGCGTCGGCTCGTTGAACGCGCCGAGAATGCGTGGATTGTCGGCGTCCCCGGAACGCCGCGCGAGCAGCGCCTCGGCTTCCTCGCGGCCGTCGCGGCCGAAGTATGCGTGCAGCAGGTACACCATGGCCCAGAGATGGCGGCCTTCCTCGACGTTCACCTGGAAGAGATTGCGCAGGTCGTAGAGGGACGGACAGGTGAGACCGAGATGCCGCTGTTGCTCGACGGACGCGGGCTCGGTGTCGCCCTGGGTCACGATGAGCCGACGCAGGTTGGCCCGGTACTCGCCCGGCACCTCCTGCCACGCGGGCTCGCCCTTGTGCGCGCCGAAGTTGACCATGCGCCCGGCCTCCTCCGGATTAAGGAAGATGCCCCAGCGGTAATCCTGCATGCGGCAGTAGTCGAAGTGCGCCCAGCCTTTGGGATCGACGGAGATCGCGGTGCGCAGGTAAACGTCGACGTCGCGCGTCCCTTCCGGACCCATGTCGGCCCACCAATGCTGGAACTCCGGCTGCCAGTGCTCGAGCGCGCGCTGCAGCGCCTTGTTGCCGGCGAGATTGACGTTGTTGGGAATGCGTTCGGCGTAATCGATGGTCATGGGGAAGGGTTCCGTTGCCGTTGAATTGGCGAATGCGGCGCGCCAGGCGCTACACGCGCTCCCAGCCGAATCGCGCTTTGCTGCCCGTGCCGAAGAGCTTGAGCGCCCCGGAGGATCCGACCGCGTTGGGCCGGATGAAGATCCAGTTCTGCCACGCGGAGAGCCGGCCGAAGATCCGGCTTTCCATGGTTTCCAGGGGACCGAAGCGCAGGTTGGCCTCCAGTCCCGTGAGGGCGTCGGGCGACAGGCTCGCCCGCTCTTCCAAGGCGATGCGGATCTCGTCCTGCCAGTCGAGCGCGTCGGGAGTGACGGTGACGAGTCCAAGCGCCAATGCCGCCGCGGCATCGAGCGCCGTGCCGGTCGCCGCGCGTGCCCGTTGCACCGGCGCATCTTCGCCGTAGAAGCGGGCGACGATGCGGGCCTGGCCGGTCACCATCGCATACGGCCCGAAGTTCATGGGAGACAGCATGATCCGCGGCGCTGCGGTCGGCTCGTCCGGCTCGTCCAGCATGTAGCTGCGGTCGGCCGCGAGCAGGAGCTCGAGGAGCGTACCGGCAAAGCACGTCTCCCGTCCGACGAGAGCGTAGATCGATCGGGCGGTCACGTCGAGCCGGGCGAAGGTGCGCCGGAGCATGCCGATGGTCTCGCGGACGAACCAGTGCTCCGCATGAGTTGCCAGGCTGGCGTCGACCTCGAGGACGCGGGCGGGGTCGCCCGTCGCCTGCAGCACCCAGGTGCCGATCTCGAGCTCGTTGGTGCGCAACAGCAGGATGGCGTCGTCGAGCTGCCGCGCCATCGCCAGGGGCCACCAGGAGGCGCCCGCCGCCAGGATCGCGTCGACGCTGTCTGGCTGCGGTCCCTCCGGGGCGGCCACGGTGAGGGTAGCGCGGCGCGCGCTGCGGTCGAGCGCTATGGTGACGTGCCGGTAGCGATAGCCGTCACGGTCGATCGTTCGATCGAGCGGCGTGAGCGCGACGCCCGAGGCATCCTGCGGACGATTGCTCAGCCTGGCGAGGGCCAGGGCGCGCTCGCGCACGGACGCCATGAACTGCTGCGGCTTGGCGTGACCGTCGATGAGGCGCCATTCCTTCGCCCGCTGCGCCCGCACGCCTTCGGCGAGGGTGCAGAAGAGGTCGGCGTGGTCGCGGCGCACGCGACGTTTGTCGGTGAGCCTGGTGAGACCGCCGGTGCCCGGCAGCACGCCCAGCAACGGGACTTCCGGCAGGCTCACCGCCGAGGAGCGGTCGTCGACCAGGTGGATCTCGTCGCAGGCGAGCGCGAGCTCAAAGCCCCCGCCAGCGGTGGTGCCATTGCAGGCGGCGACGAACTTGATACCGGAGTGGCGACTCGCATCCTCGATGCCGTTGCGGGTCTCGTTGGTGAACTTGCAGAAGTTGACCTTCCACGCATGCGACGACAGGCCCAGCATGAAGATGTTCGCCCCGGAGCAGAACATGCGCTCCCGGGCGCTCGTCACGATCACGCTGCGCACCTCCGGGTGTTCAAAACGGATGCGCTGGAGGGCATCGTGCAGCTCGATGTCCACGCCCAGGTCGTAGGAATTGAGCTTGAGCTTGTAGCCGGGGTTGAGCCCGCCTTCCTCGTCGACGTCGAGGGTCAGGGTCGCGACCGGGCCATCGAAGCCGAGCTTCCAGTGCACGTAGCGGTCCGGCGACGTGTCGAACGTGTAGGTGCGCGCCTCGGGGCGGGGATCGGCTTCCCGCGGCGGCGCCGCGACGGCTTCGGTCATTCCATCCTCCTTCGGGTTTCCGCGCGAACGGCGGGCGTCGATGGTGGCGCGGCGGACCGCCTGTCCGCGGCGCCCTCAATGCCGGTCGTGGCGCTCCGGCGCCGTGATTCGGGCGAGCCTGGCGAGACTGTTGTCAACCGTATCACCGGCCGTGTCGAGAGTTGCATCGGCCTTCGCATACAGCGGCTCGCGTGCCTCGAGGATGCGGCGCAGGTCGTCCATGGCCTCGGCGCTGCCTTGCATCGGCCGCAAGTCGCCTTGTGCCAGCACCCTGGCCATGTGCTGCTCGGGCGTGGCCTTGATCCAGACGGTGAAGCAATGCTGCAGCAGCAGGTTGTACGTTTCGCTTTGCGACACGATGCCGCCCCCGACCGCAAGCACCAGCGGCTCGCGCGCCCGCAACAGCTTGTCGAGGCAGCTCCGCTCGATGCGCCGAAAGCCGGCCTGTCCGTAGAGCATGAAGATCTCCGCAAGGCTCATCCCCGCATCCCGTTCGATCTCGACGTCGAGTTCGACGAAGCGGGTTCCGAGCCACGCGGCCAGCGCCTTGCCGAGCGTGGTCTTGCCGGCTCCTCGCAGCCCGATCAGCGCAACCCGCGTGCGGCGCGCCGATTCGGCCGGCCCGAACTCGCGCATCAGCTTGAACACCACGTCCTCGAGTCGATGCGCCGGCAACTCGCCCAGGAAACGCCGGATCAGCCGATGCTCCGCGCTAGCCTCGCGTTCGCCCAGGAGTTCGGTCAGGCCGAGGTGCAGCGCCCGCGCGACGTTGCGCAACAGCAGCACCGACGCGTTGGCGTCACCCGTCTCGAGTTGCGCGAGATAGCGCTCCGAGACACCGGCCTCTTGCGAGAGCGTCTTGCGCGAGATGCCGCGCCGTTCGCGTGCCCCGCGTACCCGGCGCCCGAGCGCCGCGAGAAACGCGGCATCGGCATCCGCCCCCGGGACGCGGACGTTCGGGACTTCGGTGGGGATCTGGCTCATGCATTATAACCTTGTTCAAGATTTATAGTGCAGGACAGGTCCACTGTCAAGGCGCCCACCGTTTCGGGTCTGCCGTGTCCCGGGTTCAAGATGGCCGGTGCCTCGGAACGCACCCCGTGGCTGAACCGAGCGTCGGACGGATCGACGCGCTCGGATGGCTTCTGATCTATTGTGCTTGACGGTATCCGCGCTATGTACTTAAAGTGCAGTTCCAGCGCCTTCCACATGGTGGTGAAGGATGACGCAACTCTCCCGGGCCGATCATCGCGTAAGCCCGCCGCGGATCGAGATTCCGCGCGACTACAACGCTGCCCACGACCTCCTGCAGCGCAATTTGCTGGCGGGAAGGGGGGGCAAGGTGGCGTTCGTCGATGACGCCGGCAGCATCACCTACGAGGGGCTGGACCGACGGGTCAACCGCTGCGCCAACGCGCTTCGCGCGCTGGGTATCCGGCCCGAGGAGCGCGTGCTGGTCTGCATGCTGGACGGAATCGACTGGCCGACGGTATTCCTCGGGGCGATCAAGGCGGGAGTGGTGCCGGTCGCGGTCAACACCCTCCTGACCACCAGCGATTACGGCTACATGCTGCGCGACAGTCGGGCGCGAGCGCTGTTCGTGTCGGCGCCGCTGCTGCCGGTAATGGCGCCGCTGGTGTCGACCTTGCCCCATCTCGCGCACGTCGTCGTGGCCGGAGGCGAGGTGGCGCCGCACCCCTCCCTTGCGACCCTACTCGATGGCGCCGACGAAACGTTCACGACCGCCGATACCAAGGCCGACGAGCCCTGCTTCTGGCTCTATTCGTCGGGATCGACGGGTGCTCCGAAGGGCACCGTCCATGCCCACTCCAGTCTTGTCGAGACCGCGGAACTCTACGCTCGCCCGGTGCTGGGCATCGACGCGCCGGACGTGGTGTTCTCGGCGGCCAAGCTCTTTTTTGCTTACGGTCTCGGCAACGCCCTGACCTTTCCGATGAGCGTGGGCGCGACGGCAGTGCTGATGGCGGAAAGGCCGACCCCGGCCGCGGTGTTCGCCCGCCTGGTCCGGCACCGGCCGACCATCTTCTATGGCGTTCCGACGCTGTTCGCGGCGCTGCTCGCAAGCCCGGAGCTGCCGGACCGTGACGCCGTGGCCCTGCGCGTCTGCACCTCTGCTGGCGAGGCGTTGCCCGCGGCGCTTGGCCAGCGCTGGTCCGAGCATTTCGGCGTGGACGTCCTGGACGGCATCGGCTCGACCGAAATGCTGCACATCTTCATCTCCAATCGTCCCGGCGATGTCCGCTATGGCACCACCGGCAAACCAGTGCCGGGCTACGCCGTGCGGCTGGTGGACGACGACGGCGCGCCCGTCCCGGCGGGCGAGGTCGGCGAGCTGCAGGTGAGCGGCCCCACCGCCGCGCTCGGCTATTGGAACAATCGCGCCAAGAGCCAGGCCACCTTCAACGGTCCGTGGACTCGCTGCGGCGACAAGTATGCGGTCGATGCGGACGGCTACCATGTCTACGCCGGCCGCAGCGACGACATGCTCAAAGTTGGCGGCATGTACGTCTCCCCGGTCGAAGTCGAGGCCGCGCTCGTCACCCATCCGGCGGTGCTCGAGGCCGCGGTGATCGGCAGGCCCGACGACGATCGGCTGGTGAAGCCCAGCGCCTTTGTAGTGTTGAAGCGGGGTGGCACGCCGTCCGACGCGCTCGCGCGGGAATTGCAGCAGCACGTCAAGACTCGCCTGGCGCCCTTCAAGTATCCACGCTGGATCGAGTTCATCGACGAGCTGCCCAAGACCGCGACCGGCAAGATCCAGCGATTCAAGCTCCGGGCCCGCACCGGCGCTTGAATCCATGGCGAAGCGTGCGAAAATGCGCCGCCGAACCCGAGAACAGGGATCAACAGGAGGAGCAACCATGAATCGACTTTCCGACACCCCGCGCCGCGCTTTCATCGGTGCGCTGGGCGCCGCACTGTGCGCCACCGTATTCGCCGCGTCACCCGCGCTTGCGCAGAACAAGGTCAAGGTGGGCCTCATGCTGCCGCACACGGGCACTTTTGCAGCGCTCGGTACCGCCATCACCAACGGGTTCAAGCTCGCCATCGAGCAGAATGGCGGCAAGCTCGGCGGCCGCGACATCGAGTACTTCTCGGTCGACGACGAGTCCGATCCTGCCAAGGCGCCGGAGAACGCCAACAAGCTCATCAAGCGTGACCAGGTCGATGTCGTGGTCGGCACCGTGCACTCCGGCGTTGCCCTGGCAATGGCCAAGGTCGCCCGCGACACCAATACGCTGCTGGTCATTCCCAATGCCGGCGCCGACGAGATCACCGGCCCACTGTGCGCGCCGAACGTGTTCCGCACGTCGTTCTCCAATTCCCAGCTCGGCATCGCCATGGGTAAGGTTATGGCGGAGCAGGGCAAGAAGACCGCGGTGACCTTGACCTGGAAGTACGCGGCAGGCGAGGAATCGACCGGTGGCTTCAAGGAGGCGTTCGAGGCCGGCGGCGGCAAGGTGATCAAGGAAATGTTCCTGCCCTTCCCGCAGGTCGAGTTCCAGTCCTACCTGACGGAGATCGCGACTCTCAAGCCCGACGTCGTCTACGTCTTCTTTGCCGGCGGCGGCGCGGTCAAGTTCGTCAAGGACTACGCCGCAGCGGGACTCGGCAAGTCGATCCAGCTGGTCGGTCCGGGCTTTCTCACCGACGGCACGCTCGAGGCCCAGGGCGAGGCAGCGCAGGGCCTGCTGACCACGATGCACTACGGCGAAGGCCTCAAGAACGCCAAGAACGACGCCTTCCGTGCAGCGTACGCCAAGGCATACAAGATGGATCCGGACGTGTACGCCGTGCAAGGCTACGATGCGGGCCAGCTGCTGATGGCCGGCGCCAATGCCGTGAAGGGTGATTTTTCCAAGCGCGCCGAGCTCATCAAGGCCATGGAAGCCGCCAAGATCGACAGTCCGCGCGGCGCCTTCGCGCTGACCCGCTCGCACAACCCGATCCACGACATCTACCTGCGCAAGGTGGAAGGCAAGGAAAACAAGGTGATCGGCGTCGCGGTCAAGAACCTGACCGATCCGGCCCGCGGCTGCAAGATGTAAGGCTGCCGCCTCACGGAGCCCCTTCGGGGCCGGATGCGACCCGGCGTGCGCCGTCGTGTCCGGCCCCATTCCATTGCGTCATGGATCTCTACTCGTTCCTGATCCAGTTGCTGAACGCGGTCCAGTACGGGCTGCTGCTGTTCCTGGTCGCCAGTGGCCTGACCCTGATCTTCGGGATCATGGGCATTATCAATCTCGCCCACGGCAGCTTCTACATGATCGGCGCCTACATGGCGTTCACCCTCAGCGCGCTCACCGGCAGCCTGGTGATGGCCATGGTGCTGGGCGTGGTGCTGAGCGTCATCCTCGGCATCGTGCTGGAGTGGGGCCTGTTCAGTCATCTCTACAAGCGCGACCACCTGCAGCAGGTGCTGCTGACCTACGGCCTCATCCTGGTGTTCGAGGAGTTGCGCAGCATCATCGTCGGCAACGACGTGCACGGCGTTCCGGTGCCGGCGCTGCTCAACTGGTCGGTGCCGCTCACCGACACCTTGAGCTACCCGGTCTACCGACTGGCGATGTCGCTCGTGTGCCTGGTGCTCGCGGGCCTCCTCTATCTGTTCATCAGCCGAACCCGCCTCGGCATGATGATCCGCGCCGGCGCGTCGAACCGGGAGATGGTGCAGTCGCTCGGGCTCAACATCAACCTCGTATACCGCCTGGTGTTCGCGCTTGGCGTGGCCCTCGCCGCGTTCGCGGGCCTCATTGCCGCCCCGGTGTCTTCGGTGTATCCGGGAATGGGGACGCAGGTGCTCATCATCTGCTTCGTGGTGGTCGTGATCGGCGGCATCGGCTCGATCTGGGGAGCGCTCGTCGCCGCGCTGCTGATCGGTCTCGCCGACACCTTCGGCAAGGTGCTGATCCCGCAGGCGGCCGGGGTCACGGTCTACGTGCTGATGGCCGCGGTGCTGCTGTGGCGTCCGGAAGGCCTGTTCCGCCGATGACGCCGGCTCGCTCTTCGTGAACGCCGTGGCGCCAGGCCCCCGGGCGGACCATGGCACCGCGGCCCGTGCCGTTGCGGGATTCGCGGTCCTCGCCCTGCTGCTCTTCCCGCTCGCGGGGGCAACCTTCTATACCGAGCTCGTCACCAAGGTGATGATCCTGGCCATCTTCGCGATGAGTCTCGATCTGCTGGTGGGTTACACCGGCATGGTGTCGTTCGGCCACGCTGCCTATTACGGGGTAGGCGCGTACACCCTGGGCCTGCTCGCACCCAAGTACGCCGCCGCGAGCGTGTGGACGACGCTCCCCCTCGGCGTGCTGTTCGCCGCCCTGTCGGCGTTCGTGGTTGCGCTCTTCGTGGTGCGCGTGCGCGGCATCTATTTCATCATGGTCACCCTGGCATTCGCCCAGATGTTCTACTTCGTGTTCCACGATACCGATTTCGGGCGTGGCTCCGACGGGATCAGCCTGAACTTCAAGCCGACGGCGGCGATCGGGTCGTGGACGCCGATCGATCTCTCCAACCACGTGCACGGCTACTACCTCGTGCTGGCCGCGATGCTGCTGGTGTTCGTGCTGCTGCGCATCCTCCTGCGCTCGCCCTTCGGGCGGGCCCTGCAGGGCATCCGCAGCAACGAGCACCGGATGCGCTCGCTGGGGTTCCCGGTGTACTGGTACAAGGTCGCGAGCTTCACCATCGCCGGCGCGCTGGCCGGCTTTGCCGGCTACCTCGCGACGATGCAGTTCGGCTTCGTCAACCCCGAGCTCCTCTCCTGGCATCAGTCGGGGAACGTGCTCCTGATGCTGATCCTGGGCGGCGTCGGTACGCTGTACGGCGGAGTTGCCGGGGCGTTCGTGTTCGTCGCCCTCCAGGAAGTCTTCGCGTCGCTCACCACCCATTGGCAACTCCTGCTCGGCGGCACGATCATCCTGCTGGTGCTCTTCCTGCCGGGCGGCCTCGCCAGCGTCGGCACGCGCCTGCGAAGCATGCTGTTTGGCGACGGCCCGGCCGATGACTGATCCGGTCCTGCGCACCGCCGGTCTCGCCCGCCGCTTCGGTGGCCTCTGGGCGGTGAAGGATGTCGACCTCGCCCTGCACGCCGGCGCGGTGCATGCCATTCTCGGCCCTAACGGTGCCGGCAAGTCGACGCTGATCAATATGCTCTCGGGCGATCTCGCCGCATCCGCGGGCAGCATCTTCTACAGGGGCGTCGCTATCACCGGCAACAGTCCCGACTGGCGTTCGCGACAGGGGATCGGCCGGAGCTACCAGAAGACCAACATCTTTCCCGCTTTCACGGCGTTCGAGAACTGCCGGCTCGCCGCCCAGTCGCGAACGCCCCGGTTCATGCAGGTGTTCAGCAATGCGTACGGGCACGCGCCCACGGTCGCTGCGGCGGAAGCGGCGCTGCAGGACGCCGGTCTGGCGCCGCGCGCGGGCATCACCGCGAGCGCCCTGTCACACGGCGAACAGCGGCAGCTGGAGATCGCGATGGTTCTCGCCACGCGACCGCAGGTGCTGCTGCTCGACGAGCCGCTCGCGGGCATGGGCGCGGAAGAGGCGCAACGGATGGTCGAGTTGTTGCGCAAGCTTCGGGCGCACCACGCCATCCTGCTCGTCGAGCACGACATGGACGCGGTGTTTGCCGTGGCCGACGTCATCACCGTGATGGTCGAGGGCCAGGTGCTGGAAAGCGGGGCGCCCGAGGCGATCCGTGCCAGCGAGGCGGTGCGCGAGGCCTACCTGGGCACGGGCTGACGCGGATGAATGGCAGATTACATAGCATTCAAAAGCGCGGTCACGATGCCGGCGACGGCACTCAACGCGCGGCCGCGAGGCACGTGGCATGAGTGAAGCGATCCTCGAGGCCCGCGAGCTCCATGCCTTCTACGGCGCCAGTCACATCCTGCATGGCATCGACTTCCGCATCGACCGCGGCGAGACCGTGGGCTTGATGGGCCGCAACGGCATGGGCAAGAGCACCCTGATCCGCGCCATGCTCGGTCTGGTGAAGCCGCGCCACGGCGAGGTGTTCGTCTGCGGAACGCCGATGACCGGTGCCGAGCCCTACCTGATCGCCCGCCAGGGCATTGCCTATGTACCCGAGGGCCGGGGCATCTTTCCCAACCTCACCGTGCGCGAGAACCTGGTGATGGCTGCGCGCGCCGGAACCGACGGCAAACGCGATTGGACCCTGGATCGGGTGCTGGCGACCTTTCCCCGCCTGCAGCAACGACTCGATCACGGTGGCGCGCAACTCTCCGGCGGCGAGCAGCAAATTCTCACCATTGGCCGCGCGCTGCTGACCAATCCCGACCTGCTTATCCTGGATGAGGCCACCGAGGGCCTCGCGCCGCAGATCGCCCGCGAGATCTGGCGCATCATCGGCGAGATCCGCGAGCACGGCATCGCGACCCTGCTGGTCGACAAGAACTACGCCGCGGTGACTGCCGTGTCGGACCGGAACGTCATTCTCGTGAAGGGCCGCGTGGTGTTCGAGGCCGACAGCACGAGCCTGCTCGCGCAGCCGGAAGTTCTGCACCGGCATCTCGGAGTCTGACGCGTGCATGTCCGTACGGACGCTGCCGCCATCGAGCGCCGTGGCGTTGCCGGGGCCATGAGGACTCCGACCCGGGCCGACGCAACCGTCGCCGAAACCGGTCACGAGTTCGCGCGCGTCGATCGCCCCTGTGCTCGGGCAGGCGATGGCGATCCGCTGGAGCGGCGCTGCCGATGGGTGCCGACCGCGGGGAGGTATCGATGAGCGCGGCCCCGGCCGTTCCCGCCCGATCGTTCGTGCACGCCGGCGGTCACCGCCTCGAGGTCGAGCGGATCGGCCGCGGCCGATCCGGTGTGCCCGTGCTCGTGCTGCTGCACGAAGGACTCGGGTCGGTGGCGATGTGGCGCGATTTTCCCGAGCGACTTGCCCATGCCACGGGCAGCGAGGTGATTGCGTACTCGCGCCATGGCTATGGACGTTCCGACCCGCTCAACGCGCCGCGGAACGTGCGGTACATGCATGACGAGGCGTTGATTGTCCTGCCGGAACTACTCGATGTGCTGGACGTGCCCGAGCCCATTCTGATCGGCCACAGCGACGGCGCGTCCATTGCGCTCATCCACGCCGGGGCGCAGGTACGGCCCGTAGGCGGAGTGGTGGCGATGGCGCCGCACGTGATGGTCGAGGACATCTCGATCCGCAGCATCGAGGCAGCCCGCGAGGCGTATGCGACGACCGACTTGCGCGCACGCCTGGCGCGCTACCACGCCGATGTCGACTCGGCGTTTCGGGGCTGGAACGACATCTGGCTCCACCCGGAATTTCGCGCCTGGAACATCGAGGGCTGCCTGCCGGCGATCGAATGTCCGGTGTTCGCGATCCAGGGCCGTGATGACGAGTACGGCACCATGGGGCAGGTGCACCGGATTGCCTGCACGGTGGCGGACGTCGAGATCCTCGCGCTCGAAAACTGCCGGCATTCGCCGCACCGCGACCAGCAGGAGGCGGTGACAGCGGCGATCATGCGGTTCTGCGCTCGCATCGGCGGCCGCGAGCATTCCTGATCCCATCGCCACGGCACGTCCGCGGTCCTCGAACGGACGCCGTCTCCGGCCCCTGAACCTCCGTACCCCAAATGGGGTATGACTCGGGGGAGCGATCGTGGTCGACTGTCGTATCCGTGCGACAGGCCGCGCTGCGACTTGGCGATCCGTATGCGCGGTCGGGATCGCGTCTTGCATAGTCCATTCGCTGACGGGCGGACGTCAGCACGGAGGACGGACGGAAGCGCCGGGTCTTGATCAGCTCATCGCTGACCTCTACAACGCCGCCGCCGGTCGCATGTCGTGGGAGGGAGCGTCCTTCCGCTCGTCGAGATGCTCGACCTCTGGGCGGTCCAGCTCCTGGGCGTGCATCGGCGGAGGAAAACCATGCTGTTCGGGCACGAGGCAGGCGGCGCCGCGTTGCTCGCCCGGCTGGATTACGTTCGCAAGGACTACGCGCTGAGTCCACGCCTTGCGCCCGTGATGGCGTTGGCCCCCGGCGCCTGGATGCATTGTCACGAGGTCTTCGACGAAGCCTTCGTCGCGCGCGATCGCTTCTATCAGGAATTCCTGATTCCGTATGGCGGCCGCTACGTGAGCGCGACCAAGCTGGTCGAGCGGGATGATCTCGTGGTGGTGTTCGGCGCGCACCGGGGTGTGGGCAACCAGCCGCTCGATCCCGCGGCAATGGCCATCCTGCGCAGGTCCGGGTGCACCTTGTCCAGGCGATCGAGATCTATCTGCACCTCGCCACCCAGGCCAAGGAGGGGACGCCGGGGGCGTTGCTGATCAACCAGTTCGGCTATCCGATGTTCGTGGTCGATGCGCAGCGGCATATCGAGTTGCGCAATCACGCCGCGGAAGGGTGGCTCGATGGCGGCCAGAGCCACCTTGCCGAAGCAGCCGGCACGCTGGTCGCATGCGACCCGACCGCCGACCGCGAGCTGATCGTGGCCCTGCGCGAGCTCCGCTTGTCGGAAGACGGTTCGCCCGATAGTCTGCCGACGCGGCGATTCCCGCGGATTTCCGGCGCAACGAACGGACCCCGGGTGGGCGTCTACGCGATGGCGCTCCGGCCGCAGGCCAGCATGGGAACGTTCGGTGGCGGCTCATCGTGATTCACGATCCGCGACTGCAGACGCGACTCGAGCCGTTCATCGTCGCGGCCATGTTCGGTCTCACGCCGACCGAATCGCGGATCGCCGTGGCGCTGGCCGAAGGTCGGTCCCCGACGATATCCTCAAGGCCGGTCGCACCAGCGTCGCGACGGCGCGCTCGCAGATCAGGTCGATCTACGCCAAGACCGGTGCGAACCGCCAAGCCGAGCTCGTGGCGATGCTGCGGGGAATGCCGGTCATGCGCTGACCTTGAAGGTGCCGCGGCCGTGGGGCCCGGCCGACGAGCCGCTAGTTGCCCTGGAACGCCGGCTTCTCCTTGGCCACGAAGGCGTGATAGGCACGCCGGAAGTCCTCGGTCTGCATGCAGATTGCCTGTGCCTGGGCCTCGGCTTCGATGCATTCGCCCAGACCCGCGCTCCATTCCTGCCAGAGCATGGTCTTGGTCATCGCATGGGCGAAGCTCGGCCCGGCGGCAAGGCTGCGCGCGAGTGTGGCGGCTTCTTCGAGCAGGCGGTCGGGCTCGACCAGCCGATTGTGGAAGCCCATGCGTTCCGCTTCCTCGCCGTCGACCACGCGTCCGGTGTAGAGCAGGTCCGCGGCGCGCGACAGGCCGATAAGCCGTGGCAGCAGCGTGCAGGCCCCCATGTCGGCGGCGGACAGGCCCACGCGCACGAACAGGAAGGCGAGCTTGCTGCGTCGCGTTGCGATCCGCAGGTCCGACGCGCAGGCGATGAGTGCGCCTGCGCCGGTGCATACGCCGTCGATCGCGGCGATGATCGGCTGCGGGCAAGCGCGCATTGCCTTGACCAGGTCCCCGGTCATGCGGGTGAAGCGCAGCAAGCCGGTCATGTCCATCTCCACCAGCGGGCCGATGATTTCGTGCACGTCGCCGCCGGAGCAGAAGTTGCCCGCTGCGCCGGTAAAGACCACGGCCTTGACATCGGTCGCGTACGCGAGGTCGCGGAACAGGTCACGCAACTCGCCGTATGCCTCGAAAGTGAGGGGATTCTTGCGCTCGGGTCGGGACAGCATGATGGTGGCGACACTCCCGGACACGGCGTAGGAAAAATGCCTGGCCTGGTAGCCGGCAAGCTGGAGCTGTTTCATGGTCGGGTCTCGGCGGCTTGGGCGCGAAGGCGCCACGCGGGTTGAAGGACGAGTCCCCTACTGTAGCGCGGCCGGCGGCTCCTTGCTGCTCGGCACTGCCCTCGCGCTGGCGTTGCCCCGGAGCGGTAGGTGCCCGCAGCATGCGAGCCGCGAGGTGGAGCGCACGGCGCTCGCTGCGGTTCGCCTTCACGCGGTTCGCATGTCGTGGCGTGCAATGCGACCCCATGCCAGTTGGCCGCGCCCGGCTTGCATGTGCCTCGAGCGTTGCGCGCGCTACGCGGCAACGGCAGCATCGACCCCATCGACCGCTTCCTGCGCGGCAGGAGCTGGCAAGGGCGAAGCTATGAAGGCGAGCGGTCATCGTGCCGCAGCCGCGGGCGCGATCGTTGCCGCCGGCTTCGTCGCGGCGCGTCAGCCGGCCCTGGAACGACCTTCGGCAGGCGTTGCACTGGCCCCGACAGGCCGGCGGCGGGCGGCCATTTCCGCACCGATCGCGGCGAGGGTGGTCGCATCGAGGATTTCCTCCGCCATCGGCAGCAGTTCCGCTTCCTCGCGGCCCATGTGCCCGTCGTAGGTGCCCCGAAAGACCGCGACGTCGTGCGCCGACAGATTGGCGCGTTCGCCCGTGGCGATGCCCGCCAGCAGAGGCCGCAGGTGGGCCCATTGCAAAGTCAGCGTGGCATGCTCGGCGTGCAGTTGCGCGACCAGCGCCGCCGCGGAATCCCGCGTCGCTACGAGTCGTGGAAAGAGGCTGTTCTCCTCGTCGGCATGGTGTTGCACCGCAGCGGTGTCGAAATAGCGCATCACTGCCCGCGCGGCGGCACGCGCATCGTCGTCACAGCCATGCTCCGGCACGTGTCGTTGCAGGCGCTCGAGTGTCGCAAGCTGCTTTTCCATGCGCCGATGGCAGGCGCGCAGCATCCCCAGCGGATCGTCGAAATTTGGCGCCATGGAATGCCCGGGGGGAGGTATGTACATGTTCACGAGGTGAAGATGAGTGAAGGCGAAGCAACGAGCCGTGGCGGCTGGGGGAACGGGTTGATGCCGCCTGCGGCCGGACATGGGCGGCGGCACGCCCCGGCGCAGGGCTTGCGGCGGCGGCAACGGCAACGACCCGGCCACGGCGCATGCGGGTGGTCTCCACGCCTGCCATGCCATACCGTGTCGCGGCGCGGGCCACCCCCCACGCGAGCCGCCGAACGCGCTCGCCCAGCGGTTCAGTCCTTGAGACCGCGGCGGGGGTCGGTAGGTTTCCTGCCCGGACCATCCTCGATCGCGGCGCGCAGGGCGGCGATCTCGCCACGCAGATGGCGCAGTTCCTTGTGAACCTCGCCAAAGTGGGCTCTCGCTTCGGCGGCCCTCGCGTCGGGCGCGTCGACCGCGGCGTCGCGGTTATCGCGAGGCACATTGTCACGGCCGATGAAGAACGCGACGACGTTGGCGGTGAAAAGCGTCATCAGCGCGACGCCGACCACAGCGACGAGCACTGCGAACACCCGCGCCGATGCCGCCGTCGGCACGAGATCGCCGTAGCCGATGGTGGTGCCCGTGACGAACGCCAGCCACAGCCCGTCCCAGTAGCTGCCGATGGTCGGCTCGAGCCAATACAGCACGCCTCCCGAGATCAACATGAACATGCACGCCGCCCCGACCAGGAGCGGTGCTCCGCGTCGGGTGAAAAGGACACGGAACTCCGACAGGGCGCGCACGAGCACCAGGCTCCCAACCGCAATCCGTGCCACCCGCAGGATTGCGACCCATTCCGTCGCCGCGCCGAAGGCGCTCGCGCCAGCGCCGATCAGGATCAGCAGGTTGAGCCAGTTCTCAAGCAGGTAACGGAGGGGATGGCTGGTCACGTGCAGCATCCACACCGTTTCGAACAGGAATGCGCAAAAGATCACACCGTCGAGGACCCACGCAGCGCGGCTGAAGGCCGGATGCGTGCTCGCCGAATCGAGGAGGTAGGCCGGCAGGGCGAGGAGGGCGATGCCGATCATGATCCCGTGCAGGCGCTGCTGCCAGCGACGCGCGCGAACATTGTCGTCGGGGTCGACTCCGGCAAGACCGATCCAGATGAGGGGATTGAGAGTCATGGTTGCAGGGGTCCGCGCCTGCCGGCACGGATTGCGCGGCGCGTCATGAACCCGATCCCGCAGCGACTGATACTGCCAGCCGTCGCCCCGCGCCGGCAAATGGGGGTTCGGTCAAGAGTTTACCGGCTCGACTTGCCCGCAGGTGTGGGGTACAACAAAAGCGGGTGCGGCGCATGCGCCCCGACCGATCGAGGAGGCATCATGATTTCTCGCCATGGCGATAGGGAGCGTCGCGCATGAAGGCGTCCGCTCTGACCATTCCCCCCGTGGACGTCCTGCATCTGCGCTCCCGGGCGCCCGTCCAGGGCTTGCACATCCTGGGCGAATGGTATGGCTGCCCACGCTCGGAGACGATCCGACGATCGGATCGCTTGCGGCAGGTGTGCCTGCAACTTGCCCGCGAGTCCGGCTTCGACGTCGTTTCCCACGTCTTCGAGCAGTTCGAACCGGAGGGCGTGATGGCACGGTGATCCTTTCCGACGCCCATCTGCCATCCATACGTGGCCCCACGCCGGGTTCGTAGCCATCGATTGCTACGTCTGCCACTATTCTCCGGCGACGCGACAGTGCGCCCGCGCATTGCTGGCGGCACTGCGTGACGTGCTACGCCCGGTGTGGGCGAACAGCGCGGAGATCACGCGCGGCGTGCCGGAGGGCGGGTAGCACGGTTGAGTGCAGCGCACTGCCCGCGCCGCTGCGGACGACCTCGGGCGCGTACCGGCGCAGCCGCCCGCCTCGCGGAGAACCGTGGCTCGCGAGCACCATTCCAACCGTTCCAGACTCCGCTGGGGAGCACCGCGGGTTTCGCGGCACGAATCCTGCTGACCCCTGCGGGGACGCGATCGGGTGGCCGCGCTTCGCGCAAGCCTTACCCGCTGCTCGGTAATTTGGGAGAAAGACATGCCGCGCGCGCTATGGAAAGGGGCCATTTCTTTCGGCCTCGTGAACGTGCCCGTCGAGCTCCATCCGGCGGCGCAGACCAATACACTCGACCTCACGTGGCTCGACAAGCGCACGATGAGTCCGGTGGGTTACAAGCGCTACAACAAGAGTACCGGCAAGGAGGTGCCGAAGGACGACATCGTCAAGGGCTACGAGTACGAAGCCGGCCATTACGTCGTGCTCGGCACGGAGGACTTCAAGCGTGCCAATCCCGTCGCGACCCAGACGGTGGAGATCCTGGCCTTTGTCGACCGCGAGGAGATCCCGCCGCTGTTCTTCGATACTCCCTACTACCTGGTGCCGGGCAAGCGTGGCGAGAAAGCGTATGCGCTCTTGCGGGAAACGATGAAGCGCGCCAATCGTGCCGCTGTCGCCAGCGTCGTCATCGCGACCAAGCAGCATCTGGCCGCCGTCATCGCCCACGCAGGGTTTCTGGTGCTCAACACGCTGCGTTACGCCGACGAGATCCGCGACACGGCAAGCTTCGATGTGCCATCAACCTCGATCAAGACGGCCGGTGTGTCGGAGAAGGAAATCGACATGGCGTTGAAGCTCGTGGAAAGCATGTCGGGTGCGTGGGATCCCACTCAGTACCACGATACGTATCGCGAGGATCTCCTGGCGCGCGTCGACGAGAAGGTGAAGGCCGGCGAGACGGAACTGGTGCCGGAACCTGCGAAGGAAGCGGAGAAGCGGCCGAGCGCCCAGGTCGTCGATCTGGTGGCGTTGTTGCAGGACAGCCTGCGCAACAAGAATAACGGCAAGGGCAAGGGAAAGGGCAGCGCGACTCGTCGCGCCGCCTCCGTCGCGAAGACGAGCAGCGGCGCACGGACTACGGCGCGCAAGCGTTCCGTCGGCGCGGACGAGGCGGGCGGTGAACGCAAGACGACCCGCGAGCGCAAGCGCGCCTAAGCGACCGGGCTGCCACGACTACCTGCGCAATGCGCGCGGAGCGACCGCCGTCGCGCCGTATCGTTGCGCGCGCGCAGCGGCGCTCCCGTGGCGGTGCCGCTCGACCGGAGCGAAGGGATCGAACGCCTGCAACCGGCAGCCTTCAACCTGCGCTCGACCGAGGCGCGGCTCGCGCAGTGTGCGCTTCCCTGGGCCGGCTATTGGGCCCAGCGACAGACGATCACGGTCGAGATGCGACGTCGGCGCGCGCGCGCTGCACGTCCCTCGCGACGCCATCCGCGATGCCGCTATCGTGCCCATGCTGGGCCACGATGCGCTCGGCGTGCATCGGCACCCGCGTGGACAGTGCGACGTCGAGGATGTGTTCCCAATGCGCGAGCACGCCGGGGTGTCGGGCATCCACGGGATGGATCGCCAGGCGCAGCGGCCGCAGGAGGGGTGCCCGCTGCAGCTGCCACGCGAGCGCCGGCCGCGAAAGCGCCCGCCGCCAAGGCGAGAAGGCAGCATACGAAAGCGTGGTGGTTTCGATCATCGTCCAGCCAGGCAACGCGACCAGGCCGTCGCGCAGGGCGACATAGGTGAATCCGAAGCCGTCCAGCACGGCCCGCGCGCCCGCGCCGAGCAGCCAGGCGGGGGGCACGAATCCACGACCGCGCCAACCCGCGGCGACGAACTCGGCAAGACCGCGGGCAATGCGCTCGGCGGAAACCCGGGCATCCGTCGCCGCGAACTCGCCCTCGGACAGGGTCCGCACACGACGTTGCAGCCATTCCTTCGGCGAGCGGGCAACGGGGCCCTCGTCGAGGTGGTGAAGGCCGTGCAGCGCAATCTCGTCACCGCGCGCGAGTCGCTGGTTGATCGCGCGCAGGAATGCCCCGTCGCGGGTGATGTATCCACGATGGTGATAGTCGGGCACGACCAGGAGCGATACCGGGACCAGGCCGCGGGCATCGATGCGGGCAAGGATGCGCTGGCAGAGGGACCACGTCGCAGGCGCGACGTCGTGCAACTCGATGCACAACGGTGCGCGTGGTGTCACGCCCTTAACCTCAGCGCGCGGCATAGGCGCTGTCCCGGGAGGTCGCCTCGGCACCGCGGACGCGGGTGTAGAGCCCTACGAGCCCGCGCAGCACCGAATCCCATGTGTAGTGCTGCTCGACCCAGCTCCGCGCCTGCGCACCCATGGCCCGAGGATCGCCGGCGAAGAGGTGCGCGACGCCGTCGGCGAGGCGATGCGCATCGCGGGCGCCGACGATCACCCCGTGCGGCTGCACCAGTTCGGTGATGGCGCCACCGCCGACCGCCACGACCGGCAGCCCGCAGGCCATCGCTTCCAGCACCACCAGGCCGAACGTTTCCCGATCACCGGCATGGAGGAACGCGTCGCAACCCGCCAGGATGGCGGCGAGGGCCCGGGGGTCGTGCTCGTACTGCAGGCGTGTGACGTTCGCGGGCGCGGGCGGCGCATCGCCACTGCCGACCACGAGGAGATGATACGGTCGTCCCAGGATACGCATGGCATCGAAGAGCACATCCAGGTTTTTCTCACGCGCAAAGCGCCCGGCAAACACCAGCAGGCGCGTTCCGGGGGCCAATCCAAGATCGACGCGAAGGTCCGGATTCCGCCGCCCCGGCTGAAAGGTGTGCACGTCGACCCCGAGCGGCTGGCAGGCAACGCGCGCGAGGCCGAGGTCGATCAACCGCTGCTCCACGAATCGGCTGGGTGCGACGACGAGATCGAATCGACCGTACAGCGCGCGCGCATAGCGCGAGGCGAATGCTTCGCCGAGCCGGCCGGCGCGCAGGGCCGTTGTCCCGACGACATCGGAATGATAGAAGCCGATGGCCGGAATGCCCAGGCGTTGCGCCGCATCGGCGCTCGCCCATGCAAGCGCGTACGGGTCACCGGCCTCGATCAGGTCGGGGGCGAGCGCGACGATACGGCGCGTCCAGGCCGCACGCGTGAGTGGAAATCGATAGCCATGGCGCACGCGCAAGGGCGCGTGAACCATGCGCAGACCCGCATCCTCGAAATCCACCGGACCCGGTGCCACGATCGTGTGCCGCCACCGGGTATGCGCTGCCAGCCAACTGTGCTTGACAGCAAGGTAGCGACCGACGCCGCCACCTTCCGGCGCGAAGAACATGCTGGTATCGACGAGATGCATTCTGTCTCCGCCAGAGCCGGCGACCGTCTGCGACACGTCGGCCGGCGTCTGCCTGTCGCTATTCTAGGGCATGCAGCGTGGAATCCGGGGGCCGGCGGGGCGCACACTGCCCATGCCGCGACCCGCTGCGGCCCGCCACGTGGTCCGGCGCGTCCGCGTGGCTCCCCTCACCTCGACTAGGAGGTCGCGCTGGCGCCGAGGTTCCACGACCGGGAGCCGCATCGGAGGGCGCGGTGCCTTCTCCTGTGCGTGCGCAATCATGACGACTCATGCGCGCACGAAACGCGGGCCGGGCATGGCGTGACGGCTCCCGGCTTCCCCGACCGACCGCAGTGCGGGCCGATGGGTGAGCGATCGTGGCGGTCCCGCCGAAGGTTCGTACACCGGTCCGCGTGCGCGTTGCCACGGGTTGGCCCGTGCAGGGCATTCCGCAGCCTGAGGAGGTACGCTTGCCAGGCGCCGGTCAGCAAGGGCGCGCGAACGGACCAACGGAGAGCCGAACCCGCGCGGAGCGGGAGCCGGGTGCAAAGCGGAGGCGTACGAGACCCGGGGAGACCCGCTTGGAAAACGCGCCAGCCGGGGGTGGCCGACTGGCGCGCCATCGAACGTCCCGCGTGTACCGCGCCGTGGATCGGCAGCGGCGGGACGATCACCCCGCGATTACTTGGGGGTGGTGGTGCTGGAGGACGACGACGTGCCCGTGCCGGTGGTGCTGGAGCTGGTCGCGCCCGTGCCCGTCGACGGCATGCTGCCGGGCGAGCTCGTTCCGGGCGCCGCCATGCTGCCGGTGCCCGTCGAGGACGTCGAAGACGACGTGCTGGGGGTGGTATCGGCCGGCGCCGTGGTGGCGGACGACGAGCTCGTCGCGGGGGGCAAGGGCGGGGTGGCGGTAGTGGTGCTGCTGCTGCTCGAGCTCGGGACCGCTGGCGGCTGGATGACCGTCGTGCGCTCCTCCTTGCGGTCGCAACCGGCGAGGCCGACGACAACGGCCAGCGCCAAGGCACTGGATAGCGCGATGCTGGATTTCATAAAAAAACTCCTTTGGTGTGTGCGGGAAGATGTTCGGACGAGCGATGCCGCCCTCCAACCTGGTTGGCTCGCAAGTTCAATGCCACTGAGCCGGTCGCCGGCTACCGCGCGGCTACCGGCTTGCGGACGCGGGTTCCGGTGCAATCGCTTAAGCGCGTCTCAACCGCGGGCGACTCAGCGCTGAAAATATTTCAGCGGCCTTGCAACCATTGCCACGGCACGTCGTAGCTCCGGAAAAAAAATCTTCGCAAATCAATCGCGTCGCACGTCGTTTCGCGGTGGGAACGGAGTGTGCAGCCGTACCAGGACACGCCCAGCACAACGTTGGCAAACGGTTCGCCCGACGAATCCGCAGCCGCCTCCGGATGTACGGCTGGACCGATTGACCGGTGACTCGGGCACGTCTCACCTGGCCCGCCCCTCGGTTCAGGGGGCGAACGAACGGATGACGCAATGCCAACAGCACTGATAGTCGACGACGACGCCGATGCCCGCATGGCGCTGCGGGAGCTTGTCGAAGCCGAGGGATTCACGGCGCTCACCGCCGGCTCGCTCGCCGAAGCCCGCGAAAGCATGGCCGAACAGCCCGAGATCGTGCTGCTGGACCTGATGCTTCCGGATGGTCACGGCCTCGACCTGCTGCGCGATCAGCCGGCGTCCGCCGATACCCAGGTCATCGTGACCACGGCCCACGCTTCCCTGGAAAGCTCCATCGAGGCACTGCGACACGGCGCGACCGACTACCTGCTCAAACCGGTGAACCTCGGCCACTTGCGGTCGATCCTGTCCCGTGTCACCGGACCCGCGGAACTCCGCGCCGAGGTCTCCGAACTGCGTGAGGAGTTGCGCAAGCTCGGGCGGTTCGGCAGGCTGGTCGGCACGTCGCCACCGATGCAGAAACTCTACGACGAAATAACGCGGGTCGCTCCCACGGGCGCTACTGTGCTGGTGATGGGCGAGAGCGGCACCGGCAAGGAGCTCGTCGCCGAGACGATCCACATGATCTCGCGTCGGCATGCCAAGCCGTTCCTGGCCATCAACTGCGGAGCGATCTCGCCGCATCTCATCGAAAGCGAACTCTTCGGCCACGAGAAGGGGAGCTTCACCGGCGCAACCCGCCAGCACCAGGGGTATTTCGAGCGCGCCCACGGCGGCACGCTGTTCCTCGATGAAATCACCGAGATGCCCGCGGAACTGCAGGTCAAGCTCCTGCGGGTCCTCGAATCGCGTGCCGTGGTGCGCGTAGGCTCCAGCCAGCTCATCGAGACCGACGTACGGGTCATCGCCGCGACCAACCGCAATCCCGAGGACGCGGTGAAGCAAGGCAAGCTGCGCCGCGATCTGTTGTATCGGCTGCAGGTCTTTCCGCTGCAGGTCGTGCCCTTGCGCGAGCGGCAGGACGACGTGGCGGCGCTCGCCCGTCACTTCCTCGCCGATCTCAACCGGCGGGCCAATGCCGACAAGACATTCGCACCGATGGTGCTCGAGCGGATGCGGCGCTATCGATGGCCCGGCAACGTACGCGAACTGTGGAATGTGGTGCAGCGCGCCTTCATCATGGCCGACGGCGACATCATCGCCGACTTCAGCGTCGCTCAAGATGCGCAGATCCAGCAGGACGGCCACTCGGGATTCATCCGCATCCCGCTGGGCACCAAGCTTGCCGCCGTCGAGGAAAGGCTGATCCTTACCACGCTGCAGGAATGCGCGACGCGGGAAGAGGCCGCGCGCAAACTCGGCATCAGCATCAAGACCCTGTATAACCGGCTCCGCGCCTATTCCGCCCGGCCGTAGCCGCGGGGCGGTCGCGACCGCCCCGCGACCGGCGCGTTCGGGCGAAGCGTCGGGAGTCCCGCCACCCTCCCGCGGCGAGGTCTCGATGATCCCGTGTGCCCGCTGCCGACCGCCGCCCGCGACAGCCGGGGCAAACCCCGCGGCTACGCGGCGACCTTTACGGCCTCGTCGGTTCTCACGGTCGCGGATTCGCGGGTGTCCGCGCCCCAGCGCTCGGCCATGTGCTCCTCGGGCAAGGTCGCTGCCATTGCGCGTGCCAGTGCGTGCGCTGGGATGATTGCGGTCGCGGCGACAAGTGCCGGGGTTCACTTCCTGGCGCTCGCGCCCTTCTTGCCGCCAGCCATCTTGGCGTAGGTCTCCTCGGCGATGCGCAAGTGCTCCTGCAGTGTGGGCAGGGTGTCTGCGGCAAACTTCTTGACGTCCGGATCATCGGCGCGCTTGGCGTGCTTGTCGAAGTCCCTCACGTCGGCCTTGTGGTCGGCCAGCATGTTTTTCATGTAGGCGTCGTCGAACTGCGCACCGCTCAGGCTTGCCAGCTTCCCAAGATCACGTTGATCCCCCGGACGGATCGCGGAAGGTGGCACGAGTCCCTTGGATTGGGCAACGTCCATCAGTTTTTTATTGGCCTCGCCGTGGTTTTTGACCATCCGCTCCGCGAACGCCTTCACAGCTGGATCGGAAGCCTTTGCAGCCGCCAGTTTTCCAAACTCGACATCTTTCAGGCCGCCTTGCGCCGCCCTTTGTAGAAATATGCGGTCGGACCGATCGAGGCTCGACCCGCCTGCGCCGCCGCGGCGCTTCGTCGAACGGTCGGCCGTCGAGCCCGGCGTCGCGTCGGTCGAGGGTGCTGCGGTCGCGCCAGGGGCGGCAGTGGCACTGGGCGCCGTGGTCGGGGCAGTCGCGCCCTGCGCCTGAACGCTGGACGATAAAGCGAGAAAAAGCGCTGCGCACGAGGCAGCGACGTGGTAGCGAGTCATGGTTGCGCTCCTGGTAAATGTACGACGATGGTCTGAGTGAGGGCGGAGGTAAAGATCCATCGATCGGGATCCGGTGTTCTCGGGGTGATCAGGGAATTCGATGCGTGGGGCCGGGGGTGGAGGCATGCAGTCGCCGATCACCACAGCCGCTGCCGGACTTCGCCCGAGGGGAAATGGCCTTCGCATTGAGCCTGCACCGGTACCGAGCGGGTACCGGAGTGCGGTTGTCCTGCGCGGGCGCGCCCGGACCCCATGCTACAGGATGCTCCGGGACGCAATTACCCCTCGTGCCGCATGAGCGGACCTGCCGATCCGCGGCAACACGGCGTGATCAGGGGGAGTCGCGTCGTCTCAGTGGGCGTTGCGCCGCGCCGCGTCACGGGGGGTCTCGACGTCCACCTCGGTATCGGCGGGGTCATCCTCGACCGCGCCCGCGAATCGACCGCTGCGACCCGGCTGCTCGGTGTCCTCCGCGACATCACCGTGGGTACGTCCGTAAGTGCGTTCGGGCATCGGGTCAGACTCGTGACCGGATGAGTTGTCGTCCGCGGCAGATGCTTCGCGACCCGCTGGGGCGCGGTGAGCCGGTCCCGGCCCCCGCGCAGCCTTGCGAGCGGCATCCCGGGATGCCGCCGCACGGTCACCGTCCGCGCTGCCATCCACCCGCGCGGCCCCTTCCTTGCGCGTCTTGATTTCGGCGCCGATCGCCGCGAGGTCGAGCTTGGCGCGCTTGGCGAGGCGAAAGATCTCGCCTTCCTCCTCTTCGATGTGATGGCCGACGTATTCGCCCAGCACCTTGAAGGTAGCTTGGTAGCGCTCATCACCCGCCGACATCGATCGTAGTTGCGCGATCAAATCCTTGGCGACGTCGTGTTCGACAGCGGCCTCGGCGATCGCATCGGGATCCTTTTCCCGTAACGGCGGGTAGAAAAGTTGTTCCTCAAGCTCGGCATGCAGGGTGAGCGCGGCGCACGCCTTCTCGACCAATGCCCGCAGTGCCGGGTCATCCGCATCCATGCGTTCTGCCTTGCGAAACATTTTTTTGACCTCGCCATGATCCTTCGTCAACAGCTCGATGGCGTTCGGCGCCTTGCCGCGGGTGCTTCGGTTCGCCCGCTTGGCGGTGGAAGATCCTGCCTTGGTGGAAGGTCCCGCCGCACGACGCGCAGCCGCGCTGCCCCTGGCGCTTTGCCGTGGGTCGCCGCGACCCTGCGTCGAGGTGCGCGACGTCGACGGCTTGCGGGTGGCGGCTTTGCGGGTGGTCTTGCGCGCCGAGGCCGAGGTTTTGCCGACGGCCGGTTTGTTTGCGGTGCGCTTTGCGGATTTACGGGTGGTGGGCATTGCAATTCCTTCGGATTGAACGTTCGGAAGACGCGTGGCGGGTCTGCCGCCGGACGACGCAAAGCACTCCTCGCTCAGCCACCAGTCATGTCGTGCCGGTGGTGTCGTGCCGGTTGTGTCGTGTACAGCAAGTTGCATGCCGCCGGCATCCGCGCACCATCCGCACGACATCCGCACGACATCCG
>JBDTWB010000042.1:0-25681 GCA_040006895.1 Casimicrobiaceae bacterium | reverse complement strand
CCCGTCCTCTCCCCGGCCGGTGAAGGATTCATAGCTCGCGGGTCATGAACGTGCTGTACGGATCGACGACATAGTCGCCGAACGGCGGGGAGTACTGGAAACCCGAGTCCAGGTACAACGCCTGCGCGGCGGCAAACGCCGGCGCGGTGCCGGTTTCCAGGCTGATGCGAACGAAACCCCGCTGCCGGGCCACATCGAGGATGTGTTGCAGCAACCGCCTCGCGACGCCCTTGCGCAGGTGCGCAGCGGCCGTGCGCATGGACTTGAGCTCGGCATGCTCCGGCGTGAGCGCCTTCAAGGCTGCGCAGCCCAGGAGATCGGCGGCGTCCAAGGCGGTCCAGAAGGTGATGTCCGGCTGGCGCAGGGCCTCGAGGTCGAGCGCATGAATGCTTGCCGGTGGCGAGTGCAGTGTCATGCTGCGCAGATGCTGCAGGAGCAGGTCCCGGATCTCGGGACCACGGAGGTCGTCGATGACAATCTTCACGGCTTCGTTCGCTCAGCCGATCCTGCGGCGAACGGGCAGCGCAGCGCCCGTGCATCGGCAAGGCTGCGCGCGACGCCGACGCGTCCGACGACAGTGTGATCCTGGGCCGCTTCCCGGCTCGCGGGCGCCCGGAACGACGCTGGTCCCGCGGTGACGCCGCGATCGCGGATCGCGAGCGCAGTTCTCGACACCGGCACGGCGCGCGCTGCGCGTGCTTCTAGTGCCTTGGCCATGGCCCGGATGCCCGATTCATTCCGGCAGACCCGCCTGTTTCAGTGCGTCGACCATGCGCTGTCGCGCCACCGGATTGGTCATCCGGATGTACTGCCGGTTGGCGGAGATCAGGAAATTGGGTTCGAACTCGAGCAGCGTCTGCGCCGCCTTCCTGGCCTGCTCGATCTGCCCGGCACCTGCGTAGGCGGCCGTCAGGTTAGTCAGCATGGGCCCCCCGAAGGGTCCACCGCGGGCGATGCTCCGCGTGAGCGGCTCGATCGCCGCGTCGAAATCGCCGGCGTACATGCTGATGACCCCGAGCATCACCAGGTAGGGACCTGCGACATACTCGGGATCGAGGCGGAGTGCGGTGCGGATCTCCCGGAGGCCTTCCGCGCACCGGTCGAAGCTGCCGAGGATCAGCGCATGGATCGCGTGCGCGTCGGCATCGCTCGGCTGCAGCTCGATGGCGCGCCGGCCGTCGGCAATCGCCGCATCGCACGCTCCCACCGACGCGTTGGCGAGCGCGGTGGCCGTATACGCCTGCGAACAGGCCGGGTCGATCTTCAGGGCGCGGCCGGCCGTCTCGAACGTGACGTCACGTTCCCGCGTCTCGTTGTCCGCAAATCCGAAAAATCCCAGCAACCCATGGGTCAGTGCCTTGCCGGCATGACCGCCGGCGAATTCCGGATCGGCCTCGACGATGCGCTCGTAGGCGGCGCGGGCGCGCAGGATGTTGTCCCGCGTCGGCGGCCACGGCGCGGAGCGGGTACGCAGATACAGGTCGTAGGCTTCCAGGTCCCTCGGCCGCGATTGCCCGACACGGGTATGCTCCTCGGGCAGAAGCGCGACCTTCATCGCGGCCGCGACGCTGCGTGCCACCTCGTCCTGGATGGCGAACACATCCTCGAGCTTGCGGTCGTAGCGCTCCACCCAGAGATGATGGTCCGTCGTCGCGTCGATCAATTGCGCCGTGATGCGCAAACGGTCCCCGGCCTTGCGAACGCTCCCCTCGAGGACGTAGCGCACCCCGAGCTCGTGGCCGATGCGCTTGATCGAGACCGATTTGCCCTTGTAGATGAAGGAGGAGTTGCGAGCGATGACCAGCAGCCCGGAGATCTTCGAGAGTTCGGTGATGATGTCTTCGGTGATGCCATCGGAAAAGTACTCCTGCAGCGCATCCTCGGACATGTTGGCGAACGGCAGCACCGCGATCGACGGCTTGGCCGCCGGAGCCGGCTCGCCGCGGACTTTCCCCGCCGTGCGCGGCCGGATGGCGTAGACCCTGACCGGTTTGGAGACGTGCTTGACCGTCCGCTCGCCCCAGTCCTCGTACGCAGCCTCGATCCGGTTGGCGATCGATTCGTACACCTGGCCGGAGATGCAGATGCCCCCCACCTCGGCCAGCGCCTCCAGCCGCGCCGCGATGTTGATTCCCTCGCCGTAGATGTCCTGGCCGTCGTCGACGATGTCGCCCAGATTCACCCCGATCCGGAACGCCAGGGGCCCGTCGGCCAGCGCGGCCTGCAGGTCCATCGCACATTGCACGGCGTCCTGGACCGTCGCGAATTCGCTCAGGAAACCGTCGCCTGTGAGCTTGACGACGCGGCCCAGGTGCCTCGCCACCGCCGGTGCGACGATGCCATCGCGCGCCGACTGCCAGGCTGCTACCGTGCCGTCAGTGTCCTGTTCCATCAATTGCGTATAGCCGGCTACATCGGCCGCCAGAATCGCGACCAGACGGCGCTTCGGCGCTGCGTCTGTCATGCCTTCTCCCGAGTGCTCCGGGGCGAGGGTAGCGTCCCCGGCCACCGGGCGCAATCCGTGGCAGCGGCCGCGTTGACCCATCGCACCCCGGAACCTCGTCGCCCAAAAGGTGTCTCTGGTTTGCGCATGGCCTGTGGCCATGCCGCCCCCTCCCCGGCTATCGACGGTAGCATCCAAGGTTGCGACGTTCTTACGCTTGGTCGCGTCGCGCCGACCTTCGGGCGCCAGCTGCACCGTCCCCGCGGTTTCGACCCGCCGCGACCCACAAGGAATACCATGACCCAAGCCTTCGGCTACGCCGCGCAGTCGCCTTCCTCGCCCCTTGCCCCGTTCCGCTTCGACCGCCGCGCGCCCGGCGCCGAGGACGTGGCCTTGCACATTCTTTTCTGCGGCGTCTGTCATTCCGACCTGCACACTGCACGCAACGAGTGGCAGAACACGGTGTATCCCTCCGTGCCGGGTCACGAGATCGTCGGCCGGGTGACGGCCACCGGCGACCGAGTGAGCACCTTCAAGGTCGGCGACATCGTGGGCGTCGGCTGCATGGTCGATAGTTGCCAGCATTGCCAGCCCTGCGAAGAAGGCCTGGAGCAGTACTGCGAAAACGGCTTCACCGGGACGTACAACGGCTCCATGCACGGCGGCGGCGAGAATACCTTCGGCGGGTATTCGGATCATATCGTGGTGCGGGAGTCGTTCGTGCTGCGCATCACCCATGACGAAGCCGATCTGGCCGCCGTGGCGCCGCTGCTCTGCGCCGGGATCACCACCTACTCCCCGCTGCGCCAATGGCAGGTCGGCCCCGGGCACAAGGTCGGTATCGTCGGGCTCGGCGGCCTCGGTCACATGGGCGTCAAGATCGCCGCGGCGATGGGCGCCCGCGTCGTGCTGTTCACCACGTCGCAGAACAAGCGCGAGGACGCACTGCGACTTGGTGCGCATGAGGTCGTGATCTCGAAAGATTCCGAGGCGATGGCCGCCCACGCAGGCAGCCTCGATTTCATCCTCAACACGGTGGCCGCACCCCATGATCTGGACGCTTACCTGGCGCTGCTGAAGCTCGACGGGACGATGACCCTGGTCGGCGCACCGGCAACGCCGCATCCCTCGCCCAGTGTTTTCAACCTGATCATGGGCCGTCGCCGCCTCGCCGGATCGCTCATCGGCGGCATCCGCGAGACCCAGGAGATGCTCGATTTCTGCGCCAAGCACGGCATCGTCGCCGAAGTCGAGATGATCCGCATGGACGAGATCGAGAACGCCTACGCGCGGATGCTCGAGAGCGACGTCAAGTATCGCTTCACGGTGGACATGGCCACGCTGAAAAAGCCTGCGTGAGACGACCCTCGCCCCTCAGTCGCGACAGAAGCCCTCGCCCCGGCGGATGGTGAGGCAGTCGTGTTTATCGGCGAGCCATTTCATCCCGGTTGCGGCGCCGCCCGTCGCGCGTATGGACTCGGACCGTCCATCGCGCGTGAACTCGATGCGATCGTCCGCGCCGGCACCCCGGAAGCTGCGCGGCCCGTCCAGATCACGGATGGTCACTTCGTAGCTGCCGTTGCCGCCGGTGATGCGCAGGAACGTTCCTTCGGGTCCGTTCCATCGACCCAGCCAACGGTCGATGGCTGCGGGGGCAACACCGATGGCCGGCGGAGACGACGCTGCGGGTCCCGGCGTACGTTGCATGCACGACGCCAGCAGCAGCAGACTCAGGGCGATCGGCGCGAAGGCGGTGATCGCCCCGGTGCGCGACGGCAGTCGTCGCGGAAGCGACGGTAGGCCCGGACGATGTCGCAGGCCCGAGCTGTCGGGCGCCCACGGGTGGCCCACCTGCGGACTACGACCGCACGGCGTTGAAACGCGCCTCGGCCTCACCGAACAGCGACTTGACCCGCTCGACGTTCCACGGCCGCTCGGTCAGGGACTCGTGATCCCATTCGCTGCGGGGCTGCGCGGGCTCGAAAAAATCGCCGCCGTAGACATGGATGGCGCAGGTCATCTTGCCGATCGGATTCAACACCGAATGGATGATGTCGCGCCCCAAGGTGGCGACGTCGCCGGTGCCGAGCGACTTGGCTCCCGCGGCCTCGATCGTCGATCCGGTGCGGCGCCAGAAGAGATTGTCCTCGCGGCCGGAATAAATGCCGACGACCGAGAACATCTGGTGGTTGTGCGGGTTCAGGCTCATGCAGGGCGCCCAGACAAAATTGAGGATCGTCAGGTCGCGGGAGCGATGCAGCGGGGTGATGCCGGCATGTTGCGGCTCGCCGAGGCCCGCCAGCATGCTTGCCGGATCCGATACCGCCTGGGCCACGACCTCGCGCACGGCGGCTTGTCCTTGGGCGACCGCGGCCGTGCATGCCTCGATGAAGCGTTGCTTGTCGAACATGAGCCAAAGCCCTCCTGATGTGGCGGTAGCCGATGCCTGACGTGCACCGGACGGCAGCAGCGGGGACGACCGGCACCGAGGCACTCCCGAATGTCCGCGACCCCGCTCGCCGATCCTGAGCGCCACCCTGTCGTGCCGGCTATCCTACGCCGGCCGATGCGTCACGCGCGTGGCGCGTCGGCGAGGCCGAGATGTTCACGCTGTTCCCTGGCGCCACGTCCAGTCGCGGATCCCGTTTCGGCGCGCGCCGTAACGCCCCTATCGGGGTTGTTCGTCCCCCCGGGTCCGCGCAAACATGGCCGCGATGCTCTGCCCCGCCGCCCCCCGGATCGCCAGCCAGATCGGCGACCCCTTGATGCGCACCATGGTGCGCCGACTGAGTGCCGTCGAGCGGTCTTCGACCGACTCCACCGCCGCCCACGGAAGGAAGAACGCCGGGCAGAAGAACCGGAACGGCAGATAGCTCGACAGGGACAGCCCGCCGCGTCCTACCGTGAGGATGAGGCAGCCCCCGAAGTTCACGGGAAACCAGGGCACCCGTCCCATCTTGGCCGACGCGAAGTGAAATCGCTCCCCCTCGGCCTCGCCGACGACCGGAAACCGCCGGGCGAGCACGCGCCAGCCGGAGAGCACGGCCACCAGACCCAGGACCCCGATCAGGAAGGCCAGAAAGAGCGGGAGGAGCGAAGCCCATTCCGAGGCAGCGGCGTTCACCTCGGACTCCTCGACCCGGCGTCTGCCTCCATCCACACCCCCTGCAAGAACCCACGCCTCCGGGGCGACGTCGCCGGAACGGGCGACACGCGGCGCGCCCGGCGACCGACCTCGGCGTCGGGTGCAGCGTATCGATGGTGTCCAGTCAAGATTATGGCAGGGCCGCCGAGTTGCGATTGCCCCGAGGTTGCGCCACGCCTACGGTCGCTGCCGTCGACCTGGTGCACAACCGTGCGACTACAGTTGGTCCCGTGTAGATTCGATCGCGCATCTTCAGCAGTTCCATCCTGCCGGCAAGCGTGCCCCAGGGAGGCCTCCCCGCCCGCGTCGATTGGCAGCAGGCACGGTCGACAGGCGCCCTTTGCTTTTGTGGTTGCTGGAGTAGCCAACGCCGGAGGATTTGATGAGCAGACCGTGGAGACCCCTTATTGCGTGCCTTCTATTCGGCATCGTAGCCGCAGCGGGCGCGGCCGAGCAGCAAGCCGATGAATCGGCCATTCGCGACGTGCAGGTCCGGCAGGCACGCGCCTGGAACAGCCACGACGCCAGCGAGTATGCGAGTCTCTTCACCGACGACGGCGACGTCGTCAACGTGCTCGGCTGGTGGTGGAAAGGCCGACCGGAAATCAAGGCCAGGCTGTCGGATGCCTTTGCCTGGGTATTTCGTGACAGCACACTCACCATCGATGATGTCCAGGTCCGATTCCTGGATCCCTCGACTGCCGTGGTGCACGTCCTCTGGACATTGGACGGCGCCAAGGTGCCTCCTGGCGCACCTGCACCGCCACGCCAAGGCATTCAGGTGCAACTCATGCGCAAGTCGGACGGCCGCTGGTTGATCGCGAGCTTCCAGAACACCAACAGCGTACCCGAGACCCCGTTCCCCAGAGGACCCGTGCCGTCTCCCGGCGCCAAGTCTCCGACATAGCAATGCGCGGGGCCGGAGCTTGTTGCTGGGCTTCGCTGCCGGCTGCAGTCCGAGCCGACAGGCGCGGGATTCTCCTCATGCCATCGCGCGCAAGTAATCACTTGACAACTTCGTTGCTCTGGCGCGATGCTTCGTCCGGTCCTTCCCCACCCCGGAGACTCGTCATGCACGCAGGAACACTCGTCCGGTCGATCACGGCCGCGATGGCCGTTGCCGCCGCGGCTGCCATTCCGGCCACGGCGGCGGAGCACACCGCCACGATGAAGGGCATGAACTACCAGCCGGCGTTGATCAACGCCAAGGTTGGTGACACGGTGAAGTTCGTCAACGACGATGCGGCGGACCACGAGGTCTTCGTGCCCACCAAGGGATTCGCGACCGACCTCGGGATGCAAAAGCCCGGCGCCTCGACCGAGCTCCCCCTCACCAAGCCTGGCGCGTTCGAGGTGGAATGCGTCGTGCACCCGCACATGCTGCTCAAGATCAACGTCGCCAAGTGAGGACCCGATGACCGCTCGATCCTGCCACCCGCGCCCGAGCGGCGCGGCCCTCGCCCGGTGTGCCCGCTACGTCGCCGCCCTCGCCATCGGCCTGATCGCAGGCCCGGTATTGGGCGGAGCCGAGCGCGTCGCGTATCCGGCCAACTACCAGACGACGTTCGTCAACTACAACCAGATCGAACGCCCGGACCGCAAGCCAGCCCAGGTTCGGTTCATGTACGCGACCCGCGATGCGGCCGCTGCGGCCCGCGCTGAAGAGCCCGTTCCCGACGGCGCGATCCTGATCATGGAAGACCGCGCCGTGAAGCTCGACACGGATGGACAGCCGCTGCGCGATGCAGACGGGCGCTTCATCGCCAGCGACAAGGTGCTCAACGTATTCGTGCAGCAGAAAAGCCGGGGCTGGGGCGAGGCGTATCCCGCCGAGAAACGGAACGGCGATTGGGAGTACGCATGGTTCAACGCCGATGGCTCGCGGCGGGAGAACGCCAAGTTCGATGGCTGCTTTGCCTGCCACCAGTCGCGCGCCGGACGGGACTTCACCTTCACGTTCGTGAAGTGGGTCAAGGACGGCAAGCCCTGACGCGGGCAATGCGCGGCCGCGATCATCACAGCGGGAGGGGCCACCCCCAAACGACCGCGATGATCAGCGGGGAAAGGCCACCCGCACGGTGAGCATGGGATCGGCATCGGGTCCATGCAGGGCCTCGAGCTGCAACAAGGCGCCGGGCAGCCAGGCACGTACATAGAGCCCGATCAAGTCGCTGACGTCGTCGGGCATCGGCATCCCGTAGACGTGCCGGCGAATGCCCAGAAACACCACACTCGCATGCAGCGCCATCGCAAGCTCACGCTCGCCGCGCATCAATCCGCGCGCGCCGAAATCCGGCAGGCCGGCCGCGTGCCGAAGCTCGCGCACGATGGGGGCGAACACGCGCCGCGTGCGCTGCGCGCCGAACCGACCCGTGGCCTGTTGCCCGTCGAGACCGGCGCGAACCCATAGCCGCATGCTGACCGCATCGGAGCGGCCCCGGTAAGCCTCGTAGAAACGGATCAGGCGCGTGTCGAGGGGTTCTGACCGGTCTTCCAGTGCCTCGCTCCAGGCTTGTTGCCAGCGGCCGCCGAAACGCGCCTCCAGCACCGCGTCGAACAGCGCCTGCTTGGACGGAAAATAGCGGTACAGCAGGGCCTGGGTCACGCCCATGGCCGCCGCGATCTCCCGCGTCGAGCCTGCGAATCCCTTGTCCGCGAACAGCGCCGCAGCCGTGTCGAGGATGCGGGCGCGACGATCGTCGCCCGACAACCTGGATCGCGTCGCAGGGTTCCCGACCGCCCCTGCCGGGCCGTCCACGGTGCCTTGCTTTCGCGCGCGCTTGACCATCACTCCACTCTCGGAATCGTCGCCAGGTCCGGCTCGCTGCGGCGCACCCTCGCGCTCCGCGTTCCTCCGGACCTGCGCCCTTATGCGGCGTCCCGCCGGGTAAACCGCAGGGCCGAACGGGCCCGCGCCTTGTCGGCCTCCTCGCTGCGGTCCTTGGGCGGAACCGCGGTCGCCAGGGTGCCGAGCAGCCGGCCGGATGCGGCCGCGATCTCATCCACCGCGCGCAGGAAGGCCGCCTCGTTCGGCTTCGAGGGCTTGTTGAATCCACTGATCTTCCGGACATACTGCAACGCGGCCGAGCGGACCTCGGCGTCGCTCACGGGCGGCGCGAAATTGAACAGCAGTTTGATGTTTCGGCACATGGCCAGGCTTCGACTAGGATCGGGAGAGGAGCTTCGATGGTAGGCCAGTAGCGGATCTGGGTCCACGGACCCGTCCGGCCAGCGTAAGGGACCGTATCACCCGGGGACGCCACTGGCGCGATACTACGCGCGTTCGATTTCCACCACCTTCGCCTGGATCCTGCCTTCGACGATGCCCTTGCCAAAGCGGCGCTCGATGGCTGCAGTGGCGATATCGGTCGCTTCGCCGAGTCGAGCGCGATCCCGCGCCTCGATCTCGTTGCGCAGCGGCGTACCCTGGCAATAGGCCACCGCGGGAATACGCGGCGAGTCGGCGCGGCTCACCGCCAGCCGCGTGGTGATGGCTGGCTTGCCGGTGAAGCCCGCGGCGGTGAGTTCGGCGCGGATGACCGATTCGTCGTGGTAGCCATGCGGCGTCCGCGCCATGAACCGGGGCGGGTCGTGCGGGAACATCGCCTGCAACGCCTCGGTCACCACGGCGGCAAACTCGTTGTCCTCGATCCGGTCCCACACGTTGTAGATGAATGCACCGCCGGACGCACCACCAGAACGCAGCACCCGCCTCGCCTCCGCGTACCCCTTGCACCGGTCGGGGAAAAACATCACCCCGAATTGGCACACTACGACGTCGAAGGACTCGTCCGCGAACGGCAACTGCAGTGCATCGGCCGCGCGCCACTCGACCGGCCGCGACGTGCCCCGCCGCGCCGCTTCATCCAGCATCGGCTCATTGATGTCGGTCGCGACGATCGCGACGTCGGGCGCAAGGGTGGTCGCGAGGTGCCGCGTCACCACCCCGGTGCCTGCCGCGAGTTCCAGGACCCGGCCAGGATGTCGATGCGCCACCCGGCGCGCGAGGTCCGCGGCGTAGGTCTCGAAGATCAGCGGCACCAGGTACTGCTCGTAGATCTGCGGAATCGAGCCCGCAAACGCACTGTCCGAGTGTGACGGAGTCATCGTGTCCCCTCTTCGGTCGATCGCCAGTTGATCGGTCGAAACGCGGTCCTTGCGCTTACCGGCCGTCCGCGCGCCGGCGTCAGCCAGGCTTGATGTTCTGGTTCATCCGGAAGAAGTTTTTCGGATCGTACTTCTTCTTGATCTCCACCAGCCGCTGATACGACTTCCCGTACGCGAAGGCGACGCGGTCGGTCTCGTCCTGCGTAAGGAAATTGATGTAGGCGCCGCCGCTGGCGTGCGGCTGGGATGCCGCGAAAAATTCGCGCGACCAGGCGATGCAGCGCTGGTCGTCCTCCGGCGCATCCCAGCGGCCATGCACGTTCATGACGTAATTGGCGTCCCGGCTCGAATAGGCCATGGCGCCGGGAGCCACCCGGGTCGTCGCACCACCCAGGCTGCCCACGAAAATCTCGCATTGAGGCGAGGGAAGCTTGGCCGCGTACTCGATGATGACGTCGATCACGCCATCGCCGAGCTTGGTGAAGTTGTGCGACTTCCAGTAGTTGCGTGCGCCCGGGGTCAGCAACGGATCGAACACCTGCTGCCAGGCAACGAATGGCTGGACGCCGACGTGCTCGCCGAGCACCTTGCCGAACTTGCGCAGGGGCTCGATCAGCTTCTCGCCCTCCGCCGGGTCGCCGAGATAGAACACCGCCAGCACCACGACTTCGGTGCCGTGGAACTCTACCGGCAGGAACGGCAATGGCGGCGCCTTCCGGGTGATCATCCAGACGTTGAGCTCGTCCGGCATCGTTTCGGTGAATCGGGCGAACTGGCCGAGGACTTCCTTCGCCTGCTCGAACGGGAAGACCATGAAACCGCTCAGCACCTCCGGCCCCACCGGGTGCAGCTCGAACTCGAAATTGGTGACGATCCCGAAATTGCCGCCGCCGCCGCGGAGCGCCCAGAAGAGATCGGGATTGTCCTGTTCGCTCGCCCGTACCTGCTTGCCGTCGGCCGTCACCACGTCGGCGGAACGAAGATTGTCGACGGTCATGCCATGTTTGCGGCTCAGCCACCCGAAGCCGCCACCGAGCGTCAGACCGGGCACACCCGTCGTCGAGTTGATGCCGAGCGGCGTCGCCAAGCCGTGCGCCTGCACCGCCGCGTCGAAATCGGCGAGGGTGCACCCAGGCTCGACGTTCGCCCGGCGGGCCTTGACATCCACCTTCACGCCTTTCATCGACGAGAGATCGATCACCATGCCGTCGTCGCACACCGCATTGCCGGCGATGTTGTGTCCTCCGCCGCGAACGGAGACGAGCACGTCGTTCTCGCGGGCGAAGGTGACCGCCTGCACCACGTCCGCCACGGTGTGGCAACGCGCGATCAGGGCAGGCTTGCGATCGATCATGCCGTTCCAGACCTGCCGCGCCTCGCCGTACTCGCCGTCGCCGGGACGGACGATGCCGCCGCGGAAACGTCCCTTGAATGCGTCGATCTTTGCTTTGTCCAGATGGTTCATGCGCGTCCCCCGTTGGTTGTTGTCTGGGTTGAACGTATCAGGGCGGAAGCCTTGCGATACCGCGACGATCAGTTGCCGATCGCTGGCATTGTCATCGGTACCTGCGAATGCCGTAGTCGGCACGAGACGACGGAAGAGCCCGTCGATAGGAAGTAGCGCATCCCACTGACGAGGGAAGGCCTGCTGACGGTGGCCACTTCCTCGGGAGCGTGGCCTCCGGCTCCTACGCGGCACTGCGAGCGCCGCTGCTCTTACCCTTTTACACCCTTACAGGCCATCAATCAAAGGCGATCGGGCTCTGTCGACAAGCCGCGTTCCGCGCGCCGCGACCTGCGCCACCACCTCGACCGCGCGCTGGAGCGTGCCATCGCGATCGCGCAGCACGGACGATTCCTGGACGATTGCGAGTTGCACCAGCACGGAACTCCCGGCTTGAGCGCGCCTCTCGCGCACCGTTAGGCCATGGCGCAAGCGGTTGAAGGAGTCATGGGCGCGCCAACGCCTGAAACCCGTGCATCCCGTAAGTTCACCACGATCGCAAGACCCGGTTGACGCTCGTAAGGCGCTTTGCGCGCCGAGTATGGGCCGCATCGCCGCCACACCCTGGTTCGCAAACGTTTCGCAGGGGAGATGCACCGGGTCCCTGCTCCTCCCGGTGGAAGGGCAGATGTGCGTCAGCGTCCCCCGTGGTCGTCTGCTGGCGGGGTCTCGAATCAGGCAAGGGTCGCGGTCCCGGATGCCCCGTCGCTCCCGCGCATCGTCCTCAGCCGCAGTCACCGTGGTCGCCAGCCACCACGACGGTGTAGCCGTTCGGATCACGCATCCAGAACTCCCGATGCCGGGCGTTGGGATTGACCTTGATCGGCTCAATGATCGTTGCGCCTGCCGCACACGCCCGGTCGTAGGCAAAGACGATATCCGGATGGTGAAACCAGAGCAGTACGCCGTTGCCGTAAGGTGCGATGTCCGATCTTCCCAAATGCGGATGTTCGTGGGCGTCCCACCTGTGCAGCTGCAGCACCAGCGCGCCATCGGACAGCAGCTGCTCATACTCGGGACCGCCGTGGCCACCGTGCAGGCCGAGCACGCGCTGATACCAGAGACTGGTGGCCGCAACGTCCTCGACCGCGATCAATGGTTGGGGCGTCATGTTGTGATGCTCTTCAAAACGGTTTCGGACATGCGCACTTCTCCTTAGTGATGCGCGAGCCGAGATGCACAGCAGCGGCAACCCCCGCACCGCTTTACGTGCGTCGACCGCGCGCCACGCCTCGCGACAGGGCCCGGCGTGCGTGTCGCAACGGGCCAGGTCGCTCGCGCCGGGTCGGCATCCGTCGGATCAGACCGCATCGCGGTTGTCCCACAATCGTCAGCCAGACGTCAATTGCCACCGTGCCGGATCACAACCCGTACGCAACGCGTCGTGTACGTCTGGCCGATCCATTCCGGGACACCTGTAGGCCTTACGCGTCCACGCCCGCGAGTCGCTGATGCGGGCCCTTGCATTTACCGGCAACGCGAAGCGCGCAGGCGGGGTCTTACACGCGAATGAGTGCTCCCCGGATGCGCACATGGAAGGCGACTCGCTATGCTGTTCACATGGCCGGCAGCACCCATGCACGCAAATGTGTCACGGCCTCAGTCAACCAACCTGGAAAGGAACGAGATGAACCGCAACCTACTGAAAACATCACTGGCATTGGCCGCCACGGGCCTCCTGACCGCGGGTGGGGCGTTGGCGCAATCGAACACGCCCTCCGGAACGCAATCGCTGACGGCACCCTCGAAGTCGAGTCCGACGTCGCAGTACAACAATCCGTCGGCCACCCCCTCCACGACTACCAGCGCGGTTCCCGCGAACGGCCAGTCGGGGAACACGATGGGCTTGCCCGACAAGACCGAAAGCGCCTCTTCGGCATTCAACAAGCTCGACGCCCGGCATCGTGGCTACGTCACGGCTGACGAAGTGACCCGACTCCGCGGCATCGACTTCGCGTCGGCCGACAAGAACCACGACGGCAAGCTCGATGCGACCGAATTCAATGCGGCTTGGGCGGGCTACGCGAAGAACGCCAAGTAGCGGGTACGTTCGCGGCCACGCAGGTCCGCACATCCGGGGGCGACGAGGGTCGCCCCTTTTTATTCACGCCGTGTCAGAGCATGGTCGCCGTGCGCTTGCCCCCGCCCCATCGTCCAGCCGGTGATGATCGTGACCCAGTCGATGCCCACCACCCCCGGAGACGATCAGCCGCTGCGCCAGCATCACGAAACTGGCGATCGTGCCGCGAGCGCGATCGCGCCGACCACCCCTGACACGAGCCGCGCGTCGCCGGTCGATGAGTGCGCGACGGGGATGCCGACGAAAGTCGCGATCAGCCATGCGGCCAATCACCAACAGCAAGGCTCACATAGGCATCGCCCTCATAGACGCGAATACCTGCGTGGCCACGACGCATGGGCACCGCAGCGAGCGTTGTGCACTCCGACGGCACCGGAGATTGTCGGTGTTCACCGACCCGGCGGCGGCTCCCACAACTCGACCTTGTTGCCCTCCGGATCGATGACCCATCCGAACTTGCCGTATTCGGACTCGTCGACCTTCTCCAGCACGTTACAACCCTCGTTCCGCAGGAGGGCGACGAGGCCATGCAGATCGCCGACCCGGTAATTCACCATGAACGGCGCCGTGCCAGGCGCAAAGGAGTCGCCCGCCGCGTCGCCGATACTCCAGATGGTGGTGCCGCCGGCCGGCTTGCCGTCCGGGTCTGACCACGTGAACGCCGCCCGCCCCATTCCTGAACGTCGATACCCAGGTGCTTCTGGTACCAGGCGCGAAGACTCACCGGGTCGTGCGCATGAAAGAAGATCCCACCGATTCCCGTGACTCGCCTCATTCGCATGCCTCTCGGCGGTGATTGCGGCTTTCGGCCCGGTTATCCACCGCGACCAGCGGCGGCATGGTCCGTGACCTCACACACCGCCGGGCCGCCCAACGTGATCACGTGACTAAGATTGTAGAGAAGATCGCAACGGGTGGCGACGATGCGGTGATCGGTGCGCACCGGATCACCCGGCGCCAGCGCTCGCACCGACGAGTCCGGGTCGTGCCGGCGCTACGCCACAGCAAGGCACCATTGATCGACCCAGCCGTCCTGCACCGTTTCGCGCTGGCCCACGAGGGCAAACCCGGCTTTCTCGACTACCCGGCGCGAAGCGGGATTTGCGAAAGCGGTCTCGGCGAGCACTTCAGTCACAGCGCGTTCTCGTCGCACCAGTTCGACGAGACACCGCACGGCCGCTGTCGCAAATCCCTGGCGCCGGCAGGACGCCGCGATGCCGTAGCCGAGCTCCACGCGACCGGATGTTGGGGGTCCTTTGAAACCAGCAGTGCCGACCGCGCGCTCAGGTGAATCGGCGACGCACAGCCAGGGTGAATGCCAAAGCGGCGGCTTGCCGGCGCGAAGCGCGTCAGCCGCGGTCACCAGGATGAATGCGGGGGCCAGTGCACCGGGCACGATCGGCAGGCCGTCGATGGCCTGCGCGCCCGCGCCCAGCGCCTCGAGCTGTGTCAAGGTCAAAGCAAGTAACCGCAATTTGCCCACCCCCTCCCCTTCCGGCAGCATCGGCTTCGACCATCGCCCGTCCCTGCTCCCGACAGTGCGATTGGCAGTGCCACGGCGGCCGACAGCCACTGTTGCCGACCTCGGCACCGTGGGTCGCCGAAGCATGCGCTCAGCAGGGGTCCCTTTCGTGGACATTCGTTCCCGGTGGCAACCGGACCCAGGGGTGCCTGCGACAGTCATACACGGAGTCCCGAGGCGGCGGAAAGGCGGGGTCTGCAAACGCCCCTACGGCCACAGCGACCGACCGGGTCCGCCCTTCCTCGGTGTGAAAGACGGTAGACCCACAGACCGAACAGAAGCGGAACCTGAATGCAGCACCCTGGTCTCCGGTTCGAACGTACTCGGTTGCCGTGCCGTACTGCGTGAACGGCGCGGCGAAGGCCGCCAGGGCCGCGAAGACACTTCCCGTGCGTCGCTGGCAGGCGAGGCAGTGGCAAAGGCCGACGCCGAGCGGCTCGCCGGTAACCTGGATGCGCAATTGCCCACACGAGCAAGCAGCCGTTCTGGTTGTCATCGGAACTCCATGGTCATGCATTGGTGAGCATCGAGGCTCGGAGATCAGGTCGTACCCTCGAATTCCGTGAGTCGCTCGCCTTCCAGACCGTGACCTCGAGCACCGACCATCCACAACGATCCACCAGGCTGACGGTCGCGCTCGTTCCACAGTAGACTTTGGCGTACCCCCCGCCGCCGCGCCTCCGCTGCCAGCGCAGCCAGGCGCGCTGCTCCGTCGCGACGATCGGCGAGTAACTCGATGGTCACACGCGCATGCATCGGATCCTTCAACAGCAGGCCCCTCCCAGCGGACGTCGATGGGCTACCCCCCAGGACTCGATGGGACAACCGAGGGGTTCGCGGTGTCTCTGCAAGAGGTCGCGACTGCTCGCGCATAGCGGGCCAGGGACCGGTTGTACCTCGGCAAGTACCGAGACAGTGCTTCGAGGCTGACACCGACGGCCTCACGTTCCCGCCCGAGATCCACCAGAGCAAGCGCCAGGAATGCACGAACGGCACCATCGAGCTCGTCGGAATCGGCGTTAAGCTCTGCGAAGAGCAGATCGGCCGCATCGGCGGCATTGCCCACATTTCGCAGCGAGCTCGCCAGCTGGATCGTGGCCCTGCGACGACGCAAGCCGGTGAGCCCCGCATCGAGCGCAGCACGATACATCGGGATAGCGAGGTCCGGGCGGCCCGTGGAATCCAGGGCCGACGCCCGTTCGAATCGTCCGATGGGACTACTGGACGGCAACTCCGCCGTCAACCCATCGATTTGCGCGACGAACGCCGGAGCTTCGAAGGTTTCGATTCCCGTCCACAGCGCGACAAGTCGCAATTCCCAGGACGCCTCAGCAGGGCTCAAATGGGTCTCCGGGATTCCGACCTGGAATTGGCGCGAGGAGCGCAGTACCTTTTTCGATGGCGATGGTCATGGCGCCGGTCCGATCCACTGCTCGATACCAAGCGCGTTCATGACAAGCTCCACGGAAAGCGCAGCCAAGATCATTCCCATCACCCTCGTGAGAATGGAGGCCCCCCCTGCTCCGATGATCCTGAGAATGCGATCCGACAGGAGAAGAAGCAGGAGCGTGACTACCAGAACACCGATTGTGATCAAGGCCGTTCCGATCTGGACGGCGATCGGATGCACATGATTATCCGTGAGAAGTATCACGGCCAATATCGCCCCTGGGGTCGCGGTCGCGGGGATGGCCAAGGGGAAGACGGCGATGTCGTGCTCGGGCTCCTTGTGGGACTGAGGCGCCCCTGAACCGAATATCATCTGCAAGCCGAAAAGAAACAGGATGATCCCTCCACCGAGCTGGAACGACAACAGGCGGATCCCCATCGCACCCAGGATCAATTGCCCGATCAGGATGGATCCAAGCAGGACCGCACCCGCGTAGAAGATCGCCTTGAATGCGGTCCGCCGGCGGTCCGCCGGCGACAGGTGGGCGGTGAGCGCAGTGAAGAGAGCCATCGTCCCGATCGGGTCGATGGTGGCCCAGATGATGATGGCGTCCTGGATGAACTTCTCTGTCATGGTGACCTGTCACGGAACGCGGCACTCGCTTCCGGGGATCTCGCCAAGAGCCCACGCCGTGCGGAGGAATGATTGCCTGGGGACATCAGCTCGACGGAATCAGCGCGCCATGTTGACGGCCTGCCGGGACGTTGTTCGCAAGGCAAAGGGCATGTGCCAGCCCGATCAGGTCAAGTTCCGCACCCGGCGCTAAGCCCCCCGTCGCGAGCCCCGGATCGTCGCTATCGGTATTTGAAACGTCGACCGGTCGAAGGTGCCCGGCATGCAAGAGTTTAGCCTCATGTCTCATATCGCCGGCGCTCTCCGCCATCCCCGCTGGACGCAATCCTCCAAGAGTCCGGATCCTGGTGGTCACCGTGACCTCCCTGCCAGACGCGGCCCGCGAGGATCATGCGGCACGGGAGGCTCCACCAGGATGTGTCGCACAAACCGCGTTATGACCCCTGCGGGCGTCCTGCCCAACTGATCCTGACCTACTTTTTCTTGGCTGCCCGCTGAGCGGTGGCTGCGGAGTTGGCCACGACCGCGGCGCGAATGAGTTGCTTGAACGCAGCTTCGTTGATCTTCTCCCCTTCGCGGATGTCGATGGCGCGTCGCGTGTTCCCGTCCAGGCTGGCATTGAAGAGCTTCGCCGGATCCTTGATGGAGGCCCCGCGAAAGAACGTGAGCTTGACGACCTGCTTGTACGATTCGCCTGTGCATACGCCGCCGTCATGGGACCAGACAGGGGTTCCCCTCCACTTCCACTCCTCCTGGATGTCGGGATCGGCATCGTGGATGAGTCGACGGACCTGGACAAGGATCTCGCCCCGCCAATCCCCCAGTTCTTCAATCCGCTTGGAGATGTTCGCTGAAGCGGCCTCGTCATTCGGAGGACTTGTCGGCTCCATTTTTTCCGATCCTTGGTTGCGCCGGCCGGCGGGACGGGCGGAGCGAACGACCGCACTTGGGTCCCGCATGCGTCCCAACCTCGTACCCCTCGCGACCACTGGAGCAATCGAGCGAAGGTAAGCGATGGGTGGTACCGGACAGGAAACCTGCCGGCTAGCAGCAGCGCCTGGCTTGCGGCCCTGAACGTCCACGTTGACCCGCGCGGACAAAGCGCCAGCGCGACGCCGCAACGCGGCCCGGCGGTCCGCTCGAGCGAGGGGTCATGCCTCACCCGGGATCGCCCTTGCGATTGAAGGGTAGCATCGAGATCAGTACACCGTCCTTCAGTACGAAGTGATGGAATAGCCCCGCAATGGCGTGAAGCCCAGCGGTCCAGAGAATCGCATCGCCAAGCCAGGTATGGATCTCGGCAATCGTTTCGCCAAAGGCGTGATGCTCCGACAACGGTGGCGGTACCTGGACTCCCCCCAACAGCGTCAGCGCGTGGCCCTCGAGCCAGGCACCGGCGATCGCACTGAGCGGAACGGCAAACAGCAGCACGTACAGCGCACCCTGGACGACGCCCGCCGCGATCGCCATCCAGCGTGCGCCCGGAGCCGGCGCGGGACGCCTGTCGAACACGCGCCACAGGAGACGCAAAGCCACAAGCGCCAGGACGCTGATACCCAGGGTCTCATGCAGTTGACGCTCGAAATCGCGGGCCGCTGCGTAGACGCGCTCCTCCGATCCACCGGGACCGTAGACGAACGCCACAACGACTAGGATCGCGGTAACCCAGTGAATGAGCTGTGTGGGTGCGCTGTAGCGCGTGGCGTCCTGGGCTGGCATGCGGACATCCTGCATTATGAAGCGGCAAAGGTGGTGTTCTGCGCGGGCCTGGCGTTTGAGGTCAGCTGCGTCGCGGACACTGGCCAAGCCACCGCAGCAGGTCGGCCGCAGCGGAGACGGTTGCCGTCATCTCGAACCCGAGGCACCCGGAGCGACGTCGCCGCTCGCTCTGCGGCTGTTAGTGTAACCACGTCAGGATACGCCTCGACCCCAAGCCGTTCGCCACGCCGTATCGAAAACCTGGCCGTTTGGGACTTCACGATTCGATCGCATGGCAATCGACCGTGATCTGACTTCGGTGCACCCCGGCGTTCGAGCTGACCAACCCCGGCGCGCAGGCGAAGTACGAACCGGGCGAAGGGACGCAGGGTCGGGCACCACGCCAGCCCAGTTCGTATCTCAACGCGCAAGCGCGCCCGGAGATCGGCTCTTTCGGTAGGAGTCCTTGAGCGCGATCTTCCCCTCCCGAAACGTAAACAAGTCACAGCCTTGCACTTCCACGCGAGTCCCGTCGCCGCGGGTGCCCGTGAATGTCCACGCGGATACGCCACGATCGCCGTGCATGAGGTGTCTCGCGTTGCCCCAGTGGGCGTCCGGGAAGACGTTCCACACCTCCGCAAAACCAGCCCGCACGGCATCCCGGCCCACGTAGCGCGTGCCACAGGCGTCCGGACCGGCAGAGGACTCGAACACACAGTCGTCGGTCATGAAGCTCATCAGGGCCTCGATGTCATGACGATTCCAAGCGTCCGCAAACTCCTCCAGGATCTCTGCCCTCAATTCACCCGCCACGCGTGTCATGATGTTTGCTCCTCTCCCGATGTCTCACAGGGCCTCTCCGAGACGGCCATGTTCTTCGCTCCGCGAACGCGTTTGGAGTGCGACCACCCCATGACGACTCAGGCGAAATGACTGCGTTGACCGAATCGAAGTTGTTGGTCTCCATGAGTCGCCAGAACTCGCGAACTACGGTCTCGGCTTCGCTTTGCATTGCTGTGTCGGATTTCTACGCCCCTGGTGAAGCACCTACCTCAGCCCGCAGGGTGAGCTCTCGAACTGCCGGCCTTCTGGTGCGGTCGACGTCGGGCGCGGATGTTGACGGGGCGTGTCAAGCTTACAGCGCTCGGCACCGATACCACCCGATCATCAACGCTTCGACTCCGCTCTCGTCTCGAACCCGAGTGTGACCACCTGAAGCCAGTCGTTGATCGTTGCGAACGGCCCCAGAACGCCGCCACGCTTCAGGAGCAAATTCTCGCGGGAGGGACGCGGTCGCGTCGCCGCCATCGTGTCGAGCCGCGTCTGCATCGTGCGGAACAACTCTGTGCGCGCCGGTCCCGGTGGGGTCACCAGTGCCTTTTCGTACGCGGCATCGAACTCCATGTCCGCGAAACAACTCAGATTGACGCTGCCGATCGCCTTGCTCCAGAACGCGCTCATCACGTTGGTGCCGTCGGGCACGTCTAGCGCCCAGTCCATCACGGACACGCCGTAGTGGCATGTGACCTGCAGTTTCTGGCGTTCCGCCCCCGGCGCGGTGACGAAGGCGACCCGGATACCGATACGGTCCAGCATTCGCTTCGTAAACTCGGCCTCCTGGCGGGCGCCCGACGACGTACCAATTAGCCACGAAACCGTGAGCGCCGAGCCTTCGGGGTTGCGGCGGTACCCATCGGGACCGCGCCGGTACCCGGTACGGTCGAGGATCGCGTTGGCCGTCGCGGGATCGAACCCGTTTGGATTCCTGTAGCCGGGGATGTTTCCTTCGATTCCCGGCGGCACGACCTGATGCCGCGTCGTCGAGAACCCCGCGTCGAAAACTCCGGTCCACTCGGCGTCGTCGAACGCCATCAGGAGCGCGCGGCGCAGGGCAACCTTGTCCCGTGCGTCTCCGCCGATAACGCGATCCCGCATACTGAAGATCGTCAGGAACGTAACGGGCGCGGGATCGCGAACGAGGCGGAGCCCTTCGCGCGCCAGCTCGGACTTGAGCTTGCCATGGTCCGCCAAAAGCTCCGGCGCCGTCGCATAGATGAGATCGAGCTCGCGACGACGCAGCGCGAGTAGCTCTGCCGATTCTTCTGGTGTACTGGAAAACTCGATGCGGTCAGCGGCCGGCAGACGTTTGCCGCGCATGGGGTGCACAGCCGTCGAAGCCAACGAGGCCGGTGTCAGCAGGTTTTCCCAGTACATCGCACGGTAGTCGGGGTTATGCGCGAACACAAGTCTGCGGCCGGGCACGAAGTGGGCGACCAAGAATGCGCCCGTACCCACCGGGTTCTGCCCGTAGCCTTCGCCTTCCTTCGCGATCACCTCGCGCGCGACGCCGGCAAATGGCGCCGCAGTAAGTAGAAACGGAAAGATCGGGTCCGGGGCATTGAGCCGGATGCGCAGCGTCTGGCGATCGACGACGACCAATCCCGGCACCGGGGCGTCGTAGTCGATACCGATACCCGCATCCTTCGCGCGTTGCGCAAGGGCGTCGAGTCCTTCAATCTTCCCTTCGACGAGGTAGAGAGCGGGCGAACGAACCTTTGGGTCGATGACACGCTTGAACGCATACGCGAAGTCTGCAGCTGTCAGCTCGCGCGGTCTTCCGCCGAAGCTTGGGTGCGGTGTGAAAAAGATCCCAGGCCTGACGCGTATGGTGAATGTGCGGTAGTCGGCGGAGGCCTCGGGTAGTGCGGCGGCTGCGGTCGGAACGATCGCGGCGGGGCGCGCGACCGGATCGAGCACGTAGAGCGTGTCGTAAGTACCGGCGATCAGGTACCACGTCAGCATGTCGCTTGCGCGCGCGGGATCGAACGTCTCCGGCACTCGTGGTATACCCACCCGCAGCGTGCGCACCGGCACATCCGCGGCGATGGCCGGCGCTGCTGCGCACGTCGCAAGCGCCACCACACACGCCATTGCAGAGGCGACATTTCGCACCATCGTGTTCATGGGCACGAGCCATCCGCTGTGGTTCGAAGCGGATAGGCTACCCCCACCGCCTCGCCCAGGGCAACCTCCCAAAATAACGAGGCGTCGACATCTATTGCATTCATCCGCCGATGCACGCATCGAATATGCAGGTCCGTTTCGGTTGGGCCGGAAGAGCATGCTGACGCTGCCGAACGCACGAATTGCTCACGGATGATGCAACTGGGACAAGTCCGGCCATGCAGGATCAGAACGCCGGCTCGAGCTCAGAACCGTGGAGCGGGAGGTTCATGACGCCCAACGTCCGCATTTAAGCAGCGTGAATCAAGCGCCGACTGGTCACCGCGACGCCGGGGTCCCTGTTCGGACGCCAGGTGAGATCGCAACCTCGATGTGTTCGGCAGAGTTGGAAGGCCCGGGAATCGGACGCCCTCCTCCCAACGTGCCTCGATATGGAGTTTGACGGCCTCGCGAATCTCGCGCTCCGTGTCAGCGACGCTCGATTCCGTAGCGACGCAACCCGGGAGATCCGGGGCTTGCCATAGGTCGGGACATTTGGACCGGATTCTGGCTCACGATGGCCAAGCGCATGGTTGTCCTCGTTTCTCGAAGCGGGTCCGTCTGAGCATACTGTTCACGGTGTCAGCCGTCAGTTCGTCGCTCGGCTCGCCGGGAACCGTGACATGCGCAATTTCAGTCCGATGCTCGAACTGGAGATGGCTGCCACGCGTCACGACCAGGGACTATCCGTCGGCACTGAGCATACCAACGTCGCGGCGTGCTCGCACCGTCATGCGACCTACTCCTCAAAGCGACCCGTGTCGCCGCGATCGCGGTCGTAACGCCTCGTAAGCGGAAACGGTGGCAACCAGGATTCGCGACGAACGATCCAGCTCTCGTAGGTGGGCATCAGTTGGTCCGGGGCATCCAGGGACCCTATGTTTACTTCGATTTCGTCTGCAGTGCGCGCGAAAATGGACGAGCCGCAGCGCGGACAGAAAAACCGCCCGGCATAGTCGCGCGTTTCGCCATCGACCTTCACCGCATCCTGCGGGAACACCGCGGAAGCGTGAAAAAGGGCTCCATGATGCTTGCGGCAGTCGAGGCAGTGACAAAGGCCGACCCGGTATGGCCGTCCCGACGCCACCATTCTGACGTTGCCGCACAGGCACCCGCCGGTGAATCGGTCCATGCTGCGTCTCCCCATGAATCCAGCGGGGCAATGCTACAACGATTAGCACCTTCATTCGCGATTGCCGGCTGCGGGCGGACACCCGTGATTCCGTCTCGGGCGATGGTGGACATCGCTTCCCGGGCGCAGAGCCAATCGGTGATGCGGAAAGTGCGCGCAGTCGTTCACTTTCGCCTGAACGAGCTACGTAACCGGTGCGCCGGCGGGCGCTCGCCCGAGAGATGTCGCCGGCCGGCACCGCAGGCGACGTGCGGTCAGGCGTCAATGCGTTCACATCGGTCGTTCGCGCGGGTGAATCCGCAGACATCAACCGCGAAGCTGTGATTTGTCGTCGAGTTCACAAACGTCCGTCGGAAAACCGCCAGAAGAGGCCGAATATTCCGGGAACGCGTAGTGCGTCACAGCGTGGCGGAACCGCCTGCCATGTGATATTGGCGGGCTATCTCCGCCGGAGCATCAAGCTTCGCGGCGTTCGCGTGCGCTTCGCACTGACGACCGACGACCGGCATCGAACTCAGCGAACCATTGCCGGAAAGTAGCCAACTCCTCCGGCGCCAGCGCCTCATTCTGACGTTGAACCTCGTTGCTTTTGGCCATTCGCTGTCCTGCCGATACCGAACTTTTAGCGCCTGCGTGCCCCTCCCTGTTGGATAAGCTCACGCCCAGGGTCCGGTGCACGCAGCGCGAGGACGGGCCGGTCGCGAGCATGTGGTTCGTCGACCCGGATCGGTGGGCTCTGGCGGATAGCTTCGGATGCCTCTGCAAGCCTTCTCGTTGCTGAACGATGTCATGCTACCCAGCCTGACCGACTGGCCTTAACGGTCCTGAGTTTGATGACGAAGTCGAGACGGTCCATCTGCTCGATTGCCAGATCTCCACCATTGACGCCGCGAGGACACGTTCGACGCGCTTGGCCAAGCGTCGGCCAGCACCTAGAGCGAGCTGACCGTTTCGCTGGCCAGCGCCCCCTCTGTCGGGCATGAGCTTATTCTCGCCTGACTATATCGACCGAGATCTCCACCGCCGGAATCGGCCCTCTGTTCTCAAGCCAGTGTCTGGTGTTCCTATCCTCGGGCCAGCCCACTCCCGGCCCATAGTCCGTAGCGCCTTCGTTTCGATGGTCAGTGATCGTTCCCTGCAGTATGTAGACGATGCCTGGTCTGTCTTTATGGTCGTGAATCGGGCCGAAGACACCTCCAGGCTCTATGGTCACCATGCGCATTCGAAGTTGGCGCCCTGCCATGCCCTCGATCTCGGGGCCGAGGTCAACCGTTGCAAGCAACTTTACCGTAACGCCTTTCGTCTCAGGTGCAACCTGCTCGTTGCTCATCAGGCTCTCCTCTCCGTACTCCACGGCCAAAATGCGCGACATGCATCGGCGCGTCCGCTTTGACTGCTGTGCTAGGCAACCGGGGGCTCCCATGTAGCCGGCTGAAAGTGCGCCCTTTGTTCGGTAGCATATGCGGCCTCGAGAAATAACTGCACATGAGGCTTACATTCGATGGAAAGCGTTTCGGCTCGCGAAAAATACCTCGCGTCCAACGTCTCTTCTCCATCAGGCTTTAGTTTGCCACCTATGGGTTGGGCTCTGAACACCGTCGATACCCAAGCTACCTTGTCTCCGTTGGAATAGGTGCTTGAACAGGGTGTCCCACCAAATACACCAACGAGGTGAGTCAGAGCAACGTGGAGCCCGGTCTCCTCCCACATTTCACGGACCGCAGCATCCGCGGGGAGTTCGTACGGCTCGATCATTCCACCAGGGGTCGTCCAGTTATTGCCTTCGACGTGGCGAACCAGCAAGACTCGCCTCCTTTCGTCGAGTATGAGCACCGCAACGGTGGGCACCTCAAGTACCGTCGTGCCAATTCTTGCTCTCAAATCGCGGATGTATTCGGACATTGGCATGCAGCAGATCTCCAAGTGCCTCAACATTCAAGCTCACCGGCGGGCCGCGCCGACGCTCGCCAAGCTGAAGACACGTGCCGGCCCGTCCGGTCGAGCGCCGGGTAGGGGTCCTTCCCAACCGGACGTCGGGTGTTCGTATTCGAGCAAGGGGCCGGATTGCGTCAGGCAATCACGTTGGTCGCGCGCAGCAGCACCGATCGCGGCACAGTCAGACCGAGAGCCCGCGCCGTCCGCTGATTGATAACGAGCTCGAACTTTGTCGGCTCCTGGATCGGAAGATCGGCCGGCTTTGCACCTTTCAAGATTCGGTCGACATAAACCGCAGCCTTCCGCGAAACGTCAGCCGCATCTTGCGCATAGTTCACGAGCACGTCCGTTCCGGCAAACCGGCTGCTCGAGGCCGCCGCAGGGACCCGGTATTTGAGCGCCAACTCCGCCGTTACCCGTGGAAGACTGCCCTGGAGGACGACCGCATCGATACGATCCTTCGCCAAATCGCGAAAGGCCGCGTCCATGTCGTCGGTCGCGTCGATCCAGATCGGACGTACCGTTACGCCCAAGCTTCGACCAAAACTTTCAACCTGTTCAAGGAGTGCGTTTCCGAAGGCTGGATTCGGCTGATGGAGAAGTGCTGCGATGCGCCGCAGGTTGGGCACTATCTCTCGTAATACCGCGACGGCTTTACCTGTGGGCGCTGCTCCCGACATACCAGTGACGTTGCCTTCCGGGCGCGCAAGACTCGCGACGAGTCCGCTGGTAATGGGATCACCCGAAGTAATGAGCACGATGGGTATATCCGTCGTCGCGCGCTTGGCTGCGACAGCGGGTGCGTTCTGAATTGTCGCGATCACGTCGAAGTTGTTGCGCACGAGATCCGCGGCATGGACGTCCAAACTCACCCTGACGCCGTCAGCGATACGCAGTTCAACATGAATATTTTTTCCTTCCGCATAGCCGAGTTCGCGTAGGCCTGCGCGGAACGCGGTCCAGAATGGTTCCGGATCCTGCAGTGCGAGTACACCGACGCGTGGCATCCGCACTTGTTGCCCGTAACAAGTTAGTGACAGCGCAGGCACAGTGGCGGCTAAAAGTCGAACGAATTCGCGTCGCTTCATG
>JBDTWB010000041.1:0-25999 GCA_040006895.1 Casimicrobiaceae bacterium | reverse complement strand
CTTTGGGCACGCCCATTGGAACCTGGCGCTCGCACTCCTGGCGACGCGGGCGTACGCGGAAGGCTGGCGCGAGTACGAGTACCGCCTCACCCTGGGCGAACTCGGCGGGAATGCGCCGGCGATGGCGTTGCCGCGTTGGACGGGCACCCTGCAGGAAGGGCGCACCATCGTGCTCGGCGCCGAGCAAGGCCTCGGCGATACCATACAGTTCGCGCGGTTTGCGAGGCCGCTGGCGGACGCCGGCATGCGTGTGATCCTGCAGGTGCCGCAGGCCATGACGACCTTGCTCGCGAGCGCGCCGGGGGTCGCGGCAACGCTCGCGCACCGACACCCTGCAGGTGACGCCGATTGCGCTCTGCCACTCCTGTCGGTCGCCGGCGCGCTCGGCGTGACCGAGGCGAGCCTGGCTGGCGACGTTCCCTATCTCCATCCCGAAATGCCCCGGCGAATCGCGGTACGCGCGCGACTCGGCAGTGCGCGGATCGCGCTGAAGGCAGGCTTGGCGTGGGCCGGCGCGCCCGGGCACGCCAACGACAGGCGACGCTCGCTGCCGTTCGCAACGCTGCGCCCGCTGCTGGATGCGCCCGGAATCACCTGGTATTCGCTGCAAAAGGATGTGACCGCGGGCGCGCCACTCATCGAACTCGAGGCGCGCAACAACCTGGACGACATCGCCGCGCTCATCGCCGAGCTCGACCTCGTCGTGACCGTGGACACGGGCATCGCCCATCTCGCCGGGGCGCTCGGTCGACCGACCTGGATCCTGCTGCCCTATGCGCCTGACTGGCGTTGGCAACTGGAGCGCGGCGACTCGCCCTGGTACCCGACGGTGCGGCTCTTCCGCCAACCCCGGCCCGGTGACTGGGCAAGTGTGCTCGACGCCGTCATCGACGCCCTGCAGGAACGCCGGGTACCGGCGCACCTCCGGTGACAGCGCCCCGGCCCGATGGGTCGATCAACGCCGTCCGGGCGGCTTTTCAGCGGGGCGACGAGGACCAGGCCATGCGGTTGTGCCGACAGGCGCTCGCGGCGACCCCCGACGACGCAAGGCTGTGGACGCTGCTGGGAGTGGCATTGCGCCGGCGCGATCCAGACGCGGCGCTGGCGGCGCTCACCCGCGCGACGACCCTCGATCCGCTCCATGCCGACGCGTCCTTCCATCTCGGCAACGTGCTGCGCGAGCGCGCGAACTGGCCCGAGGCCATCGCGGCGTATCGGCAGGCCCTCGTCCACGCACCGAAACACCCCGGCCTCCTCAATAACCTCGGGCTCGCGCTGGCCGGAAACGGCGAAACGGTTGCGGCGGAGGGCTGCTATCGCGCGGTGCTCGCGCGCGTGCCCAACCATGCGCAGGCGCTCGGCAACCTCGTCCACCTGTTGTGCGCGCGCCGCCGCTTCGCCGAGGCGCTGGGCTTCGCGGAACGTGCACTCGCGAGCGGCGCGGTCGGCCCGGATCTCTGGATCGATCGGGGCATCTGTGAGCGTGAACTCGGCGATGGCCACGCCGCCGAATCGAGCTTTCGCCAGGCGCTGGCGCTCGCGCCGGCCGATCCGACCGCGCTCGGCAATCTCGCGGCGGTACTCATCGACCGCGGCGACTTCGAGCAGGCCGAACCGGTCCTCGCCCGATCCATCGCCGCTGCACCTGGCGATGCCAATGTGCTGTCGCTGCTCACCCACACCCGGCAGCATCTGTGCGAATGGCACGAACTCAATGCACTGCAGGCGCGGGTACGTGCATGCCTCGCGCCCGGCGGGCAAGGGACGCCGAATCCCTTTCACCTGCTGGCCATGCCGGCGTCGCCTGCCCTGCAGCAGGAAGCCGCACGCCGCTGGGCCGCCGCCGTCACGCCCGAGTCATTGCCGGGCATCATGGCGACCCGCGGCGATCGCCTGCGGATCGGTTACGTCTCGTCGGATTTTCGTGCCCACGCCGTGGCCTTCCTCGCGACCGAGGTCTGGGAGCGCCACGACCGGACCCAGGTGACGACGTTCGCGTACGCCCTGCCGCCGCCGGACGATTCGTCCACGCGCCAGCGCATCCGCACGGCCTTCGACACGTTCCGCGACATGCAGGCCGCATCGGCCGCAGATATCGCGCTGCAGATCCGTCGTGATGGCATCGACGTGCTGGTGGACATGAACGGCTATACCACGCACGAGAAGAGCGAGATCTTCGCCCGCCGGCCGGTTGCCGTGCAGCTGCAGTGGCTGGGTTACCTGGGCACGATGGGTGCGGCATGGATCGACGGCATCCTCACCGACCGGTACGTGACCCCACCGGCCGGCGCGCCGTTCTTCGACGAGCGGCTCGTCTATCTGCCCGATTGTTACTGCCCCAGCGACACCCGTCGGCCCGTAGCCCCGGTGCCCGGGCGGGAAAGCTGCGGGCTGCCCCTCGCGGGACGGGTCTATTGCTGCTTCAACAGCTCGTACAAGATTCTGGCGGACGTGTTCGCCATCTGGATGGACCTGCTCGCGGCCGATGCCTCGAGCGTGCTGTGGCTGTCGCCGGCCAGTGCGAGGGCGATGCACAACCTCCGCGCCGAAGCCGCACGCCGCGGCGTGGCGGCGTCACGGCTGGTATTCGCCCCGCGCGTGGCGCCGGAGGAGCACCTCGCGCGCCATGCGCATGCCGACCTTTTTCTCGACACCTTTCCCTACAACGCCGGCACGGCGGCGAACGACGCGCTGTTGATGGGCGTGCCGGTGCTGACCTGCTCGGGCGACACCATGGCGAGCCGGGTCGCCGGCAGCCAACTGCGCGCGATCGGATTGCCCGAGCTCGTGACCGATGATCTCGCGGCGTACGCCGCTGCGGCCCACGCCCTGGCGGCAGACCCCAGCCAACTCGCGACCCTGCGGGCGAAACTCGCGGCGAACCGCAGCCGCTACCCGCTGTTCGACATGAGCCGCTTTACGACAGCCCTCGAGCGCGCGCTGATCGAGGCCGCAGCGCGCGGCTAGGCGGTCGGCGGGCGCTCACCGGTTCGCCTCGCGTTCGAAGAAGGCGTGCAGCGCGTCCATCGCGTCGTCGCGTCCGAAGAGACGATGCTGTGCGGCTTCGATCCGGGCCCGAAGCGATGCGCGCCATGAACGATCGCTCACGAGTCGCGCGACGATGGCGAGGTAGTCATCGCGGTCGCGCGCGACGAGCTCCTCCATGCCGATCAGACGCAGCATGGCGGCGCTTTGCCGGCCGCGCATAAATGCCCCGGGAAGGGTGACGATGGGCAGCCCGCTGGCCAGCGCATCGAGGCTGGTGTTGCCGCCCGACCAGTGCAGGGTATCGACCATTGCGTCACACGCGCGGTTGACGCGCATGAATTCGGGATGGGGCAGCGATGGCAGTACGCGCACCCGTTCGCGCGCCTCGACCCCACGGGATCGCAACGTTCGGGCGAGCCTCTGCATGAATTGGTCGGTGATCGCCGGATGGCGGCCTGCGAACAGGATCAGCATGACGTCCGGATGGGCACCGAGCACGTCTGCGAACAGGAGGTCGTTGTCGGGGTGGATCTTGAAGAGAGACTGTGGGCACAACAGCAGCACGCGGTCCTCCGGCAAGCCGAGCTCGCTACGCGTCACCGCGGCGTGCGGCACGTCGTCGGGACGCGGATAGGAAGTCCCGATGCCGGGCAGGAGCACGAGTGACTCGGTGTAATGCGCCGGGGCGCCGTCCGGTTCCATCGTGGCACAACTCAGGAAGGCGTCGATGGTGGCATGCCCGGTGGTGACCGGATGTCCCCACGCGCAATACTGGCGCGGCGCCAGGCGCAGGGCGGCAAGCGCAAAGGTGCTCGCATCCATGCCGAGCTCGGGGTACACGAGCATGTCGAGGTGGTCGCCGCGCACCTGCGGCGCGACCCGCGATGGCCGGGCCTCGCTGCCGCCGAAGGTGCGGAACGTGTCGGCACGCGCAGCGATCGTCTGCGCGACCGCGTCCATTCCCGGCCAGAGGTGATAGGCGAACACCTCGAACCGCTCGCGTGGCAGGCTCGTGATCCAGCTCTGGAAATAGCGTCCGACGGTACCGACGTGCAGGAACGCCGACGCGAAGCCGATCCGGATGCGTCGGCCGCGCACCGGCTCGCGGGTAATTGGCTCGCGCCACGGTGCCGCTGCCCGCTCGATGGCTCGCGCCACGATGTCCGCGTAACGCCTCTGCAGATCGCGGTCGTCCTCGCCCTGGTAGGCCAGGAAGAAATTGGTCCAGCGCAGGCCATCGAGCACGTCGTTGGCCGCGAGGCCGACGACCGCTGCCTCCATTGCGCCATCCAGTGCTGCGAGTCCCGCACCGTAGCCGTTTCGCGATGCGACCAGCACCTCGCGGCTCTCGTGGATCATCGGCAGGGCAAGATGCTGGCCGCAAAGGCCACGCAACTCCCTGCGATCGAGGGCATGGGAACGCCTGAAGGCTTCCCGCGCCTGGGTTGGATCGCCCCGCTCGCCGAGTACCCAGCCGAGGTTGTACCACTCGCCCGAGCTCGTTTGCGGCGCGGCCTGGATCGCGCGCCAGTAGAGTTGCGCCGCTTCGTCGAACAGGCCGCGCTCACGCGTGAGTCCGGCGAGCAGCACGATCAGGGGACGATAGGGTGGTTGCGCCGCCGGATGCGCCAGCCCCTCGCGCAGCAACGCCTCGGCCCGCTCCACCTCGCCCGTATCGCGCAGGATCTTGGCGAGGTTGGCGAGGGCGAGCCAATAATCCGGCTTGGTGTCCACCGCTCGCTGGAAGGCAGCCTGCGCGGCAGGCAATAGGCCGAGGCCACGCCGCGCGTTGCCGAGGTTGTTCCAGGCCCGCGCATGCCGCGGGTCGATCCGGACGACCGCTTCGAAGGCCTGGGCCGCGGCGCCGTGATGGCCCTGCTCGCCCTCGAGGATGCCGAGGTAGAACCACCCCTGCGCAAATGCGGGGGCGAGACGCACTGCCTCGGCGACGCTCGCCGTCGCGGCGGCAACGTCGCCGCCTGCCTCGAGAGCCTCGGCCATGATGTACCGCGCACCCGGATCGAGCGGATCGGCGGCGACCGCGGCGTGCGCATGACGAAGCGCGCCGTCGGGCTTCCTTTCCCGCTGGTCGCAGGCCGCGAGGACGAGATGGGCCTGGGCCACCATGGCGCCCGCCGCCCCCGCCAGGACGGCAGCGGCCTCGCGGCGAGCCGATGCAACGCGACCGCGTGCGAGTTCTTCCCGGGCGCGCTGCACGCGGCGCGACGCGTCCTTCATGGGTCGCGCGGCGCGTCCGGCGTGCCGAGCTCGAGCGCATGCAGGTAGGCGGCTTCGAGGTTACGGGCATGAGCCGGCATGTCGGTGAGCACCGAGCTTTCCAGCCCGCGTCCGATCTTCGCCCGCACGTCGGCGGCGAACGCGGCATCGTCGGCCAGGCGCACAGCGAGCTGCACGTAGTCGGGACCGCTGTGCGCCACGGTATCGAGCACGCCCAGGTTGGCGAGGATGCTATAGGTTGTGCGCTCGCCGTGTTTACGCCCGCACAACGTCACCACGGGAACCCCCATGTCGAGCGCTTCCAGGCTGCCATTCACCCCGCCGAACGGCAGCGGATCGAGCACGCAGTCGACAACCGTGTACCGCGCCTGGTTATCGTGCTCGTCCTTGCCTTGCGGGATCTGCACGATGCGCTCGCGGGAAATTCCGGCCGCATCGGCAAGACGCAGGAACGAAGCCTGTAACGACGGCCTGTTGGGTGAAATCGCCAGCCGCGCGCGTGGCACGCGCTCCAGCACCTCGCGCCAGAATCGCAGGCACCGGCGCGAGAGCTTCATGGGCGTCACGAACGCACCGATCACGAAAGCATCGGCGGGGATGCCGAGCCGCTCGCGCTGATAGACGTGGACCGGCGCAGGCGGAATGTGGCGATAGGGGTATACGCAACCTGCCATCGGCAGCAGGTGCTCGACGACGTGCGCCTGATTTTCGGACACGTCGGCGAAGTGATCGGTGAGCTTGAAATCGATGGCCGCAAGGCCCACCGCACCGGCACTGGCGACGTGCGTAAGCGCGACCCGCGCCGGCTTTCGCGCGAGGATCGCCGGACGGGAACCTCGGGTGTGGGTCGAAAGATCGACCAGGATGTCGAGATCGTCCGCGGCGATGCGCTCGACCGCGGCCGCGTCGCGCAGGCTGGCGAGGGAGACGAAATGATCGACGCCTTCCCGAAAGCGCTGGGTCCACCCGTCCTCCTCGGCGGAGGTCGAATAGCAAAAGACCTCGAATCGATCCCGATCGTGATGGTGGATCGCCGCCCACATCATCTTGCCCATGACGTGATTGCGCAGATCGGCGGACAGGTATCCGATCCTCCATCGGCCGGGACGACGCGTCGCCTCGCGCGCCATCGGCGCCCCATAAAGGGACCGCGCCGTCGTATTGTAGGTTTGCGCGAATCGGTAGAGGATTTCGGGCTCGACGTCGAAGAACAGCAGCAGGTACAGGAGCTCTTCGAGCGATTCGGCGAGTTCGGAAGGATTGCGCGCCGCGTACCGCTCGTTGCGCAGACCGTCGAGATAGCGCTCCACGCCCTCGAAATCGGCGAAGTGCTGGCAGACCTCCAGGGCTTGCACGGCGAGCGGCAGGGCCTGCGGACAGGCCGCCTCGAAACGCAGGAAATTCGCCCGCCACGCATCGAGCTTGCCCGAGGCGAAGAGGACTTCACCGAGGTTCTTGTACGCGTTCACATGCGCCGGATCGGCACGCACGACCTGGCCATAGGCGGCAATGGCCGCGTCGTGGTTGCCCTGTTCCTGGAAAAGGACCCCGAGATTGAAATCCGCCGCCACGAAATCCGGCCGGAAGGCGAGCGCTCGCTGGTAAGCGCGCGCCGCATCGCCGAACCGTCGCTGCATCTGCAAAGCCACGCCGTGGTTGTAGTGGGTCTCGGCGTCGGTCAGCTCGAGCGCCAGCGCGTGCTCGAAGAGCTCCGCGGCGGCTTCGCCCTCGCCACGCGCGAGATGGGCGAGTCCGAGCACGCGCCACAGCGTCGTGAATCCGGGCGCACTGGCGATGTTGCGGGCAGCGATCTTGATCGCGACTTCCGGCTGATGCGTGTCCAGGGCGGCCTGCGCTGCGGCAAGGCGCGCATCGACATAGCGGGGTGCGACCTCGAGCGCAGCCAGGTTGTCGGCGAGGGCACCGTCGAGATCGCCACCTTCACGGCGCAGCGCAGCCCGCAGGTACAGCGTCGGTACGTGGCCGGGCTGCAGCTCGAGGATGTCCTCGTAGGCGCGCAATGCAGCGTCGTAGTCGTGTTGCTGATGCAGGCGTACCGCTTCCTGGAACAGCACCGCCATGGCTTCGGGTCCGGGTGTTCCCAGCTCCGCGGGGAGGCCGACGTGGCAGGCGCGCAACGCCGGCGCCAGCGCGGCCATCGCCGGCGCGTCGTCGACCCACGGCCCCGGCAAATATCCAGGCGCGTCGACAATGGCCCATATCGCGCGTGCCGGTCGCGTCGCGAGCAAGGGCCCCGCAGGGACGCGCAGGCCTAACGCGTCGACCAGCACGTCGGCGTCGAGCCACGCGAGCTGACGCGCCTCGGCGAGCGCCGCACCATCAGGCAGGCGTATGGTCCGCACCGCAGCGTCTCTGGTGGCCGGTGCCGTGGCGCCATCGCCGGTCGACGTAGATGGCCACAGCACGAGCGTCACATCGAGCGTGGCGGAGTGGCGTGTCGCAAGTGCGGTGATGGCCTTCCCCGACGTCTCGTCGAGGTCGTCGTCCTGAAGCAGCACCAACACCCGTAGCGCCGACCCCCCAGTCCGGCGCGGCCACGGCAAGGGCACCGATGGGCCGAAGGCCTCGACGCAGATCGCCGCGTAGCGCTCCGCCAGGCGTTTCGCCTCCGACCGGCGGCCACGCGCCGCGGCGAGTGCCATTCGTCGAACGGGATCGTGCTCCGAGGCGCCGTACGGTCGCTCGGCCGCCAGGCGCAACAGCGTATCGACGTCCGTCGAAGCATCGGTCGAAACGAGCACGCGCTCGATCACGAGCGCGAGCAGCAGCGCCGGCAACGCCGCCAGGACGTCGCTGCGTGTCAGCACGTCGATGACCTTGGCAGCCACGCGCTGCCGTGCCGTGGCGTCGGTGAGACCGTCGAGCACGGTGGCCAAAGGCCCGGCAAGGGATGGCACCTTGAGGAGCCCGGAATCGAGCTCGAGTGCCTCCTCCACCCTGGCGATTGCCGCCGCGTGGCCGACGCCATCGCCCTGCGGATCGTTCGCGAGGGCCGCGATCCCCGCAACCAGCAAGGCCGGGGCGACGCCGGGAAAGCGGGCCAGTGCCGTGGCTGCGGCCGCCTCGGCCGCGACGAATTCGGCACGCGCGAGCGTCGCTTCGATGAGCGCAAGGTGCGCCCGCAATTGATCCGGTGCCAGGCGAACAGCCTCGCGCCAAGCGCTGATGGCCTCGTCGGGCCGTTTGAGCTGCCAGAGGACCTCGCCCAGATGCAGGTGCGCGTCCGCCGTCGACGGATCGAGACGTACGGCGCGCCGGTAGCACAGCATGGCATCGACCGGACGCGACTGTTGCTGGTGCCCACGTCCGCGTGCGACCCACTCCGCTGCAGGCGTCACGATTTGAGACGCGCCCGCAGTGCCGCCCTCAGGGGCGAAGGGGCGAGCTCGCGCAGGGCCCGACCCATTCGCGTGTGCCGAATCCGCACGAGGAGCCGGAGCAGCGGCGTCAGCGATGCCACCTCGCGAGGCGGCGCGCCGGATGCAGTGCTGACGCGCTCGGGGATCGGGGGATACCAGAGTCGGTACCCGAGCGCATCGCGCAGCCGAGCCGGCGCCAGGGGCCGGAGCGGGACGCCCAGCGGTTCGGCAGCGATCGTCCTGGCATACACCATCGTAGTGCGCTGGGCCATGCTCGCGAGGGTGGATTGCGCCATCCGCCGCGCGGCATCGGCAGTGCGCGCCAGTGCGTCACCCGCTTCCGGCGCGACCCGCGAGAGGATCGAATCGAGCATGCGCTGGCCGCTGCGCCACTCCGCGTCAGTCCATACCCATCCCGCATCCGTGCCGGCAACGCGCTCGCCCAGTGCACCGATCGGCGGGACCATCACGGGTCGCCCGGCGGCCCACGCTTCGGACAGCGTGAAGGCGAAGGTCTCCGGTCCCGCCGATGGAAAGATCACCAGGCGGACGCGGTAGTGCTCCAGCAGATCAGGGAGATCATGGGCCTGGTAGCGGCCGTGAATCGTGAGCCGGGCATCGGCACTCTGCCAGGGACCGTGTTCGCGATCGAGGTAACCGATCAGCACGAAGCGCACCGGAGCACGGGCCTCGCGCGCCAGCGCCACCAACTCCTCGAGACGACGCGCCCCCTTGTCGGGACCGATGGCTCCCAGTACCGCCACCGTCGGGATGGCGTCGCGCGGCAGCAGCACGGCCATGGGGGTGTTTGCGGTGCGCGCCACGCGCGGAAGGGGCGGATCGTCCTGGAGCGCCCACACGCCGGGAGCCCCGTGCGGGATCACCTCCGTGGAGGGCAACTCGAAATAGCGCTTGAGCTGCTCGGCCGCCCAGCGCGAGGGCGCGAGGACGAATCGGGCCCGAGCGAGAAGCGCGGCATGCTGGGCGCGCCAGGCGACGATGTCGATGCCGGCGAACTCTGGCTGTCCGCCCAGGCAGGTCGCGCAGCGTCGCGGGTCGGTCTCGCCGCCACAGTATCGCCCGTCGCGATCGAGGAAGGTGATCGTCGGGCAGGCAAAATTGACATCGTGCACGGTATAGCCAAACGGGACCGGCGAAACGGCGAGCGCCGCCACGATTCCATCGCGCGCACCGGAGATGTTGTGAAGGTGTACCAGCGCGATGGCAAACGAGCCGCAAATGCCGTGAAGGAAATCCTGCCAGCTCTCCTCGGCGTCGCGAGCGACCTCGTAGGTGCGCACCGCGCGATCATCGAGGTGCTCCTCGAGCTGCCAGGTCTCCTCCATGGCGACCACGAGGTAGTGGCGATAGGTCGCCCGCGAGGCGTCGATCAGCGACCGAACATGGTGCTCCGTGCCCCCGCCGTGTCCATGGATGACGTGCAGCACGCCGGGACGCGCGTCCTCGTGGGCGCGGCCCAATGCGAGGGCAAGCTCGCGGAGCGGGCGCAGCGGATCCGCAGCGATATAGTCCTGCACCATCCGCTCGTAGTGCGGATGGCGCTCGAGCAAGAGGGCGAGATTGCGCACCCCCAGCGCGGCCTTTTCTCCCTGGAACGAGCGGCCGCCGAGATGCAGGACGAAGGCATCGTCGCACAGCACGTTGCGGTAGCCCACGGCGAAGCCGCGCAGGCAGAAATCGTTCTCCTCCCCGTAGCCGCGGCCGAATCCCGCGTCGAAGGTCCCCACCGCGTCGATCAGCGTCCGCCGGATATACATGCAAAAGCCGACGCCGGTCGGAAGGTCCGGATAGGTCGGCACTGCGGCGCGCGCCAGGGCGCGACGCACGGTCTCCGGGTCGCGCCCCGGCGGCCACGGATTGTCCTGGCAAAAGTCGGGGAAGGAGACGATCTCGGCATTGTTCGAGAACGGCGTGATGGTGCCGAACGAAGGATTGGTCGCCGCGCAGCGCTGCAAGGCCTCGAGCCAACCCCGGGTGACGACGGTGTCCGAGTTCAGCAACACCACGTCGGCGCGCGACCGTTCCATACCGCGATTCGCGGTGCCCGTGAACCCGAGGTTGACGTCGTTGCGCAGGATCTCGACCTGCGGAAGCGCGCGCGCGCCGAGCGCCTCGAGGTAGACACCGACGGCCGGATCCGGCGATGCATCGTCGATCACCACCAGCCGATATGGGCTGCCCGTGTGGGCGAGCACACTCTCGACGCAGGCCGCGAGGTCGTCGACCGCGTTGTAGACGGGAATAACGACGTGAACCACATCCACCGTCGCGACGGATTCGGGCGTCTTCGCCCCCAGGGCCCGCTCAGGCATGCTCACGGCTCGATACGGTATTGCCACCAGGAACGCGCGCGAACCCAAGGTAGCTGCAGCCACCAACGCAAGGTCTGGCGGTAGTCGATGATGCGTTCCTGAGCGACGACGACTGCATCGTTGCGGGTCCGTTGCGCTTCGGCTTCGGCGAGACGCGCCGCCAGTTCAGCATGCCGCGCACGCAGCGTCTCGAGCTCCCGTTCGACGGGCAGCCGCATGTCTCGCGCCGCCGCGTGCATCGCATCAACCGATGCCTGGTGCTCGCTCGCCAGCGCGCCGAGCTGGGCGTCGCGCTCGACGATGATGCGCTCGCGATAGGCGATTCGCTCCTCCAGGTCGCGCATGCGCACGCCCTGCTCCTCCAGCGAGACATCGCGCTCGCGCAGCAATCGATCGAGCCGCAGCACATCCGTCTGCGCCGCAGCGATACGGTGGAGCTCGGACTCGTCCCGATCATGGAAGGTCGAGAGCTTGGGACCCGGCGCAGGCAGCGCGCGGACGTGCTTGGCGGCCACGACGATGTAGTACATGGCCTCGGGAGGCGCTGCCGCCTGGGCACTGCGACCATCCCCGATCCAGGCTTCCGCGACCTCGCTCTGCTCGGTCGCCCATACCGCCGAGGCGAGCAGTGGCGCCTGGTGATACCACTGCCGGGCCGGGAAGCCCACGTCCAGAAGTTTGCCCAAGTCGTCGCGATACAGCTCGTGCAGGTGAAAGGGATTGCGGTATTCGCGGGCATCGCTGTAGCGTGCCCGGTTCGGGGAGGACAGCACCAGGAGGCCATCGTCGGTGAGCACCCGCGCGAACTCGGCGAGCATCCGCGGCTGCTCGACTTGCGGCAGGTGCTCGATGGTCTCGAACGAAACCACCACGTCGACGCTGCGATCGGTAAGGGGCAGTTCCGTGACCGTCCCCTGCTCGAACCGCGCGTTGGCCAGCCCCGCATACGTCGTCCTGGCATGCGAGACGGCGTCCGCGGAAATGTCGACCCCGACCACTTCACGCGCCACCGAAGCCAGGAGCGCGGTGCCATAACCCTCCCCACATGCCGCATCGAGCACGCGGCGGCCGCGAAGGTGACGCAAGGCGAACGCGTAACGATGGCCGTGCTCGTAGGCTATCTCGCCCGGCGTTCCGGGAATGAAGCGCTCACCGGTGAACTCGAGGTCGGCAGGCATGGGGATGACAGCGGGGGCGCAATCCGCGAGGGCCAGCGGCCTCGCGATCGTCGCGTCGAACATGAAAGCGCGATTTTAACCGATCGTGCGCGCGCCCTCCGGCGCGACGCCGCGGGCTCACTCCGGTGTCGAGGCCTGCCACACCCTATCTCCCCCGTCGCCCGCGGACCACCGATGCTCGAGCCGTACCATGCCGAGCTCGCGAGTATCCCCGCTCACGACGAGTGGGCGCTCGACATTATCGAACAGCCGCACGCCCTCCGGATCCAGGGCATGGGCGCGGACGAAGTACTTGCCGGGTAGCAGGGCAAGGCGCGGCAGCGCAAGCCTGTACGCGTAGCGGCCGCCGTCAAGCGGTTGCAGGGACACGCCATCCATGTCGGTGGCGACCCCGTACACCGGCGTGCCATCGGCGCGAACGATGCCGATCAGCACGACCGGCTGCCGGCCATCGGGCGAGTAGATCTCGCCCGCCACCTCCAGGTCCGCTCCCTGGACGAGGGTATCGGCGGGCGCGAGCTCGAGACTCTGGATGGCATACACACCGGCGGCAGCCGCGACGGCCGCAGGAATCGGCTGCTTCGCTCCCGAGCCCTTTTCCTCGTGATAGGCAAGGTACGCCTGCGTCACGGGCGCCGACGGGCCGTAGCGCTCGACGTGTCCATCCTTCAGCCACAAGGCGTGCCGGCAAAGCTTCTGCACGTGATACATGCTGTGCGAGCACATCAGGAGCGTCCCGCCATCGGCGAGATAGCCCTCCATCCACGCGATGCATTTCTTCTGGAAGGACTCGTCGCCGACGGCAAGCACCTCGTCGGTGATCAGGATGTCGGGCCGCATGGCGGTGGCGACGGCGAAACCAAGCCGCACCACCATGCCCGAGGAATAATGCTTGATCGGATCGCGGATGTGCTCGCCGATGTCGGCAAAAGCGATGATCGCCTCGCGCTTGGCCGCGATTTCTTCTGCGTCAAGGCCGAGCAAGGCGCCGGCGAGGTCGATGTTGGCAAGCCCGGTGTACTCGGGGTGGAACCCGGAGCCCAGTTCCAGGAGGGCCCCGACCCGACCGTGGGTGGCGACGCTGCCGCGAGTCGGCGGCACCACGCCGGCGATGATCTTGAGCAGCGTCGACTTGCCCGCACCGTTCTCGCCGATCACGCCCAGCGATGCACCGGGCTGCATCTCGAAGGTCACGCCGGAGAGCGCGTGGAAGACATGCGCAGCACCCCGCCCGCGCAGGAGGTCCCACACCAGGCGTGCGCGGCCATGGCGCGCATCGACCTTGGCGTAGTCCTTGCCGACGTCGTGCAATGCGAGCAGCGGTCTCAGATGAAATCCTCGAAGTGAGGTGACAGCCGCCGGAACATCCAGCGTCCCGCCAGGAACAGCGCGACGGCAACGACGACAGCCGCGACATCGCTCCACTGCGGGGCGAGCCGTCCTTCGAGCAGCGCGGCGCGCAGCCGCTCCACGATCCAGCCGAACGGATTCAAGGCCACCAATGGGCGAATCGACGCCGGCACGAGTGTCAAGGGATAGAGGATCGGAGTCAGGTACATCAGGATCATGAGCACAGGCATCAGCACGTGCTCGACATCGCGGATGAATACCTGCAGCGAAGCCAGCGCGAGCGCAAGTCCGATCGTCGCGACGCCGAGCACCAGCCACAGCGGGACGGCGAGCAGGAACCCGGCGAAGTGCACGGGCTCGCCAAACAACGCGAGCACGATCATCACCACCACATAGCCTGCAAAGTGCAGCGAAAACGTCGAGGCCACCGAGGCGAACACCACGAGCTCGTGCGGGAAGGCGACCTTGCGGATGAGACCGGCATAGCCCGCCAGCCCGACGGTGGCGCGCTGCAGGCCTTCCTGGGCGGCGAGCCACGGCCACAGCGCGACCGCGACGAACAGCAGGAAGCTCTGGTCGCCGAAGCCGCGGGCGCGGAAGATCGTCGTGAACACGAAGTGATAGACCGCGAGGAGCGCAAGTGGATGCAACAGCGCCCATACGAGACCGGTGGTCGTACCCAGGTACCGGTTCGTGAGCTCGCGTCGGTAGAAATTCAGGAACAGGGCCATGCTGCGCCCTGCGGGTGCGGATGGCGCCGGGGTCGGACGCGATCCGGCAGCGGGTTGGGTGTTCACCAGCGGCCGACCGGGCGCGGCGCCGGGCGCCGACGCAGCAGGTTCACGGCGCGTGCCGGTGCGAAGGTTTCACGCCCGTAGCCATCGAGCCGTCGCGCGCGTTCTCCGCGCGCCATGTCGGCGTCACGGCGAAGCCTTTGCCTTTCCCCGATGCGTGATCAGGGACTGCAACGCGGCCTCGTCGACCTTGGTCGCCGGATCGCGACGCAGCGGCAGCAGCCGGGCGTCGCGTTCGCTTTCGACGTACTTGGCGCGCAGGTCGGCGAGGATCGCAGGCCGCGCCTCGTCGAATGACAGCTGCTGCGGTGCGCGGCGCCCGTCCAGGCGGACCAGGTGGTAGCCGCTTGGCGTGGCCACAGGAGCGCTGATCGCACCAACCTTGGTGAGTCGGGATGCCGCATCGATCAAGGCCTTGTCATATTGGCCAGTGGCGATGAAGCCCAGTCTGCCCCCGTCGGTCCGGCTCTTCGTGTCATCGGACACCTCGGCGGCGAGCGCGTCGAAGTCGCCTCCCGCGGCGAGCTTGGACGCCGCATCCTCGGCGGCTATTCGGGCCTCCTCCCTACCGCGGCGGTCGTTGGAGAAGAAGATATGAGAGACCGACACCTGCCCGGTCATGTATTTCCTGGCATCGATCAAATAGATCTCGCGGGCATGGCCGGCGAACTGTCCGGCCTTGGCATCGAACTCGGCACCGACCTCGGCGTCGATCTTCTTGACGTAATCGGCAGCCAGTGCGCGCTCTGCGTAGGCAGGGCCGGCCTCGACCGCCTTTGGATCCGGGGTGAGCCCCGCGCGCCGCGCCTCAGCGGCCAAGGTCTTCCGGTACAGCAGGCCATCGATCAGTCCGGCGACCCGCCTGGGCATCAAGGCAAATTCAAAACGCATGTTCTCTGGCAAGGCGGCGAGCTCGTCCTGGTAGTCACCGATCGTGACCGTCGCCCGCGCGTGCTGAGCCAGCACGTGATCGCGGGGAAGCTCGGCGGCCCCGGCAACGCCGGCCATTCCCAACCAACATGCCAGCGCGGCCCAGGCAGCGATACTGGCTTTCAGGGTCATTGGATTCCTTTTCATTTGGGAGCGCGGAAAGCAAAAGGCCGCGCGGACCGCGCGGCCTTCCTTACGACAGGGTGGAGCTTACGGGATTTGCACGTCGGCCCGGATATCGCAGGAACTGCCGAAGCAGGTCGGGTTGCCGTAGTAGTTGATGTTTTTCACATTCATGTAGTACGTCGTGTTGGGCTGGAGCACCGGCTTGCGGCTGTTCGTGCCGCCGACCTGGAACGTGATCGTGTTGCCGGTCCCGTAGCGCGTGGTGATTGCCTGCGTGTCAAACGTGCAGGGCGAGGTCGAGAGCGACGCCGTGCGATCCACCGGTCCGCTTGCGAATTCCGCGAAGCTCACTGAACCGCTTCCGGTATTCGCTCCCGTGGTGAACGTGACCACGGCGATCGAGGTATTGGTGAAGCTGCCGAAATTCGCGGATGCGATGCTCTGCGAGATCGTTCCAGCCACAGACTTGAGCGGGATGACCACGGTGCCCATGGGCGCGCAGGAGATGCCACCACCGGAGTTGCCGCCACCACCGGTCGGCACAGCGACAGTGACCGGGACATTGATGGGGTTGCCGGCGGTCGAACCGTTGTAAGGCGTGGCGACGATCGTGGTGCTCGAGGAAACCGAGCCCGCCATGAAGGTAGGCGACGGACCGTTCGTGGTCTGGGCCGCGGCATTGCCGACCTTCCACGTCCAGGAGGTAGCCGCCGTGCCGTTGTTGCTGCCGCACGTCCCGTTGATATTCGGAACCGCTCCGCCGCCAGCAGGCAGGCTGACCGACGTGGGCGAAACACTGCACGGTGACGGCGCGCCGGCGGGCGGCGGGGTGCTGTTGTTCGGCGTGCAGGTGAACAGGTTGGCATTGATCGACCACGCACTACAGCTGTTGAGATCGATTGACTGGGCGCTCGCCGGGGCAGCGGCGAGCAAGCCCGTACCGGCGGCGACGGTCGCCAGTACAGACAGGAAAAGGGGTCGGGTTCGCATGGGGTCTCCTAAAAGCGGGGTGATGTCCGGAGGGGGGTGGACGCAACTCCGCTGCAATTATTGAGCCAGTATCCCAACGGCATAAAGATCGCAAACTGGCCGCGTGGCATCGGCGAGATTCTCCCTCACATGGTGCCGCCACTGCAAGCGAAAACATGCCGAATATCCGCTGATGTGGCCGCGGTGCCACAGTCCAGAACCCGGCACCGGCTCAGCCGGCAGGACGAAGCAATGCGGATGTCAGGCGAGATGCCCCATCAGGCGACGCGCCGCGGTGCGCGCCGCCGGAGGGCTGCAACGATGGTGGTGGGTACTCCCCCTCGCAGGCGTCACGCCAGCGAGTGCCTGACGTGGCGCGGCAGGTATCGCCGCATCGCGCGGCCGGGGCATCTTGCGGCCGGCCGGTGGGTACGTAACGCGCGCCGCCATCGAACAAACGGAAGGAGCCTCAGGGCACAAAAAAAAGGCGGAACCGAAGTTCCGCCTTCCACTACCGCGTTGCTGCGTATTACTGAACCAGCGTCGTGTACTTGTGCACGAAGTTCCCGCCGTAGTTCGACAGCACCGAAGCGCCACCGACCACGATGGTCCCGTTCAGGAAGGACTGCACCGCGAATCCGACCACCGGCAGGCCGTAGTACGTGACGTCCGTACCGCTCGTGCCGCCGCCCGCGAAGGTCGTGGTCGTGCCACCGGCCGGCGAGCGCAGCACGTGCGAGATGCCTTGCGAGCCGGGGAAGAAGCCCATCCGCATCCAGCCGTTTGCGAAGCTGGTCGGGATGTTCGACGTGTTGGCCGAACCGAGCACGTTCGTACCGTTGAACGTGATGACGTTGGCTTCCCAGCAGATACGGTTGACCGATCCGGGAGGGGCCGGCGAAAAGCCACCGGCGCGCTTGAACTCTTCACGATCGTACAGATCGAGGCTGACGTCGTCGCAGGATCCAGCCGTGCCGTTGAAGTTGCGCTGGAACAGCCGCGTGGCGTTGCCCGTGCCGACGGCCACATAGAAGCGCTTGGTGGGCATCGTCACGACCCAGTCCGTGCCGCTTTGCGTCGTCACGTCAAGAACGAATTCGTTCATGACGTTGTTGTGCATCAGGACGGCGCTGACGGCGTCGGCACTGTTCGGGCTGCCGGTCCAATCCGTTTGCACGACCGAGCCATTGGCGCCGAACACGGTGCTGAAGGGGTCGGCGTCGCTCAATTGCGGACGGATATCACCGGCGTTGCGATACTGCCCATCGCCCGGGAAATAGAAGTTGTCCAGCGCGACCGCATCTTCCGTGTAATCCGTACCGGCTGCGACGTTGATGAGAGTCATCCCGCCGAACAGACCGCCGTTGGCGTAGGACGTGTCGCTAGCAGCCTGGGTGTCGGTGATCGACGCACATCCCGGAGGCACGCCGTTGACGTGGGTGACCTGGGTGGCAGTCGTCGAGCCATCGAAAAGATGACCCATCTCGATGATTTCGACGTAGCCCTCACGGGTACGATCCAGCGCACCGCCACCGTTGTCGTCGTTCGGAGCGCCGCCGCCGCTGTAGGCGTAGTTGACGAAGTCAACACCGCCGGCAGGGAGGGTCGGCAGCGTGCACGACTTGTCGTTGGTCGCGACCTTCGCGCCGCCGCTGGTCGACGGCAGGATCGCCGCGGTCCAGACGTCATACGCCGACAGGAACAAGTTAAAGTCGAGAACTTCTCGGCTGTTTTTGCCTTCCAGGAAGCGAACCTTGACGGCCTTCGCGGACGACGTGGAGTTGACGACCGAGAGCAAGGACGCGTAGGCGTTGCCTGCCGCAGTCGCGCGGGTGGTGTAGTACGGGTAGACCAGGACCTGGCCGAGGCCGTCCGGATTGACGTTGACCGCTTGCGCGGCGCCCGTCGCTCCCAACGCGCTCAGACCTGCCAGAGCGGTGTATAGCGACTTCCGTTTGAACGTGTTCATGGTTTTTGAAGACTCCTCTGTTTCGAGATTTAAAGTGATCACTTTAAATTCAACAACGCGCGAATAGTATTACAGGTCGCGTACTTCTACAAAGAATACATCGGCCGGGTTGCCGCCTCCTGTATCAAATTTGCAACTTAACAGTGTCTAACGATAGACAAACCACGCCGCTCCGTCTTCCAGGATCCAGTTTTCCGTGACCGGGGCCTGAATTCCCTTCATCGCCTTGGTGTCGATCGTGACGAGCATCGTGACGGTACAAACTTCTGCCAGACAGCTCACCCGGTCCGCCTTGGCAGCCCGCCAAATCCCCGGCTTGACCTTTCCCTTGTACAGCGTCAGGGAGTTGGCAGCCCGGGAGGCGGGACTGAGATAGCTATACGCCGAGTCGAGATCCCCTTTGATCAGGGCCTGCCAGCGTGCCTCGGCACGCTCGGCCACGATCTTCTGCTTCTGTTCCTGCGGAGTGTCCTTGTCCACCCGCGGCATGTTTGCCGCGCATCCGCCCAGCAATCCGAGGACGCCCGCTGTCACCGCGACCCTGAACATCGCCCGGAGACGCTTCCAGGGGTCCTTCTTGCCATTTTCATGCCACATCGCGGTCCCAACCGTTGATCCGCGCCGACCGTCGTCGCAGGCTCCCGCAATTCCCGCCTGCAACACCGCCGAACGACCGCACCGGAACCCGATGCCTAGTGATTTAAGCGTATAGAAACGACCCAGCATCGTCAATTACCCTTCCTGCATGAAAGATGGTCTTTCCCTGCTGTTGCGCATCCGCCACAGCGCCCGCGTCGTCATTTGACGACGTTTTGGGTCGGCGCAGGCCTCGGGTAGGGCGCGTTCGCATCCGGAAACGCGTCGTCCAGCAACAGCATCCGCCGGCGCAGGTCAACCAGCACGTTTTTCATGTCCGACTCGGTTTCCACCACCCGGGGGGTGATGAACAGCACCAATTCCGTTCGCTGGTCGGCGAGGGTCTGGGTGCCGAACAGCCCCCCAAGGATCGGAATTCTCGACAGGATCGGCAAGCCGCTGTTGTCCTGGCTCTTGTTGTCCCGGATGAGCCCCCCCATGACCATGGTTTGACCCGACTGGACGCTTAGCATGGTCTGTACGGATCGCGTGTTGATCGGCGGCGCTTGGTCGATCGACGCGCGGCTGCCGGGGTTGCTCACCTCGGCCGAAACGTCCAGGGTGACCAGTCCACCGGCGTTGATATGCGGCGTAACCGACAGAAGCACGCCGGTATCCACATACTGAGCCGTGGTGGTGATGGCGTTGGTCGTACCACTCACCACCGTCGCCTGGTTGATCGGGAGGCGATCGCCGACCTTGATGGTGGCCTTCTGGTTGTCCAGGGCGGCGACGTGGGGATTGGCGATGACCTTCGAGTTGCCGGTGCTTTCGAGCACGTGGAGCGCCGCCTGGACCCCCCCGGGGAAGGCGCCGCGCAGGAGATAGCTCAAGCCGGGCACCTGGATGCCGATGCCGCCCGGGTTGTCGCTGGTTCGCGAAAAGACGTTTCCGGGCGTCGTGCCGGACGAGAACAACCCGCCCGCCTCCCGGGAGAGGTTGCCGACGGTGTTGTGGCTGAAATACCACTCGACGCCGAGCGAGAACTGATTGGTGAGCAGCACCTCGGCGATGGTCACATCGATCATCACCTGGCGGGACGGCATGTCGAGCTTCTTGAGCGCGGACTCGATGATGGCGTACTCGGCCGGGCTCGCCACGATCAGGATGGTGTTGTTGTCCTTGTCGGCGACTGCTTGGAGATTGCGGACGATGCCCTCGGTGGCACCGGCGCGCGCCGCGGTCTGGGCAGCCGTCTGGGCAGCGGTTTGGGCGGCGATCTGCGCCGGCGGGGCGACCGCCGCCGGAGTATTCGGCTGGACGATCGGTTGCGCCTGGAACGCCGGTGGCGAGATGATCTGACCCGCCGGGGTACCGGGCGCCACGGTCGGTTGGGACGGGGCCGCGGCCGCCGACGCCCGGCCGGTGAAGGCCTGCTGCAGCAGCGGTGCGACGCGCTCGGCCCGCTGGTTCTGCATGTTGTAGACGTAAAAGCGCTGCCCGCTGCCTTCGCCACCCTGGTCGAGACGGGTGATCCACTTCTTCGCCTCCTCGAGGTAGGCGGGCTGGGGCGAGATCACGAGAAGAGCATTCATGCGCTCGATCGGCACCACGCGCAGGATGCCGCCCAACACGCTGGTCTGCGGATTCCCAATGATCTTCTCGATCTCCTGCACCACGGTCTTCACGTCGGCGTTCTGCAGGACGAAGATCCCGGCCGACATGCCCGCCATCCAGTCGATGTCGAACATGTCGACGGCGTCCAGCAGGTGCCGCAGCTCGCGCTCGGTGCCCGACAGGATCAGCAGGTTGCGCAGGTCGTCGGCGCGGATCGAGGCTGCGTCCTTGGCGAACGGCTCGAGCAGCCGCAGGGCCTCGCGGACGCCGATGTAGCGAAGCGGCACGACCTGGACCGAGTAGCCCGGGGGGAGCGCACGCTGGGAGTTGCCGAGCTGGGGCGTGATGTTCCCCCGCACCGCCTGGGCCTGGGGAATGATCTTGTAGATGTTGTCTTCCCGCACCATCGTGGCGCCGTTCATGCGCAGCAGGGTTTCGAGGGTCGCGGGCAGTGCGTCACGAGCGATGCCCCCGGTGGTCCGGATGGTCACCGTGCCACCGACGCTGGGGTCGATGGTGTAGCTCTCGTTCATGATATCGCCGAGGATGTTGCGCACCACCTCGCGCAGGTCGGCGCCCTCGAAATTGAGCACCACCGCACTGCCGGCCGCAGGCTTGGCAGGCGACGCCGGAAGGGTTCCGCCCGGCGCCTGGCCTTTCACCAGCACCCCCGAGCCCTTGTAGATCTTCGCCCGCTCCGCCGCCTCGGGGGCGGTCAGCGCGGTCGGCGGGGTCGGCCCGGCCAGTTCGATGGTGGTCGTGTAGCGAGGCTGGACGACGCGTGTCAGCGGCCCCTGCTCCTGCGGGAGCGTCGCACAACCGGCCAGCAACAAGGCGAGCACCCATGCGAGTGCACGCGCTGGCCATCGTTCAAAGAAGATGTACATCGATTGATTCCTTTTTGCGGCGCTTGGCAAGTTCGCCTCGCGCCTTGGGATCAGCGCCCGGGCGGCGTGCCGGCGCGCTCCTGGTATTGTTTGAAGACGTCGCCCCAGGTTCCTCCGGCGGCGCCCGGCGTTGCCGCTGGGGCGTCCCGGGCGGCCTCGCGTTGGGCTGCCGCCGCGGCGGACCGCCGCCCGGCCAAGCCGTTTGTGCCCTGAGGGTTGCCTTGCGCCGGCGGTGGGGGTGCGCTCTGCCCTTGGGCCGCGGCCGCGCGAGCCGCGCGCCGCCGCTCGATCAACGTCTGCGCTGCCTGCTGGGGGGTCTGCGGCGGCTGACCCGCGGCCGCGCCACCGGCAATGGCCGTGGGCGGTCCCGGGGGGGCCACCGGGATGCCGGGGGTGGGCTTGGGATTGACTGCGACCTTGAGAGTCAGCTCCTCGCTCTCGTCACCCATGACGAATTTAACCCGGTCGTGATTAACCTCCGAGACCCGCATGCCGTTAATGGTGTCGCCCTGCTGGACACGGCGGAACTTGCCGCCCTTCACTTCCCGAAGGAACGCCGTGCCCTTTCCGTCCACCACCGTGGTGCCGGTCAGGGCGAACTGGCCCTTGGGCATGGTTGGCTTGGGTACTTCCTGGGTGGGGGTCGGCGCGGGGCGACGGGTCGGCACGAACAGCGGCCGCTCCACGGTTTCCTGATGGCTTTCGAGGCTGCCCGTGATCCCGTACTCGGGCAGGACCGCCGGCACCGCGTCGACCGCCTTCGCAACGGCGGGCACGGACTCAGGAGCCGCTGCCGCCGCCGGATGGCGCAAGGTGCGCACCTCGAGGCCGACGATCACGAAAAGCGTTGCCGCGGGCACGAGCCACCAGGCGAGGTCGCGGGCATTATTCAGCAGGGTGTGGGGATGCATGGGTCATCCTCGCGGGGGACTGGCGGGCGGGGGCGCTACAGCCGCCGGCGCGCCTGGCGCCCTGGGTGCCTCGGGCTTGTCGAAGAGTGAATAAGCGGATACGTCGAGGTGCACGTTGACTTCGGGTTCCTGGCCAGGAGAGGGCCGGTAGCCGCGGAAGGCGTTGACGGGACGCAGGGTCAGGTTCTCGACCAAGAGATAGGGCTGCTGCGCCTCCAGCGCGAACAGCACCTTCTGCAGGTTGGCGGTGGTCGCGAAGAATTGCACGTTGACACCGATCTGCCGGAAGGTCCCCTCGTCCTTGGGAGGCTGGTTCTGGCTGGTGGTGATCCGCCCGCTGTTGCCTTCGATCGCCGCCCGTACGATCTCCTGCAATTCAGCACCGGCGAGATTGGCCGCAGTGTTCTTGAGCAGGAATCGGCGCGCATCCCGCTCGCGCATCGCTTCCAGTGCCTTGCGATAGCTCGGTGCCTGCGCCGCGACCCGCTGATAGCGCGCCAGACGATCCTGGAAGGAAGTGATGGCCTCGTCGTAGTGGCGGTGCAGGAGCACGACCGGCACGACCACGGCGGCGATGGCGGCTCCGACTACCGCGAGCAGGAGCAGCACGGCGAGCGCACGCTGCCGGCCCGGCGACAGGCGGGTGATGGCAGCGCTCAATTGACACCCCCCCGTGGCGGACGGGGTCCGAAGGTCGCCGGCTCGTCGGGCGGGTTCGCCGGCACCTGAACCGCAGGCGCCACCGGGGCGGGAGGGCGCGGCCGACTGTTTGGAGGGGGCGCGGCGCCGGGTGCCGACGGCGGGGCTGCAGGCGCGGCATTGCCAGGGCCGCGTGCCGGACCGGCCGGAGCGGAACGCGGCGCCGCGGGTGCCGGCGGTACTCCCGGGCCTGCCTGGGGCGCCGGCGTTGTACCACCTGCCTCCTTCGCCGGCCCCGGTACCGGCGGACCCGCCGGTACTCCACTTGCCGGTCCGGCCGCCCCGGGGGTCGCGCCAGGTGAAGCCGCTGCCGGGATCGGCGACGCGCCGGCTTCAATCGTGCCGATCGCCAGGGCGGGGGGCAACGGCAGCGGCTTCATTTGCGCGCCGAGGTCGAAAATCTCGCCGGGGCCCGGCTGGATCTTGGTGGTCGGTGAACGCGGCGCCGCCTGCTCGAACAACCGCGACTCCTCCAGCAGCGAAATCAGGCGGCCGGCATTGCCGCTTTCGCCGCGCAGCATGATCTCCTTTTTCACTTCCTTGCCCTTGGGCAGGGTCTTGAGATCGAACTGGGTCAGCCAGGTATCGTCGGGCAGGAGCCGGGTGATGTCGTCGAGGAGTTGCACCGTGCTGGGATAGGCGTATTTGCGCGCCAGCACGAAGTTGTAGTTTTCGACGGTGCGCTCGAGCTGCTGCCGCAAGGCATCGGCCGTACCGGCCTGCACCCGCGCCTGCTCGACCTGCTGCATCAGGGCGATCGCGGTGTCCCGCTTCTGCACCAGGGGCACCGCCAGCGCCACCCCGGCGAGGACCACCGCGAGCAGGATCGGAATCCATACCTGCCAGCGCCGCCATGGGCGTTCCATCCGATCGATCTCCGGCAGGAGATTGAACCGCGTGGGTGCGCTGCCGTCGAGCGCCGGCAGCCCCGGCACGATGGCGACGACCTCGGCGCCCCAGCTCGCGAGCTGCCGGCGGAGCTGGTCGATGCCGGCGCGCAGCGCGCTGACGAGCTCGACCCGCAGCAGGTTGCGCTGGGGGTCGCGTCCGATCACCGCGGCGTCGGAATAGAGCTCGTCGGACTTGAAAGGCGTGTGGCGGTCGAGATCGTAGGCGAGCACCTGGGCGAGGTTGCCTTCCACCGCGGCCGGATAGCTCAGCAGCTTGCGCAGCACTTGCGCGTCGGTGAGCGCCAGAACGACGCGCACCCGTCCTCCGGCGCTGCGCGTACGGCGGGCGAGCGCATCCATGACCGCGCGTCCGCCCTGGATCGCGTCGTCGCCGCGCAGCGGAATACGTCCGGTCTCGACGTAATGCAAGGTCGAATCGTCGCTGGCGAGTTCCCAGACGACGGCGACGTCGGGCCCGAATACCACGACCGGAAAACCGCGCCAGCGCTGCAGGCGATTGCGCAGCCGCGACGGCACCAGCCCGGCGAGCTCGGTCTTCCACCACACCCAGAATTCGGGAATGCCGAGCCGTTGAGCGGACTCGCGCATGCCCTGACGAAGATTAGCGGTCAGCGATTGCATTAGCGTTGGGAAGCGACGACGGCTCCTGGGCCGAAGCCGGTTGCGGCAGGGAGCATCGGCTGCATGTGCCTTCCTGCCAGAGAAGCGCGATCAGGCCGCGCCGCGGGTCGCTGGCAGGCCGTACGACGGCGTCGCGCACGAAGGTTACACCATCGGGGGTGACGGCCTCGGCGTGGATCCGCCACAGCGGCGCGGGTCCGGCCGCGAACGCCTGGGCGGGTGGAAATGCCGGCACCGGCAGGCTGGCGCCGAGCGCTTCCTGCCGCTGCACGACGAACGCATCGACCGCGTCCGACGTTGCGTTCGGCAGTGCCAGCAACACCTCGCGCGACGCGGTGACCGGGTTGATGCCGCCCTGCTGGGAATAAATGGTCAGCGTCTCGGCAATGCGGTCGTATAGCGCCGGTGTCACCCCGAGCACCCGCCGCAATTCGCCGACCGATTCGAAAGGTCCGTTGGCCGGACGATACTTGCGCCCCGCCGCACGGTACTCGGGCTCTTCCGCACCATTGGGTCGGCGCAGGTCGTCCTGATCCTTCCAGTCCAGGATGGCGTCGAGCACCGCCTGGGCTTCTTCCGGCGCAAGGCCCCCGACGTTCTGCAGCAACCCGAGGAGCAGCGGTTGCGGTGCAGCATTGAGGTCGATTCTAGCAGACTCGTCGACGGCGACCGCCGAGACGACGATGTCGCCGTCGCGCCATTGCCGCAACTGGCCGTCGGCCGACCAGACCTCCGGGCTATTGCGGGGCCGCAGCAACTCGAACGCCATGCGATCGACTGCGCCGTCGGCCACGGCGCGGGCCTGCGCCCCCGAGATTGCATTGCGCGCCGCGAGCGCCTCGCCGCGCATGCTGAACGCGAAGCTGCTGGCGATCACCGTCAGCAGGATCGTGATCCAAAGCGCGAGCACGAGGGCAATGCCGCGCTGGCGGGTCATCGGTGCGCCGGTTCGGGTCATTCGCATTGCCGTCGCTGGTACGCCCACAGGGTCGGCCACACGGCGAGCGCTGCGGAGAGACGCGTGGCGAGCTCGCGCACGAGCTCGCGCGACGCCAGCCGATCCGGCAGGCGCGCGTCCACGGCAAGCGCGGGCGAGTCGAGCCACGGTCGCAGCCGATCCTTCCACGCTCCCGGCACTGCGGCGTCGTCCAGCTGGGCCCGGATCGCAAAGATTACCCGCGTCGCCGTGTCGATGGCATGCGCCTCGAGCGCCGCGTCGAGCCGGACATCCGACGCCCGGGAAACGTCGGCGAGCATTCCGCCGAGCGCCTGCATGCGTTCGGCGGGCTCGCCGGCGAGGATCGACGCGGCGCGCTCGCGCAGGGTGTCGAGCAGGAAATGCAGAGGCTCCTGCAGGAACACGGCGCCCGGTGCCAGCCACTGCTTGGCGCTGGCGCGCCGATGCGGGAGGCCAAACGGCAGGTCGGCGAACCAGCCGTCGGCGACCCCGGGTCCGCGCTTTTCCCCTACCACGTGCTGGCGCTGCCACCGGCATCGCGCGCCCATGTGCTGGAACAACATG
>JBDTWB010000040.1:0-26124 GCA_040006895.1 Casimicrobiaceae bacterium | reverse complement strand
GGGTCGTAGCACGACTCGCCGCGAGCGGACGATGCGCTGCCGCGTGCCTCTGCCGCGGGCGCTCGCAAACAGCGCGGATTTCTGGAACCGGGGTGGATAGCCTCGGACCGCTACAGCATTGCCGTCCGTCGGCTCGTTTCGGTGTTTAATGACAATGTCATTGTCGTCGCACCGCGTCTCCCGTATGCTCCGGCTTCCTTTCGAGACCACCGGATCATGCGCCGCTCATTCGTCCACCGTGGCTGGTTCCCGCGCGTCGTCCTGACGTTGCTCCTGGTGGTCGGCCAGGTTCCTGGGCTGGTCTCGGCGGCCTCTCTGGAGTCCCGCCGGCCCGACGTCGACGGATCCGGTACGACCGATCTCGTCTGGCGCAACGTCGCGACCGGTCAGACGGCGCTCTGGACGATGAATGGCGTGAATCCGATCGCCCAGTCTTTCTTGATGAGCGACCCGACCTGGGTGGTCACCGCAACGGGTGACTTCAACGGTGACGGGAAGTCCGACCTCGTGTGGAGAAGCCGCAGCACCGGTCAGACGGTGCTGTGGCTCATGAACGGCGGGGTCGCGAGCGCCACCGGGTTCGTGATGAACGATCCCGCCTGGTCGGTCGTGGCGACCGGCGACTTCGACGGTGACGGCCGTACCGATCTCGTATGGCGCCATGCGAGCACGGGACAGACGGTCATCTGGCTCATGAACGGCGTCACGCGTACGGGCAGTGCCTTCGTGATGGGTGATCCTGCATGGAGCGTGGTCGCCGTCGGCGACTTCAACGGCGACGGCAAGACCGACCTCGTCTGGCGCCATCGCGACACCGGGCAAACGGCCGTCTGGCTCATGAACGGGCTGTCGATGTCGGCCGGCGCCACGATCATGGGTGATCCGATGTGGTCGGCGGTCGCCACCGGCGATTTCAACGGTGATGGCAAGACCGATCTGGTATGGCGTCACGCCGTCACGGGACAGACCGTGATCAGCCTCATGAACGGCGCCGCGATCAGCAGCAGCGTGATGGTGATGGGCGATCCGAACTGGGCGCCGGCCTTGACCGCCGATCTCGATGGCGACGGCAAGACGGACATCGTCTGGACGAACCTCGCTTCCGGGCAGACCGCCGTCTGGCTGATGAACGGCGCGGCCCCGGTCTCCACCGCAATCGTGCTCAACGACCCCGCCTGGCGGGTCGCAGGCAGCGGCGACTACAACGGCGACGGCAAGGCCGATCTGCTGTTCCGCAACGAGGTGTCGGGACACACCGCGCTGTGGCTCATGGACGGCACCAGCATCACCTCCACCGGCTTTGTGATGGGCAACCGCGCGTGGGCCGTGCGGATCGACGGGGAGACCCACGATCACGGCGATGCGGCGCGCTTTCTCGCGCATGCGACCTTCGGCTCGTCGCGCGAGGAAATCGCGCGGGTCGCGGCAATCGGACCCGACGCATGGCTGCAGGAGCAGTTCGACACTCCGGCGTCCTCGTTCACGAATTACGTGTATCCCATGCTCACGGGCGGGCAGGATCAATGGGCGGTCAACAGCGCGGCAATCTGGCGCCAGCTCTTCGAAGGACCCGATCAGCTGCGGCTGCGCGTGATGTTCGCCCTTTCGGAGATCCTGGTGGTGTCGATGGAGAACAACACCGTCCAGGACGCGTACTGCGGACCGACGTCCTACCTCGACATGCTCGCCCAGAACGCCTTCGGCAACTTCCAGACGTTGCTGAAAAGCGTGGCCCTGCACCCCATCATGGGCGAATACCTCAACATGAAAGGCAGCGCCAAATCGGATGCGGTCACCGGCCAGAGTCCGAACGAGAATTTCCCACGCGAGCTCCTGCAGCTGTTCTCCATCGGTACCGTCATGCTCAATGCCGACGGCACCGTCAAGCGCGATGCAGGCGGCGCCGCGCTGCCGACCTACGATCAATCCGTCGTCCTGGACTTCGCGCGCGCCTTCTCGGGCTGGAATCATGCGGGACAGGACCAGACCAAGTCCTGGCGCTGGCTCTATCCCGACACGTGGGACACCGATCACCTGCTGCGGGTGCAGAAGGCGTGCCCGGCGTGGTCGCAGCCGATGCAGCCCTGGCTCGCCAATTACCGATCTGCCGACAATACCCGGGACATCGCCGGACCAGCCCACGATGCCGGCGCCAAGCAACTGCTCGTCTACCCGGGGGCGGCCAGTGCCCTGCCTGGCGGCCAGACGCCGACGCAGGACGTGGACGGGGCGATCGCGAACATCTTCAATCATCCCAACGTCGGCACGTTCGTCGGTCGGCAACTCATTCAGCGACTGGTCACGAGCAATCCCGGTCCTGGGTACGTCGCGCGGGTCACCGCTGCCTTCAACGACAATGGCGCGGGCGTACGTGGCGACCTGAAGGCCGTGATCAAGGCGATCCTTCGTGACCCCGAAGCGGCGGGCATGCAATTCACCCAGCGTGCGAAGTGGGGCAAGCTGCGCGAGCCGGTGGTTCGTTTCGTGCAGGCGCACCGCGCCTTCAAGTCCGTCGTGAACAACGTCGATCATTATTACAAGGTGTGGGAGCTCAACGATGCTAGCGATCTCGCGCAAGATGTCCTGCGTGCGCCGTCGGTCTTCAATTTCTTCTCGCCGCGCTACGCGCCCAGTTCTGGCTTCGGTGCCGACGGATCCAGCGCTCCGGAGTTCCAGATCACCACGACGGATTCGGTCGCCGGCTACGCGGATTTTTCCAGGTGGGGCATCGTCAGCGGATTCCGCTCGTGGGAGGCGACCAGCGTCCCGTCGTACTGGATCAAGCCGGACTACAGCTACTACACAGGCATCGCCGCCAACGCCGAGCAGCTCGTGCGCGAGCTCGATCTCGTCCTGAGCGAGGGCTCGCTCAGCCCTGAATTTCGGCGGGCCCTGATCGCGTCGCTTGCGAAGATCAATGCGTCCAGCGCCGCCGGTCGCGACGAGCGCGTGAAGACGGCGCTGTGGATGCTGCTGAACACACCCGACAGCCTGGTGCAAAGGTGAGCGCGATGCCCCTGGACTTTCGACCAGCGCGCCGTCGCTTCCTGCGTTCCGCCGCGGGCCTCGCGGGATTGCCGCTGGTGTCCGCCCTCGCGGAGTCCGCCTTCGCGGCCGGGCCCTTCAGTGACTATCGGGCAATGGTGTGCATCTTCCTGTTCGGCGGCAGCGACAGTCACAACGTCATCGTGCCGACCGCCGCCGCGGAGCTCGCCGCGTACGCGGCCAAACGCGGGACGCTGGCGATCCCGCCGGCGAGCCTCGTGCCGATCAGCCCGACCAATGCCGCGGGACGGACGTACGCTACCCACCCGTCCCTGCCCAAGCTCGCACAACTCTTCAATGTGGATCGCAAGCTCGCGTTCGTCGGCAACGTGGGAGTCCTGATCCGTCCCACCACCATCGCGCAGTACAACGCCAAGTCCGTTCCCCTCCCGCCGCAGCTCTTTTCCCATTCGGACATGCAGAGCCATTGGCAAAGCGCCAATCCCTCGGCACCCTTCGCCACGGGCTGGGGAGGTCGCATGGCGGAGCTGCTGGTCCCCGGCAATGCCGGCAGCACCCTGCCGCTGTCGGTGTCGTTGAGCGGCTCGAACCAGCTGATGGTCGCCACCCTGCCGGAGGCGGCGGCGTACCAGGTGGCCACGACCGGTCCGATCAAAATCCGGGCGTGGCGCGACTGGGACGTCAACGGCGCCAATCCACAGAAGCTCTACCAGGATCGGATCGTCGCGCTGCGCTCGAACCGGCTCGAGGACGAGTATGGCGACATCGTCGCGCGATCGATGGACACTGAGCAGACGGTCACCGCCGCACTTGCGCAGGTGGCATCGTTCCGCGCCGACTTCCCGGGGACCGGCGCTGACGCGGAGAGCAGCCCAACCGTCACCAACCGGCTTGCCGACCAGCTGCGCATGATCGCGCGGCTCATCGCGGCGCGTGGGGCGTTCGGCGCCAAACGGCAGATCTTCTTCGCCTCGCTCGGGGGGTTCGACACCCACGGCGACGAGACCACACTCCATCCGCGCTTGCTGGCGCAGCTCGACGACGGCCTCGACGCCTTTTATCGAAAGACGGTCGCATTGGGCGTGGGCTCGGGGGTCACCGCCTTCACGGCGTCGGACTTCGGCCGCACGTACACCTCGAACGGAAGCGGCTCCGATCATGGCTGGGGCGGTCACCACATCGTGGTGGGCGGCGCCGTCACGGGCGGTGCTCTGTACGGTGGCGTTCCCGTGGCGGGGTTGACCACGGGCGGCGCCCTCACGCTGGTCGATCCCGCGACAGGATCCAGCGTCGACGTGGGGCAGGGACGGCTCCTGCCGTCCGTCGCTACCGACGTCTATGGAGCGACGCTCGCGCGCTGGATGGGAGTGACCCAGCCCGGTGAGCTGTCCGCCGTGTTTCCCAATCTCGGAAACTTCGCCGCGACCAACCTGGGCTTCCTCGGCTAGCGGCGCGCACGGTCAGGTTGGCGCGCACGACCGGAGAGCCCGCGCGCGGACGTCGAGGCTGTCCGGCGAACCGGCGCCGCCAGGCGCTTCGAACACGAGGATGCACGGTGCGCGCCGGGCGTTGGCCGCGGGGTACGTACGTCTTCGGCGACTGTTCGGTCGACATCCCGATCCTGCAGAACGGCAGCGTAATCCAGCGCCTCGCCACGACGCTGCACATCTCCCATTGGTGATCACCCTGCCGGCCGCACTCCCCGCTCTGGACTTTCGGAGTGGGAGCCGGGAGCAAACTGTTTCGGCGCGCGGAGTGCGCCGCGGTCACGGGCGGCAGCTGGGCAGGCTATGCCACGGGCGGTCGCGGCTGGCGATAGGTCCTTTGGGCTGGGCTTGGCCTGGGCGGCTGCGCATGACCGTGGTCACGGCCGCCGCGAGCCATTACACTTCAACGGTCGCAGCGTAGCGACGGCAAGGCTGCCCCGGCAACGCAGCACCACCTCGGCCTATTCAACGCACCGCTACCAAGGCCACTTCATGAACGACGAAAAGATCCAAGTGCGTGCAACGGCGAACGGCCAGCTCCTCGACGTCGTCGTGCTCAACAAGCGGCTGGACGTGATCCAGGTCGTCCTCGGCGAAGGGGTCCACAGCGTTCGCTGCGACCTCACCCCGACGCGCAGCGGTGCCGCCTATGCGGGCAGCGTCATGGGGCGCGAGATCGTGTACGAGCGCAGTCGCGAGGACGTCAAGGGCGATCTCGCCCGCGCGGCGGGCTTTCGCGATTTCAAGCGGTGACGCGACGAGCAGTGCCGCGGGCATGTCGGCGCGGAGCGGGTACCGGACCGGTCGTAGCGCAGCTGAGGTCGTCGCGTCCTGGGCGCCGGACGCGAGGCCCGTGCGCACGCGCCAGCGTGGACGCCGTAACCGCGCGCCGCGGCCGACCGGTGTGCGGTAATCATCTCGCATCAACCTTCCCAGGACGTCAGGGCGCGCTGCAGGAGGCCTGCCGGCGGCGTCTGCCGCCCGCCCGGACAGCGAGCGTCTCGCGGCTCAGTGGCGTAGCGCGCTCCCCGTACGGCGCCTTTTGCGCGATTGCAACGCTTCCTCCCGACACCTACGACAACCTCGGCGTGCCGCGCAACCCGGACAACAACTTCTACGCACTCGGCGTCGGCTTCAACCCCGCCGGCAAGGCGTTGGTCGACAAGGGTCTCGGAGGACGACTGGATCTGCCGACCGACCTCGCGGCGGAGGATGGCAAGTTCAAGGTCCCCTCGCTACGCAACGTCGCTGCCACCGCGCCGTCCATGCACAACGGATATTTCCGGACCTGAAGGTACTCGTCCAGTTCTACAACGATCGCGATCGACGGCCGACCTGCGGGACCCGGGGTTCACCCGGGAAGCCGATGCCCAGGCACAAGGATGCTGGCCGGCGCCGGAGGTCGCGGCGAACGTCAACCGCGACGAGCTCGGCGATCTGCAACTCACCGATGCCGAGATCGACGATATCGTGGCGTTCCTCGCACCCTGACCGACGGTTACGTGCCAGGCGCCCATTGAGGCGGTCCGCCGCACGGCGCGGCGTTGCGGCGGGAACCGCAGAAGTCCTCGCGCATGCGGTTCCACGCGTGCGCATTGGCGGCCGCCTATACTCGGAACATTCATCTGCCGAGAAGGTTCGCCGTGCCCAACCGTCAACCGCGCCAGTCACTGCAGCTGCATTCGCTCGTACGCCGAAACGGTGCGCTCGAGTTATCGATTGCCCGGGCGGAAGTGCCGTTGCCGGCGCCCAACGAGGTCGTCGTTCGGATCGAAGCTACGCCCATCAACCCTTCCGACCTTGGGCTGTTGTTCGGCGCCGCCGATCTGCGCACCATGCAGACGTCCGGGTCGGGCGAGCATCGGGTCGTCACGGCGCGCGTCCCGGAAGCTGCATTGCAATCGATGGCGGCGCGGCTCGATCAGTCCCTGCCGGTCGGCAACGAGGGGGCGGGCGTGGTCGTCGACGCCGGTTCGAGCCCCGAGGCGCAGGCGCTGATCGGCAAGGTGGTGGCCATTTTCGGTGGCCCGACCTACCTGCAATATCGCTGTCTCGACGCGAGCCAGTGCCTCCCTCTGCCGCAAGGCACCACCCCGGCCGAGGGCGCGTCGGCCTTCATCAATCCGCTCACTTCGCTCGGCATGGTCGAGACCATGCGGCGCGAGGGCCACGCCGCCCTCGTGCATACCGCGGCGGCCTCCAACCTGGGGCAGATGCTCAACCGGATTTGCCTCGAGGATGGGGTACCGCTGGTGAACATCGTCCGCAGCCCGGAGCAGGTCACTCTGCTCCGAGGAATGGGCGCAAAGCATGTGTGCAACTCCAGCGCAGCGACGTTCACGGGCGATCTCACCGAAGCCCTCGCCACGACCGGCGCCACCCTCGCGTTCGATGCCATCGGTGGCGGCACACTCGCGGCGCAGATCTTGTCCGGCATGGAAGCGGCACTGTCGGGGTCCATGACCGAATACAGCCGCTACGGCACCACTACACACAAGCAGGTCTACATCTACGGCAGCCTCGATACGACGCCGACCGTGCTCCAGCGGAGCTTCGGCTTCGCCTGGGGTATCGGCGGCTGGCTGCTCTGGCCCTTTTTGCAGAGCATCGGCCCGGCGACGGTGCAGAAACTGCGCGAGCGCGTCGTAGGCCAACTGAAGACCACGTTTGCCAGCAGCTACACCAAGGAGATTTCGCTTGCCGACGTGCTGGCCCCGGAGGAGATCGCGGTCTATGGCAAGCGGACAACGGGGGCGAAGTACCTGATCAATCCGGCCAAGCCAAGCGCGGCTTGATCGACGCGCACATCCGGGACGCTGCGCCGACCAGCCCGACGCCGTGTGGCCGGAGCTTCGCAAGAATGATCGACATCGGCCTTGACTGCGCCTGCTGCGATGGTTCGGCGCTTCGGCGACTCGAGCGCTGACGAGGGGCCGTCGTCCCGTCGGATGCGGATCGGTGCGCCTGAAGCACTGGTCCCGGCGGATGCGGTGAGTGCGCACGCCACCGTCCCGGCACGGATCCGCACCCCTGTCCGGAGGCCCTCTCTAGAGGTGACCGCCGCCGGTGATCTGCAGGTCCGCACCGGTGACGAAGCTGCCGGCCTCGGAGCACAGTAGCAATGCTGCACCGGCCATTTCCTCGGGCGTGCCGGCGCGGTGCATGGGATTCGCGCGGGCCTGGATGGCATGCCATTCCCCGGTATCGACCCGGCGCCATTGATTGCGCGCCGTCGCCACCAGTCCGGGCGACAGGTTGTTCACCGTCACGCCGTGGGGAGCGAGTTGCCCGGCGAGGTTGATCGCAAGGTTGTGCTGCGCGCTCTTGAGCGCGGCGTAGATCGCGAGCTCGGGGTCAGGCCGTGTCTGGTTGATGCTGCCGATGGTGAGGATGCGGCCCCAACCGCGTGCCTGCATGCCCGGGATCGCGGCCTGCAACAGCTCCACGCTTGCGTGGAAGTTGATGCGGGTCTGGCGCTCGCGCTCCGCCACGCTGATCGCCGCGAACGACTCGCGCTGCTGCACCGAGGCGCACACGACCAGAACGTCGACGCCACCCAGCGCTGCCGCGGCCGCTTCGACCGTGCGCGTGCCTTCTCCGGCCAGCGCAAAGTCGGCCTCGATGAGCGCGTGGCGCACGCCGCGGTCGGCCAAGACGCTCGCCAGGCTCTGCGCGCCGCGCTCATTGCCGAGCGCCACATCGGCGGACGGCGCGTACTGGATGGCGACCTCCGCGCCGGCATCGGCGAAGGCCAGCACGATCGCACGGCCGATCGAAAGGCTGCCACCGGTGACCAGCGCGCGGCGGCCGTTCATCGAGAAGCGCGCAGCGGTGCGCTCGACCGACGTACCCATATCAGGCCTTGAGGTTCCAGGTAGCGGCTTCCCAAACCGGCTTGCCGCGCGTATCGCTCTTCATGTCATCGAATGCCGACCGTGCGGGGACCCGGCCAACGACTTCGTAGGCAGCACGCGAGACGTCGGCGCCCAGGACGAACAACTTCTTGGCAGCTTCGGGGTCGAGCTCGGCCTGGAAGATCGCCTTGGTGGTGGAAAGGCCCACGAGGGTGCGGGCGTCGCCCTCGGTGATCCACGACCAGCCTCGGCGCTTCCAGAGCACGGTGTCGATCCACTGTACCTGGCCATCGTGGCTGCCGGGCCAGTTGGGCGCGCCGTACTTGATGATCTCCTCGGTGCCGGCCTTGACCAGCGCCGCCACCGCGCGCTGGTTCGCGACCAGGAATGCCGTGACGACCTTCGGATTGGCCGCCAGGAAATCGCGCCGGGACACGATCCAGATGCGATGCGGGTAGTAAGCCTCGGGAGCGAACGGCGTCTTGCTGAAGCTCGCGATGGTCTTGCCGGCGCCGCTTCCTTCCGGGCCGCGATACGCCGCACCGGTCTTGCCGTCGTTGCGCAGGACCGAGATGAGTTCGCCGGCGAGTTCGGCGGTGGTCGAGATCGGACTGAGACTCAAAGTCGCGTCGATCCCCGACTGCACCCGGCCGAGCTCGGTCAGGGCGTTGATGCTGCGCACGTTGATGCCGAGATCCTTCGGGTCGTCTGCGCCGAAGTGCGCCTTCAGCATCCGCACCAGCACGAGGTGCAGGTCCGAGCCCACGATGGTGAGCACCGTCTTGCCCTTGAGGTCCTCGAGGTTGTGAATCGGCGAGTTGGCCGGAACCTGCAATGGGAACGTATTGCCGCCGCCGACGATGGCGATCGGAACCACGGGATCGGCACTGGTCAGCGACCGAATGCACGGCGTCGACCCCAGTGTGCCCAGTTGCAGCTGGCCGGCCGCGATCCCCTGCAGCATGCGCAGCAGGACCGGGAAGGCGAGGAACTCGGTCTCAACGCCGGCGACGCCCAGCTCCTGCGCAGCCTTTTCCAGCAACTGGTCCTGCTTCATCTTCATGACCAGGGCACCCGGTTCCTGGGCGAGGCCGGCCCCCATCGCGAGCTTCACCGCCTGGGCGAATGCGGGGCTGATGCCGAACATCGGCAAGGCCAGCAGCGCGGTCGCGCCGGTCATGAAATTACGTCGATCGATGGTTCCCATGTGCGGTGTTCTCCTCTATTCTCGACCGGGCGCTGCCGGCCGTCAGTACGTTTCCTCGGTGATGGCCTGCGCGGCCTCGTCGCGGATCAGCTCCCAGACGTGCGCGGTGAGGCGAGCCATCTCGGGAGAATTGCGGAGCAAGGCACGCGGCCGTGGCAGTGCGACCTCGACGATCTCCTTGATATGGCCCGGGCGCCGACCCAGCACCAGGATGCGATCGGCGAGCAGCACCGCCTCCTCGATCCCATGGGTGACGAACATCACGGTGGGCCGGGAGCCACCGGCGCGGGCGTCGCCCCACAGGCGCAGCAATTCGTCCTGCAGGATGATGCGGGTCTGGAGATCGACGGCAGCGAGCGGCTCATCCATCAACCACAGGGTCGGATCATTGGCGAGCATGCGGGCCAGCGCGCACCGCTGCCGCATGCCGCCGGACAACTCGTGGGGATAGCGGGACTCGAAACCGGTGAGCCCGACCAGCTCGATCAACTCACGCGCCCGCGCGCGGCGGCTGGCCGTATCGACACCCCGCGCCATCGGTCCGAACTCGACGTTGCCGGCGACGGTTCGCCACGGAAACAGTGCGTAGTCCTGGAACATCACGCCGCGCTCGAATCCGGGTCCGGTCACCGGCTTGTCCTGGAAGCGGACTTCGCCGGACGTCGGCGCGGCGAAGCCGGCGATCAATGCCAGCAGGGTGGACTTGCCGCATCCCGACGGTCCGACCACGGTGATGAATTCACCGGATTGCAACGCAAAATCGATGTCCCGGAGTGCCTCGATGCGCTTGCCGTCCCGCGCGGATACGTAGACCTTGCCGACCTTGTCCAGCTCGACAAGAGGACGGTGGTGCGAGGTGGGGGCGGTCATCGCGGACTCCAGGGCAAGGCACGCACTTGGGCTCGCCGGAGGCCCGCGTCGATCAGAAGACTGATGCATCCTATCACCAGCATGTAGAAGACCAGGGCGTCGACGTCGCGCCTGACGTACAGCGTTTCGACCATCAGCTGGCCGATGCCGGCGACACTGCGTCCCTGCCCGGCGATCTTGATGCCGATGGCGAGCTCTGCGGCAATGATCGACGCCCACGCGAACGCCAGCGCGATGCGCGCCCCGGTGAAGATCATGGGCAGGCATGCCGGCAGCAGGACCGCGCGGAAGACCACCCACGGCCCCGCGCCAAGCGCGCGTGCCGCGTGCAGCAGGCGCCGGTCGATCAATCGCGCGGCCTGACTCGCGTTGACGATGAACGGGAACGTCGCGCCATAAGCCACCACGAACAAGGCGGCATCGCCGCGCACCCCGAGCCACAGGATCGCCATGGGGATCCAGGCGATCGGCGCGATGGAGCGCAAGCCGTCGAGCACCGGGCGCAGCGCGCGGTCGAGTGCCGGGACGATGCCGATCGCGAGTCCCAGCGGAATGCCCAGTGCGCCGCCGACCAGGAAGCCGATCACCACCCGCCGGACGCTACCCGACATCGCCTCGAAGATCACGCCGTTCGCGGTCAACGTGATACCGCTGGCGACGACACCCGACGGCAGCGGCACGAGTCCTTGGGTATGGGTTGCCCGCACGGCGATTTCCCACAGGGCGAGCAGGAGCAGCAGCAGGACGAGCGGCAGCGCGACCCGCGTCGCGAGAGGCAAGGGCCGCGCGCTGGCGAGACTCATCGCGGGGGCTCGGCGCTCGGGTGCCAGCGCAGAGCGCGGCCCTGAACGGTGCGCAACACGCCGTCCGCGGCGAGTCCCAGCACGCCGACGATCAGGATCGCGGCCATCACGCGATCCATCTGGAAAAACTCCTGGTACCAGAGGATGCGCCAGCCGATGCCCGCGTCGCCGCCCACGATCTCGCCGGCGACGAGTGACATCCAGGCGACACCCAGCGACAGCCGGGCCCCACCGATCACCGCGGGCAGTGCCGCCGGCAAGATCACGTGGCTGATGACGAAACGTCGTGAAGCACCCAGGGACAGCGCCGCATTGACCAGGTTTGCGTCGACGCGCTGGATCCCGGCCAGGGTACTGACGAAAATGGGGAACAGCGAGGCATAGAAGATCAGGAACACGGGAACCGCGCGGCCGACGCCGAACAGCAGGATGGCCAGCGGGATCCAGGCGATCGGGCTGATCGGACGCAGGAACTCGGCGAAGGGATCGAGCACGGCCTCCAGCAAGCGCGAGCTGGCGGCGAGCAGCGCGAGCAGCAGACCGCCTCCCGCACCCAGGCCGTAACCGATGCCGAGATGCACGAGGCTCGCGCCGATGTCCTTCGGGAGATCGCTATCGAGCATGCCCAGGAACGCGCGCCACACGATCCCCGGGCCGGGCACGAGCGTCGCATTCGCCACCTGCCGTCCGACGAATTCCCACGCCAGGATGACGACGGCTATCCCGATGAGCGGCTCGGCGAGCCGGCGGACACGGACCAGGCTGGGAATCATGAGGGGGAGTCGCCAGGCGAGCCGATTCAAAAAGCTGCAAAAGGCCAAACGCTGCGTGCCTGCACGCCCGCACAGACCATGATTGGAACGACGGGGAGCCCCGCGCGTGCTTCGATGTTCGCATGGCCCGACGAGTCCAGTCTACGTGTACAACGCGTCGCGAACGGAGGCAAGGCTTCCGGGCATCGCGATGCCCACCTACGCTGCGCGGGCGGCGAAATGACGCCAATCGCCGGTCGGTCTCGGCGGGAGGGGGATAGGGCTCGGTCGTACCCCTTGCCTCGTCACGGCTCCGAGCCGGCCAGCGCGACGTCTCGTTGCGGCACGGACGACGGTGCGCGTCGTGCGGCAGGCAGCGCCAAGCCGCGATCAGCACCACGGCGAGTGCCGATCGCAACGCCGAGCGCAAGCTGGATACCCCTTGATGAAATCCTGCTCGGCCACGGCGACAATCGCCGCCCCCGTTGTTGGTTAAGAATGCCGAATCGGGTTGCGGGGTGCAATCTCGGCCGCCTGTGCGCGGGGATTGGCGCTGCTTACGATCGTCACAGCCACCGCGCGGCGCTCTGCGGGGTCGGGTCAGACCATCGTGCGAGCGCGACCGGAACAGTCGTCATGCGACCATCGCCGCGGTTCACCGAAACGGCGAAGCGCTCGTACCGGTTCGCGACACGCCGCGAAGGGGAAGCTTCAAGGCGTATGCAGGTGTCCGGGATGATCCGGTGGCGTCAGTTCGGGTGGGTAGAGGCCACCGGCCCGCGCTGGATCGTAACACCACCAAACTCCGCAGTCGCGGCGATCGACACGTTGTTGCAAGGCGAAAAGCTCCGACCCGGGTGACGGCGCACCCCGTTCGCTTCCGCTCGCGCACCGCTTCAGAGGACTATCCGGATTCGGCGCGATCGATGCACGCTTGCAGTTGCGCCGCGAGTTCGGCGACGACCGGTCGCTTGACGATGTCGCCGTGGCGACCGGGAAGGGGGTGAATCCTTGAACCGCCGCCCAGCCATGGCGCCCAACCCAGACAGTCGGCGCTGGCACGGGCGGCGGATTCCTGCGCCACGAAGAAGGTGATCGGTCGCTCGTATCGCGTGGGTCGATAGGCCCAGTGGGCCCAGCGATGCGCTTCACCGACGCTCCTCAACACGCGAAACCTGTCGAGCCGCATGGCATGCAGCACCGAAAAGTACGCAATCTCCTGCGTGGCGCGCAGATTCCTCCGGCGGACGTGCTTGGGCAGGGCGGCGAGCCAGTTCCGGCCGAACATTCGTCGCGGCGCAAAGGTGTCCAGCAAGGCGAGCATGCCGACGGTCTCGCCGGCGGCATGCAATTGCTGCGCGATCTCGTAGGCAACGACGCCGCCGCTCGAGAATCCAGCGACGAGGTAGGGGCCGCGCGGTTGCGCTGCGCGCAGGGATGCCACGCAATGCTCGGCGATCGCCTCGACGCGTCGATCCGGTCGACCGGGGCCGAAGACCCCGCGGGCTTGTAATCCGTAGACGCCCTGGTCAGCATGCAGGTGACGCGCGAGCTCGTAGTAGTGGAACAGGTTGCCACCCATCGTATGCACGACGAACAGCGGCCGGCGTGAGCCCCCCTTGATGGCCACCAGCTCCGGGTTCGGTCCGGCGCGGTACTCGTTGCGAAGCATCGTCGCCAGCGTCTCGATCGTCCCGCCGCCGATCCACAGCACATCCAGAGGCAGGCGTCGCTGGAACGCCTTCTCGATCTCGTCCATCACCTGCAGCGCTAAAAGCGAGTGCCCCCCGAGCTCGAAAAAATTCTCGCGCACGCCGATCGACGTGCGGCGCAGCACGACCTCCCAGATCCTGACCAGGTGCCTCTCGATGTTGTCGCGCGGTGCGATGATGGTCGCTTCCTTCTGGACGGCGTCGGGCGGTGGACTGGGAAGCGCCGCACGATCGACCTTGCCGCTCGGGTTCAGCGGAAGCGACGGCAATAGCACGATCGCTGCCGGCACCATGTGGCCGGGCAACTGCTGCTTGAGGCGGGCGCGGAGCTCGTCAGGGGCAGGCCCGCCGGGTTCCGTGACGACGTAGGCGACCAGGCGCGGATCCTCCGGCACGTCGGCGCGCAACACCACCGCCACGGCGCGCACGCGCGGCTCGCGGGCGAGAACCGCCTCGATCTCGCCTGGCTCGATGCGGTGGCCGCGGAGCTTGATCTGGTTGTCCAGGCGGCCCAGGAATTCCAGGTTGCCATCCGGGCGGTAGCGAACGCGATCTCCCGTCCGATAGAGGCGTGCGTCCGGTCGGTCGCTGAATCGGTCCGGGATGAATCGCTGCTGCGTGAGCTCCGGTCTGCCCAGGTAGCCGCGCGCGACGCCCGGCCCGCCGATGTAGAGCTCCCCCGGGACGCCGATGGGTACGGGCTCGTGGCGGCCATCGAGCACGTAGGCCGTCGTGTTGGCGATCGGCCGGCCGATGGGCAGGGATGCGCAAGGCTGCGTACCCGCAGCAACTTCGTGCCAGGTCGCGAACGTCGTGGTCTCGGTGGGTCCGTAGACGTGCAGCAGCCGGTTCGGTCCGCCCGCGCGGAGGCACTCGGTCACGCGCTGTGGATTGGCGACCTCGCCCCCGAACAGGAGCTGCTTCAGTCCCGCGAAGCCGTCTGGCCGGGCACGTACCATTTCATTGAACAGCGCGGTGGTCAGGAACAGCGTCGTGATACCTCTCGATTGCAGCGCCGCGACGAGACGCGAGGGATCCAGCGTGACCGCCCGTGGCAGAATGGCAAGCCGGGCTCCGTTGGCCAGTGCGCCCCAGATCTCGAACGTGGCCGCGTCGAACGCAGGATTGGAGACCTGGGCGACGCAATCGGTCGCATCGAGATGGATGTAATCGGTATTCAGGACGAGGCGCGCGATGCCGCGATGCGGCACCAGCACCCCTTTGGGCGAACCCGTCGACCCCGAGGTGTACATGACGTAAGCGAGGTCCTCGGACGTCGACAACGGTGGCAGATTGGTATCGGCGCGATCGTTCCAGGGTGCCGGGTCTGCGTCGAGGTCCAGCGAGCGCATGCCGTCCGAACGCAACCAGGCGCCGACGTTCGATTGGCGAAGCACCAGGCGAGACTTGGCATCGTCGAGCATGAAGCGGAGTCGATCTTCCGGATAGTCCGGGTCGAGCGGCAGGTAAGCTCCTCCGGCCTTCAGGACTGCCAGCATGGCCATGACCATGGTTGCGCAGCGCTCGATCAGCAGCCCGACGATGGCGCCCGGGCCGACGCCCAGCGCGCGAAGATGACGCGCGAGGCGGTTCGATTGCGCGTTGAGCGCAGCGTAGGTCAATGTTTGCGCCGGGCACTCCACTGCGATCGCGTCCGGGCTTGCCTCGACGCGAAGCTCGACGACCTGGGCCAGCGACGCATCGGCGGGATAAGGGGCTTCGGTCTTGTTCCAGTCGCCGACGACCTGCTTGCGCTCGGCATCGTCGAGAATCGGCAGATGTCCGATCGGCGTGTCGGGCGCAGCGACCAGGCCTGCAAGCAGCGCGTGTAGATGTTTCGCGATCCGGGCGATCGATGCAGCGTCGAACAGGTCGGTTGCATACTCGATTGAACCTTGAAGCTCGTCGCCCGACTCCCTGAAAACCAGAGAAAGATCGCACTTCGCGGTGCGATGATCGACGATCGTCGGTTCGACCGTGACACCGGTAAGGGCAAGCGGCGAGGTCGGCGTGTTCTGCAGCGCGAACATGACCTGGAACAGCGGATTCCGCGCCCGGTCGCGCTCGGTGCAGAGTTCTTCCACGAGCCGCTCGAAGGGAACGCCCCGGTGGGCGAACGCCGCGAGGGTGTGCGCGCGCGTGCGGGCCAGCAGTTCCGTCGCCGTCGGGTTGCCCGACAGGTCGCCACGAATGACCAGGGTGTTGATGAACAGCCCAACGAGTTCCTCGAGCTCGGGTCGGTCGCGGCCGGCCATCGGGGTGCTGATGACAATATCGTCGCGGCCGGTATAGCGCATCAACAGCACCTGAAAGGCCGTCAGAAGCGTCATGAACAGCGTGACGCCGTTGGCGTGCGCCAGCCGCTTCACCCCGGCGGTGAGGGGCGCCGGCACCCGGAAGCGGTGAACATCACCCCTGTGGCTGGGGAGCGTCGGTCGTGAACGGTCGGCGGGTAGCTCGAGTGCGGCAATGCCTGCCAGGTGTTTCCGCCAGTAAGGCAAGTGCTGCCCGAGAAACGCCTCGGTCACGGTCGCGCGCTGCCAGGCCGCGTAGTCGCAGTATTGGATGGGCAGGGGACTGAGTTCGGGCGACCGGCCACCGCGCAACGCTTCGTACCGATCGCCAAGCTCGCGATTGAGCACGCCCAGCGACCAGCCATCGGCCGCTATGTGGTGAACGGCGATGACGAGATCGAAGGCGTCATCCTTCCACAGGACGAGCCCGGCGCGCAGCATCGGGCTCGCGGCCAGGTCGAAGGCATCATGCACGATGGCGCCGATGAATTCGCCGGCTGCACGCTTGGCGTCGTCGCCCGAGCGATGGCGAAGGTCCAGGTGCGGCAACTGGAAGGGTCGATGCGGCTCGACCTGCTGCTCCAGCGATCCGTCCCGCATCGTGAAGCGGGTGCGCAATGCGTCGTGGCGCGCAACGAGGCCGTCGAGCGCAGCGCGGAGCGCCTCGCAATCAAGGAGCCCGCGGATCCGAAACCCGTGAGGAATGGTGTACTGGCCCGGAACGGCACTGATTTGCTCGACCATCCACAGCCCAGCCTGCGCGAAGGACGCCGGACATGCGCCGTTGCCCGATCGACGTGGGATCGAGGCAGGGCGTGGTTCGCCCTTGATTCGGCCGATGAGTCGCTGCTCGAGCGCGATCCGCGCGTCCAGGCTCAGGCTTCGGGACGACGATACCGTTCCCCCGACGTCATCCTCGGCGGTCATGATTCGAGCTGATCGACATTCTCGGGATCGGTTGACTCGTTCGGTTGCACGGCCTGTTGCGCGACGAGTTCTTCCAATGCCGCCATGGCAAGGCCGCGCACGGTCGGGATTTCGAAGAGCTGCCGCAAGCTGAGCTCGACGTCGAGTGCGCGATTGACCCGGCTCAGCAACTGCACCGCCAGCAGGGAGTGTCCGCCGGATTGAAAGAAATCGTCGTCGATGCCAACGGCATCGAGGTGCAGCACGCCCTGCCAGACGTCCGCGATGACCTGTTCGATGGGCGTGCGCGGAGCCTCCCGAGCCACATCCCGGCTTTCATACTCCGGTCTCGGCAGCGACTTGTGGTCGATCTTGCCGTTGGGCGTGAGCGGCATCGTCACCAGGGGAATAAACGCGGCGGGCACCATGTGGCTGGGCAACTGACGTTCGAGGGCCCTGCGGAGATCGTCGCCGGAGGGCGAGTCGCCATCGCGCACGAAATAGGCTACCAACCGTGGATCGCCAGGGACGTCTTCCCGCAAATGCACCACGGCCTGGCGGACGTTGGGTAGTTGCGCCAGTGCTGCCTCCACCTCGCCCAGCTCGATCCGAAAGCCGCGCAGCTTGACCTGGCGATCGAGCCTGCCGAGGTATTCGAGGCCCCCGTCCGGCAACCATCGGACGCGGTCGCCGGTGCGATAGACGATCCTGTCGTCGGCGAACGGATCGGGAATGAAGCGCTGCGCAGTGAGCTCTGGCCGGTTCCAGTAGCCGCGCGCGACGCCACGTCCGCCGATGTACAACTCTCCCGGCACGCCGACCGGCAGCAGCCGGCGTCGAGCATCGAGCACATAGACCGTGGTGTTGGCGACCGGACGTCCGATCGGAATCGACCGCGCCGCGTGGTCGCGCCGGCAGCGCCAGAACGTCGAGTACACCGTAGTTTCGGTCGGCCCATAACCATTGACGAGCTCGGCCGGCGTCTGGGCGTGGAAGCGTCGAACGAGGTCCACCCCGAGCGATTCGCCCGCGGTGAACACGCGCTTAAGCGACTCGACGTTCCCGAGCATCGCTTCGTCGAGTAGGGCCGACAGCATGCTCGGCACGACCTGAAAATGGCTGACATCAAGGCGTTGCATGAAAGCGAGCAGCGTTCGCGGCGTGCGATGCGCATCAGGGGCTGCGATCGCGACGGAGGCACCGGCCGTGAGCGGCCAGAATAGCTCGAGGACCGAAATGTCGAAGCTCGTCGGGGTGCTTTGCAGCACGCAGTCGTCGGTCGCAAGCGGGAACGTCTGCTGCAGCCAGGAGAGATAGTTGACCAGCCCGCCATGCTCGACAGCGACCCCTTTGGGGATCCCGGTCGAGCCGGACGTATAGATGATGTAGGCAATGTCCTGTGGTGTGCCGCGCGGCGCCACGTCGCCCGAATCCTGTCGGGCGATGTCGTCCCAATCGCGATCGATGCGGACGATCCGGGGCCCACTGCCCGGCAGGGCATCCGCGGTCGCCGCCATCGCCAGCAGGATCTGTACTCCACCGTCAGCCAGCATGAACGACAGCCGTTGCTCCGGGTAGGCTGGATCCAGCGGCAAATAGGCTGCGCCGGCCTTGAGGATACCGAGCAACCCGACCACGAGTTCGATCGAGCGCTCGAGACAGATTCCGACCGGCGCGCCCGGACCCGCTCCGAGCCCGACGAGATACCGCGCCAGTTGATTGGCCCGCGCGTCGAGCTCAACATACGTGAGCGTGCGATCCTCGAACCTCAGCGCCACCGCATCGGGAGTGCGCCGGGCCTGTGCTTCGATGAGCGCGTGCACCCGCGCGTCTTCGGGAAGCTCCCGGGCGGTCGCGTTCCACTTGACGATCTGCGCGTCGCGCTCCTCCTGGCCGAGCAGGGACAGCTCCGCGATGGCGAGTCCGGGCCGAGCCACGATGTCCTCGAGGAGCGTGCGGAAATGGCGCACCATCGTCTCGATGGTCGCCGCCTCGAAGAGGTCGGTTGCATATTCCAATCGGGAAGCGAGCGCACCGCGATCCTGGGTCATGCCGAGGAGAAGGTCGAATTTCGCGGTCTGAGTATGGATGTCCTTGATGCGCTCGGCGGCGACGTCCGCGAATCCCCAGTCGGTTGCGGGCGTATTGTCCAGGGCGAAGGCAACCTGGAACAGGGGATTGCGGGAGAGATCGCGTTGCGGCGCGAAGTCCTCGACCAGTCGCTCGAAGGGGATTTCCTGGTGGGCATGGGCATCGAGAGCCCGGTTCTTCACCCGCTTCAGGCACTCGATGAACGACGGGTCGCCCGACACGTCGGCGCGAAGCACCAGGGTATTGATGAAGAAGCCGACCAGCCCTTCGAATTCCACCCGGGTTCGGCCAGCGGTCGGGACGCCGATGGCGAAGTCGTCCTGGCCGCTGTAGCGCGCGAGCAATATCTCGAATGCCGCGAGCAGCACCATGAACAGCGTCGCACCCTCGTTTCTCGCCAGCGCCTTGAGACGGTCCACGAGCGCCGGCTCGAGCACGAAATCGGCGCGCCTGCCGGCGAAGCTGCCGACATGTGGACGAGGATGATCCAGGGGTAGCTCGAGATCCGGCAATCCCTCGAGCGCCGACCGCCAATACGCGAGCTGCCTCGCTAGCACCGCGCCTTGCAGCCGTTCGCGTTGCCAGACCGCGTAATCGGCGTAGGTATGCGTCAGGGCCGGGAGCGATGCCGGCGTGCCATCGCGGGCGGCGTGATAGAGGGCGGATAGCTCCCGCCTTATGATGCCGGTGGACCACCCGTCGGTGACGATGTGGTGCAAGGTCAGCACCAGCCAGTGGTGGTCGGGTGAATGGCGGATAAGCATGGCCCGGACCAAGGGGCCGCGTCCGAGATCGAATGCGGCGCGGATCTCCGCTTCCGCGAAAGCGTGCGCGTCGTGCACGGTTCCGCCGGACACGTCATGCATCCGCAGCGGCAGGTCGGCGGAAGCCTCGATCTGCTGTTGGGGAGCGCCGCCGGCGCTCACGAAATGCGTGCGCAGGGCGGCATGGCGCTGCACGAGGCCACGCAACGCCGCCTGCAAGGCGGGTACGTCGAGGTCACCCCTGAGCCGGATCACCTGCCCGATGTTGTAGACCGCGCCGTGGGGAAGGATCTGATCGAGAAGCCACAGCCGCTGCTGCGCGAAGGAGAGCGGGGTGTGGGCAGGACCGGTGGTCATGAGGAGTCGTCGATCGATCGGAGTTGAATGGAAGGCAGGAGAGGCCAGCGGTGGCAGCTCATCGGAGCGTGCCATCCGGTGTGCGATCGCCATTGCGCCGCCCATTCGGCTCATCGCAGGATCGCGCCAGAAGCGCGGCCATCCCGGCGATCGTCGCCGCCTCGCCAAACAGGACACTCATGGGAATGGCGACGTCCCACGTCGACTGCACGCGCGCGAGCAGCCGGGCACCACTGAGCGAATCACCCCCCGAGAGGAAGAAGTCGTCGCTCCGACGCAGGGCGGGCCGGCCGAGAAGCTCACGCCAGAGCTCCGACAGGCGGGTCTCGAGGGCGGCATTGCGACTGTCGTGGAGAGATGCTGCCTCGCCGTCGCCCGCGACCCAAGCGGAGTCCGAAAGCTCGGCGGCGAGCGCGGTACGCCGCAGCTTGCCGGTGTCGGTGCGGGGGAGCCGCTCGACGAAGACGATCCGGCGGGGGACTCGGGTGGGTCCCAGGACAGCGCCGGCCTGGCGCAGCAGTTCCGAGGCGTCGACGGCAGCGCCGGCGGTCGTCACCACCGCCGCGACGATTTCCTCCCCCAGCGTCGGATGGGCAATGCCGAAGGTGGCGGCTTCCTGCACCCCCGGAAGCGATTCGAGAACGGCGTCGACCGCGACGGGCGAAACCTTCTCGCCGCCGCGATTGATCACCTCCTTCCGCCGCCCGGTGATGAACACGAACCGATCCTCGTCGACCGTGCCGAGATCGCCGGTGCGCAACCAGCCCCGTACGAACGACTCCGCGGTGAGTTCGGGGTCATCGAAGTACCCCTCGAAGACGGTTGGTCCGCGTACCAGAATCTCACCCGAACCGTGGGCGGAGATGGTCGTACCGTCAGCGTCCAGGATCGCCACTTCGTTGATCACCGGCATGCCGACGGATCCCGGTACGCGACGTGCGGGAGGCAGTGACTCGTGCGTGATCGACATCGCTTCGGTCAGGGACAAGCCGGTGAGCACGGGTACGCCCAGGGTGTCGGCCAGTCGGGTTGCTTCATCCGGTTCGAGGCGTCCCGAGCCCGAGCGCAGGAACCGCAGGCGAGTCGATCGCGCCCGCGAGCCGATCTCAGGCAGACGCGCGAGCAGCTGTCGATGAAACGTGAAACCGGCGTGCAGGATGGTGGGCTCGAACTCGTCCAGCGCGGCGAGCAGCCCATCGACGCTTCCGATCGGAAGGCAGAGCAGCGATGCACCGTTGAGGAGTGGATCGGCAATGCACGACATCAGGCCTTGCCCAAGGTGCGCCGGGGACACGTGGCAGCCGGTGTCGGCAGGGGTCACGTCCAGCCACCGCCCCATCGCTGCGCTGCGCAACAGGATCGCGCGATGGGTACAGGGAACGAGCTTCGGACGGCCGGTGGTGCCCGACGTGGCGAGCACGTAGGCATGATCGCTGTGGAAGCTGCTGCTTCGAACCAGGCTCGAGGACGCGCGCGCGAGCCGCAGTGTGAATACGCCGGCGGGGGCATCGGGATCCTCCGCCAGGCTGATCGCGGTGACATCGCGGTTGCGCGCGACGTGCGCGAGCGCATGATCCGCGCCGGCATCCACGACCACGGCTTTCGGACGAATACGATCGATCAGTTGTGCGTATACCGCCGCGGTCGCGGTCGTCGGCAGCGGCGTGCACGTGGCGGCGGCGGGAAGCACGAAGCTGCTGCATATCATCGCGGGCCGCGACGACACGGCGACGAGAACGCTGTCGCCGGGCGTGATCCCCCACGCAGCGAATTGGCGGCGGACGTCGCCGATACACGTCGCAAGGTCGGCGAAGGTTGCGGTGCGCCGGCCCGGCGCGCGGAGCGCAGCGGCTGCAGGCGTGCGCGCGGCAAGTGCGAGGAACGCATCGGCAATACCGAACGATGCGTCCGTCACCACGCCGGCGGAGGACGTCGTTGCGCAGGTCATCGGCGCCAGCAGGCCCGCGCGTTTGCCACCCGGACGCCGCGGCCCGCGATGTTCGTCGCGCACTGCATCATGCAGTTGCCAGGAGAGCGAGGACTGTGCAGCATCACCGGCATGGAGTTCCTTCCGCGGGGGCGGAGCAGCGCACGTTGCGACCAGCGGCATGGGCACCGGCCGCACGCCACGATGCCCCACGCCAAGCCTGGTCGGGATGCCTTCATATTAATTCAGCAGGCGCTTTCGGGGTAGTGCCTGCGGTCTGCTCACGCGCATGTGGCACACAGGGTGTTCATGATCCAGAAAGACGTCACGCGTGAATCGAATGTGCGGGCGTCGACGCAATTCGGTACCATCCCCACTGAACGGCTGCGATGTACACGATGAACGCCCGGCCATTGCGCTCTGACGAGGGCGACACCTCTGTTGCCGCATGCCTGCGGCATTGGGCGCATCACGCTCCGCACGCGCCCGCGCTGCTGGCGCCCGGCCGCGCCCCTCTGTGCTTTGCGGACCTTGCCGGGCAATCGGAGCGGCTGGTATGCGCGTTCGCGGCCCAGGGTGTGCCTCCCCGAGCCCGCATCGCCATCGGCTTGCCGCAAGGCCCGGAGATGGCGGCAGTCGTCCTGGCGGTGGCGTGCACGGGCGCGTGCGTGCCCTTCGATCCGCGGTGGGGGCCGGCGGCGATCGCCGAGCACGTGCGCCGGTCCGGTGCGGTCGCGATGATCCTGCCGGCGAGTGGCATGGATGCCGCACACGAAGCGGCCCACGAGGTCGGGATCCGGCCGATAGCGCTCACGTGGGACGGCGCCGCTCCCGCAGGCATGGTGGAGATCGACGCCGCGCCGGTCGATCGAGCGCCGGCATCGCGACCTGCTCCCGGCGACGTTGCGCTCGTTTTGCAAACGTCGGGAACGAGCGGCCAGGCCAAGCGGGTCCTGCTCACCCAGCGCAATATCTGCAGTTCTGCCGAAGCCATCGCGATGTCGTTGCGCCTGGGTCCCGAGGATCGAAGCCTGTGCGTGATGCCCCTCTTCCACATTCACGGACTGGTGGGGTCGCTGCTTGCGCCGCTTTGGGCGGGTGGCAGTGTCGCCTGTACGCCCGGGTTCGACCCGCACCGGGTGCTCGACTGGCTGGAGGAGCTTCGTCCCACGTGGTATAGCGCCGTTCCCGCGATGCACGCAGCATTGCTGTCCGAGTGGCGCGGCGCGGCGCGCAGGCCCCGGGTCAACCTGCGCTTTGCGCGTTCTGCGTCGGCAGCGCTACCCAAGCAGCTCGCCATCGGCCTCGAAGACGCGTTGCGCGTTCCAGTCATCGAGGCATATGGGATGACCGAGGGAGCGCACCAGATCGCGAGCAATCCATTGCCGCCCGGGGAGCGGCGACACGGCTCGGTCGGTACGGCGACCCGTACCAGCATTGCCATCCTCGGTGGCGAAGGACAGGTCCTGCCTCCTGGATCGAGCGGTGAGATCTGCATCCGCGGCGAGAACGTGACGACCGGTTACGAAGCCGATGACGGCACGCCCGACCGATCGGCATTTGTCGGCGAGTGGTTGCGCACCGGTGACGAGGGACATTTGGACGTCGACGGGTATCTCGTCATCACCGGGCGACTCAAGGAAATGATCAACCGCGCTGGCGAGAAGATCGTTCCGCGGGAGGTCGAGGAGTGCTTTCTGGAGAACCCTCAGGTCCGGCAGGTCGTGGTCTTCGGGGTTCCGCATCCGACGCTGGGCGAGGATGTGGCGGCTGCGATCGTGAGCCATGAAAGCGCCCGGGTGGATGTAGAAGCGCTCAGGCAGTTTGTTGCCCGGCGCCTGCCGTCCCATGCGATTCCGGCACGGATCCTGCAGGTCAGCGAGATTCCCGTCAACGCGACCGGCAAGGTGCAGCGCCACCGACTCGCCGATCAACTGCGCGCGCGTCTCGAGACACCGTATGTCGAGCCGCGCGGCGCGGTCGAGGTTGCGATTGCCGAGGTCTTCGCGGATGTGCTCGGCATCGAAGCCGTCGGTGCTTGCGACAACTTCTTCACCCTCGGGGGAGAATCGCTGCGCGGAGCGCAGGCGCTGGCGCGACTGCGCGCCCGCTTTCGCATCGAGTTGCCTCTGGCCGGGCTGTTCCGCATGGCCACACCCGCCGAGCTTGCGTGGCTGGTCGAGGCCGCGACGCCCATGGCTGATCCACCGACCCTGCTGGCAATCGTCGATACGATCGCAGTGGCGGCCGGTGAGGACGCCGCCCGGCGGGTACGCGAAGCCCGTGCGGATCCGCAAGGGCACGATGATTCGCGCTGGCGGCATTGCGTGCCGCGGTGATCGCGCCCACAAGTCCGGAGGCTGCGCTGGCCGGTCACGACCACATCGCGCAGACCCTCGGCATGTGCGGCATCACCCACGTCTTCGGTGTGCCCGGCGTGCCGGTGTACGAGACGTTCGGCGCCTGCGCTCGGGCGGGGTTGCGGCTGATCGGCACGCGCGGGCAGCAAGGTGCCGCCCTGATGGCATCGGCGCAGAACTACTGGGCGGGACGGCAGGTGGCGGTGAGCGTCGCTTCGGCCGGCGTCGCGGCCGCCAACGCCCTCACGGGTGCGGTCGTGGCACGGGACAACGGTTGGCCACTGGTGCTCCTCGTCGGCGTACCTGGGACCGCGGATGGCGCCCAGCCCTTCATGGGACTCGACGTCGCCACCCTGTACCGCCCGATCGTCAAGGGGGTGGCTGTATTGGACGGCGCCGCGAACGTCGCGCCCATGCTCGAGGCCGCGTTGATGCTCGCCATGCGGGGCCGGCCAGGACCGGTCTTGGCGGTTGCGCCGGCGCACGTCCTCAACGGATCGGCGCCCTGGCGGCGTCCTCCACGTTCCGCGCCAAGACCGGCCGGGCCCTCGCCTGGCGACGAGTGCAGCGATGTGGCCGACGTTTTGCTGCGGTCGCGGCGGCCGTTGCTGATCGTCGGCGACGGCGTGCGCTGGGGAAGTCCTTTCGAAACGTTGCTCGCCCTCATCGATCGCCTGTCGCTGCCCTTCATCACCGCCCCGATTGCTCGCGGTTATCTCCCCGACCTGCATCCGCTTTGCTGCAACGCCATATCCGGAGCCGTGCAACGCGAAGCGGATGCCGTGATCGTGGCGGGTTCCACGCTCGACTGGACCTTTCGGCATGGCGTGCAAATCGCCCCGACGGCCAAGCTCGTCTTCCTGGGGCTCGACGACGCGGAGATTGGGGGCGGCGAGGCACGTCGGATCGCGATGCCTGCCGTACCGACAGCGCTGGCTCGGCTATGGGACGCAACCCGCGCACGCTCGGCATCCCGCGATCCCTCGATCCCGGATCGTGCGTGGCTCGACTCGCTGTGCCGGCGGCGGGAGGCCGCCGCGTTGGCGGCCGACATGGAGGTGGGTCGCGTCGAGTCTCCGATCGCCTTGGAGCGACTCGCCCACGAGCTGCAAGCGGCCTTGCCGGCCGACGCCATCACGGTTCTCGACGGTAACGCCACGATGGCGGCATGCCAGCGTTTCCTGATCGCGGAGCGACCGGTGAGCCGTCTCACTCCGGGGACGAGCGGTTGCATGGGCACCGGGATACCGTTTGCGATCGCGGCCAAACTGCACTTCCCCGAACGACCGGTGATCGCGGTCGTGGGCGACTTTGCCTTCGGACTTTCTGCCCTGGAACTGGAGACCGCAACCCGGCATCGGACTCCGGTCGTGGTCGTGGTGGCCAACAACGACGGCAACGGCGGGAATCTCCGCCAGCATGCGATCCTCCCGGGCGAAGGCGTAGACCGCGTTGCGGCGTTTCTGCCCGGCATACGGTACGAGCGCATCGCGGCGGCCCTGGGTTGCCACGCCGAGCACGTGGCGTCGGCGTCCGCCATCGGCCCCGCGCTGCGGCGCGCGCTGAATTCGCAACGCCCGGCGTGCCTGAATGTCATCGTCGATCCGTCTGCGCCCTTTCCGAGGGCGTAGCTGCCTGCACCCGGGCACCGGGATCGCAAGCCGGGCCGGCTGAGCGCGCTCGCGGTCGCAGCGGTCGCGTGCCCGCCGCGGAAGCGGCCGACCAGCACCAGGC
>JBDTWB010000039.1:0-26294 GCA_040006895.1 Casimicrobiaceae bacterium | reverse complement strand
GTTGTTGATCTTGTGCGCGCCGGTGTGGTTGAGGTCCTCGCGCTTCAGCCAGATCTGCGCCCCGCCGATCCGTTCCGACCAGCGCCTGGCGTGGTAGACGGGCGAAGGACGACCCACATAGTGCGCGAGCTCGTCCTTGAACTCGGCGACGAATGCGGGATCGAGACGATAGCGCTCGTACTGCGCCTTGAGTTCATCCAGCGCGCGGACCAGCGTTTCGGCGACGAACACCCCGCCATAAGGACCGAAATGACCACGCGCGTCCGGCAGGTCAAGCATCTGCATTGCGTACCTCGCGAACGAACGCGGCGATTTTCGCAGCGTCCTTGATGCCCTTCATGGGCTTGCCGTCAGGGCCGGCAGCCTCCACCCCGCTCGACACGTCGACTGCCCAGGGCCGTACCGTGCGAATGGCCGCCCCGACATTGCCGGGATCGAGCCCGCCGGAAAGTACCACCGGGCGCGCGAGATGCCTGGGCAAGGCCGTCCAGTCGAACGTGTGGCCGGTGCCTCCCGGAAGACCGCCGCGGGGTGGCGCATCGAACAGCCAGCCGGCAGCATCCGGATACAAAGCCGCCCATTCTAGCAAAACGGCCTCGCGCATCGCCGCGCGCACGCCCAGCGCCTTCAGATAGGGGCGAGCGAAGCGCCGACAGAATGCCGGCGCTTCCTGGCCGTGGAACTGCAGTGCGGCGAGCGGCACCGTATCGAGCACGCTACGGACCTCGGCTTCCGACGGATCCACGAACAAACCCACCGCGGTGATGAAGGGGGGCAACGCGGCCAGGATGTCGCGCGCCACGCGTGGGTCCACCCGGCGCGGAGTTCCCGGCCAGAACACGAAGCCGACCGCGTCGGCGCCGGCTCGCGCCGCCGCGAGCCCATCCTCGAGCCGGGTGATGCCGCAGATCTTGATGCGAGTGCGCGCGTCCCTCACGGCGAGCCTTCCGGCACCGCGAGTCGAAGGTCGCGCCGTGTCGGCGGCAAGCCGAATGCGGCGGGGTAATCCGCGCCGGTGAAATAAAGTCCGGTCGCGGCGAAGGTCGCCGCCGCGCGGGCACGATCGCGACTGGCGAGGATGTCGGCCAGCCAGTGCTGGGGCGCCTTGCCGGCGCCGACATGCACCAGGCTGCCGACGAGGTTGCGGATCATGTGGTGCAGGAAGGCATTGGCAGAGAAATCGAAGCGGATGAGCGAGCCCTGGTGCGCGATGGCGAGGCTCGACACGGTCTTCACCGGGGTCTTCGCCTGGCACTCGGCGGCGCGAAACGCACTGAAGTCGTGGGTGCCCACGAGGGCCTGCGCCGCGCGCGCCATCGCCTCCACATCGAGCGGGCGATGGTACCAGCCGAGGCGATCGGCGAAGAGCGCCGGCCGCACGGACGTGTTCAGCAGGAGATAGGTGTAGTGGCGCGCGGTCGCCGAGAACCGGGCATGGAAATCATCGCCGACCGCGTGCATCCACAGCACCGCCATTGTCGGCGGCAGGTGCGCATTGACGCCGCGCACCCAGGCGGAATCGGGTCGGTCCACGACCGTATCGAAATGCACGACCTGCGCAGTCGCGTGCACTCCGGCATCGGTACGTCCCGCCGCGTGCGTCCGCACGGGCTCGCGCGCGATGGCGGCCAGCGCCCGTTCCAGCGCGTCCTGGCCCGCGCGACCGTCCGGTTGCGACTGCCAGCCGGTAAAGGACGCGCCGGCGTACTCGACTCCAAGAGCGATGCGCATCGCCGGATTGTCGCCCAGTCAGGCGGCCCGGTCGCGCCTGGCCATTCGGCTTCCCGGCCAGGCCTGAGCGCCGCGAGGATCAGGGGTAATCCCGTTGCAGCAAGACAAAGGGCGGCGAACCATCGCCGCCCTTCATCAGGACCTGCGACGTCAGACGAGCTTGCCGAGCAGCGCGCCCGCTTCGCTCTTCTGCTGCTCGTCGCCCTCGTGCAGCACTTCCTGAAGAATCTCCCGCGCGCCCTCGACGTCGCCCATTTCCTGGTAGGCCTTGGCGAGATCGAGCTTGGTCGCAGCGTCGTGCCACTGGCCGTCGAGCACCGACGGCGTCGGATCCTCGAACGTCGTGCGCTCCGGATCGAAGGAAAGGTCCAGCTTGTCGAGCTCGATCGCCGCCTGCGGGCGCATTTGCGAGGCGACGCTCTGGCTCGACGCCTCCATCGCCTCGGCCCCGCGGCTGCGCGTGGGCGGCGACCGGTCGATATCGTCGAGCTGGAAATCGAGGTCGTACTTCGGGTCGGCCGCATGGGCGGCATCGATCCGTTCCTCGATACTCATCGCCCGGTCGGGAGGTCGGCTCTCGCCCGCGGGCTGCCCGGTGAAGCCAAGTCCGCTGGACCCGGCGGCGTCGGTGGCCAGCAAGTCGTCGACCGGCTTCCTGCCTGGGGCGCTGCCCGGGGTGATCGAGATGTCGTCGTCGAGCTTGAAGTCCATCCCGTCGTCGTGGGGGAAGCCCGCGAGGTTGGTGGGGACAGCCGCGGCCTCCGACGCGCGCGGGACCTCCGCAGGACGGGGCTCGGGGGTGGCGGCCCGGGCGGCACCCATGGCGATGGCCGCACCCGCTGCGCCCACAGCCGCCGCCGCGGCCGCGCCGTCGCCGGTGAACATCGGATTGTTCGCATCGAGCTGCCGGCCGAGCGCGGCAGCCTTCTGCCACGTCTCGCCCTGGCCGTGCGAGACCGCGTAGAGCTCCGCGGCAACGGCTTCGAACGCCGCCGGCTTGTTGTGCTGGGCGTGAATCTCCAGGACCTTGAGGTAGACCTCCTGGCGCTGCGGGTCCTTCTTGAGCGCGTCCTTGAGGATCTCCTCGGCCTGCGCATCGCGTCCGTACGCGAGGTAGACCTCCGCTTCCGCGATCGGATCGACCTCGTCGGTATCGATGGTCGACATGCCTTCGCGACTGAAGTCGGAAGACAGGGAGTTCTCGCCGGTATTGACGATACCGCCGCCGGTCGAGCCGAACACGGTGTTGGTCTTGATGTCCGTGCCGGAAATGATGCTGTCCTCGAAGTTGGCGGTCTTGCGGCGCCGCGCCGCAAAAAACGCCACGATCGCCGCCAGGAGGGCGATGGCACCGGCGCCGAATGCCCAGCCCGGAGTGTTGGCGATGACGTCGTCGATCATCGACGGCCCCGCTGGCTCGACCTTGGCAGGCTTCGGCGTGCTCTTGCCCGCGTCGGGCGTCACCGCCGTCGCCGGGGCCGGGGCCGGAGTGGGAACAGCCGCCGGGGCGGTGGCAACGGACGGCGCCGGCGCCGGGGTTACGGTGGACGCGGTCGGGGCTTCGGGCCCCTTGGTGGCGGCTGGCGGCGTCGCGTCGGTCGCGCGGGATGCCGCTGCTCCGGTCGCGGCTGCGGTGGCCGCGGGCGCACCGGACTTGGGCGCTTCGGTGGGCGTGCCCTTGCCGGCCTGCGTCTGATTCTGCAGCTGCGCCATGGCCGGATTACGCATTTCCAGGGCGCGCTTGAGGTCGTTCAACGCCTTCTCGAGCTCGGCGATGCGGGTCCGGGCGTCCTGCAGTGCGCGGTCGCGGGCCACCGCGTCCTCGGCGGCGCCTGCGCCGGCTCCGGTGCCCTTGCCGGGACCGGCGTCGCGCGAGACGCGGACCTGATCGCGACCCGGTTGCGCGGCGGGAGTGCGCTCCTGCACCTGCGTGGTGATCTGTCCGCCGGTCGCGCGACTACCGGTTGAATCGGTGACCGGCGCGCCGGCGGCGACGCGGTCACGGTAGCTGCGCCAGTCGCTCGCCTGGGCACGCACCACCCGCGTCGCATCCGGGGTCGACGTCGCGTTGAGCTCGGGCGCGGGCGGCACGGTCAGGATCGAGCCGCTGCGCAGCCGGTTCATGTTGTCGCCGTCGAAGGCGCCCGGGTTGGCCTTGTACAGCGCCACCAGCATTTGCTCGAGCGACACCGATTCGGGCCGGAGCTGGTTGGCAATACTGGTGAGGGAATCGCCCCTGCGGACTGCATACGTATTGCCCGGACGGTTGCTCGCGCTGCCGCGCCGCGCACCGGCGGCTGCGGCGGGCGGTGTCGTGCCACCGCTGCCCGCCGCGCTTGCCGTGCTGCCAGCGACGGGGGCGGGGGCCGCGGCGCGGGCGGCCCCGGCGGCCGCGTTGCCGGCACGCGCCGGCGTGACCGGATCGACGGCAGGCGCAGGTGCGGCAATGCCGGGTGGATCGAGCAGGAACGTGTAGCCGCGCACCACCCGGCCGGACGCCCAATTGAGCTCGACCATGAGATCGAGGTAAGGCTCATTGACCGGCGTTGGCGTGGAGACCTTCAGGACGGCCTGGCCGCTCTGGTTGCGCTCGAGCGCAACGCGGGCCCGGGACAGCACTCCCTGGTAGGTGAGATTGTTCTGGCGGTAGAGGGCGGGATCCGCGATGCGCGCCGCCAGGGATTCGAGCTCGTCGCGCGCGGCGGACGTGAGTTCGATCTCAGCCGACAGCGGCTGGCCCAGCGAGGACTGCACCGTCAGCTTGCCGAGCCCGAGGGCCGCGGCGCCGGGCGGTAGCGCCATTGCAATTGCGCTCGCCAGCAGGCTCAGGGTGTGGATCGATTTTGCTCGCATTGGCGAACCTTCTGATAATTTTTGCCAGAGCCTCAAGCTAACATAACATCATGGGCTTAGGCAGGCAAACTAAACCACGGTATTAGCTCGCTTTTTCCGGCTTTGGACGCGGCGGCGAATGTGCTAGGACGACCGTGCGCACCCCCGGCGACTCCCATGCGTTGCGTTGCCGATTGTTATACGCCACTAGATGTTGTGTTGCGAAGGGGGCTACGGCCCGCAACGCGTCACGCCCGGACGGGCTGTTGCATTTGCGTCAGTCGGGCGAGCGGGGCGGGGTGCGGGGTCGAGCGGATGCGGCGGATGTCGGGTGATGCGGGGGTCCCGGCGAGTCGATCGGTGGGGTGATGACACCCCTTTCGCGTCAGGACACCCCTTGTCTCGGAACCCGCTTGGGGTCAGGACACCAGCGCGGGCGCGCCGGCCGTGGCACCCGCCCGTTCCAACAGCAGGCGCACCATCCGGCGCAGGGGTTCGGCTGCGCCCCAGAGCAATTGGTCCCCGACCGTGAAGGCGCCGAGGTACGTATCCCCCATCGCGAGCTTGCGCAACCGACCGATCGGAATGTCGAGCTTGCCGGTCACCGCGGCGGGATTGAGGTCGCGCATGCTGGCTTCGCGGGTGTTCGGCACGACCCGGACCCATTCGTTGGCCGAGGCCAGGATCGCCTCGATCTCGGGCAGGGAGACGTCTTGGCGCAGCTTGATGGTGAAGGCCTGGCTGTGGCAACGCATGGCGCCGATGCGCACGCAGAGCGAGTCCACCGGCACGGCCGGCATCGCCAAGCCGTCGCCCCGACCGAGGATCTTGTTGGTCTCCGCCATGCCCTTCCATTCCTCGCGGCTCATGCCGTTGCCGAGATCCTTGTCGATCCAGGGAATCAGGCTGCCGGCCAGCGCAACGCCGAAATGCTCGGTGGGTAAGCTCGGGTCGCGCAGCTTGGCCGCGACTTGCCGGTCGATGTCGAGGATCGCCGAGGCGGGGTCGTCGAGCAGGTCGCCGACCGCATCGTGTGCGGCACCCATCTGCCGCAGCAGCTCGCGCATGTTCTGTGCCCCGGCGCCCGAGGCGGCCTGGTAGGTCGTGCACGTCATCCATTCGACGAGGTCGCGCTGGAACAACCCGGCGAGGGCCATCAGCATCAAGCTCACCGTGCAGTTGCCGCCGACGAAATCGCGTGCGCCGCGGGCCAGGGCGGCGTCGATGACGTCGCGGTTGACCGGGTCCAGGATGATGACCGCGTCGTCCTTCATGCGCAGGGCGGACGCGGCGTCGATCCAGTAGCCCTTCCAGCCGGCGGCGCGCAGGCGCGGATAGACGTCGTTGGTGTAGTCGCCGCCCTGGCAGGTGACGACGGCGTCGAGGCTCGCGAGGGCGCGCAGATCGTCGGCGGCCTTGAGCGGCGCGATCGCCTTGCCCACAGCCGGACCGGCACCGCCGACGTTGGAGGTCGTGAAGAACGCCGGCTCGATGAGGGCGAAGTCGCCCTCCTCGAGCATGCGCTGCATGAGCACGGAGCCCACCATGCCGCGCCAACCGACGAATCCAACTCGCATTGCACCGGTCCGCATGGCACCGGCTCGCATTTCACTGGCTCGCATTGGAACCACCCTTTCCCCCGCTCGCTCTGGTGTCCCGCCGCTCGCGGGACGAAGCGGAGGCGACCTTGAGCTTCAGCCCGTCTTGATCGTCTTCGAGGTCTTGCCGATGCGTGCGCCGACCACGCCCCGCACGAGTCGGGCGGCACTCGGCCGGGCACGACATGAAGCGTGGAGGTGTGCAGCACGCATGGTCAGCGATTTTATCATGGGCGGACCGTCGGTTCTTGCAGCGCTGCGACGACCGCGTCCCCCATGGTCCGGGTCCCGACCACCGTCTCGCCGGCGAGCGCGATGTCGCCGGTGCGCAGGCCGTCGCGCAGCACTGCCCGCACCGAGGACTCGATGCGGTCGGCCACATCCCCGCGCGCGAACGTGTAGCGGAACATCATCCCCAGCGACAGGATGGTCGCGAGGGGATTGGCCTTGTCCTGGCCGGCGATGTCGGGCGCCGAGCCATGGATGGGCTCGTAGAGGCCCTTGCTGTTCACGTCGAGCGATGCGGACGGCAGCATGCCGATCGATCCAACGAGCATCGATGCCTCGTCTGACAGGATGTCGCCGAAGATGTTGCCGGTGACGATGACGTCGAACTGCTTGGGATTGCGCACGAGTTGCATCGCGGCGTTGTCGACGTACATGTGCGACAGCTCGACATCGGGATACTCGGCCGCCATGGCACTCATCACCTCGCGCCACAGGATGCTGGTGTCGAGCACGTTGGCCTTGTCGACCGAGGTGAGCCGCTTGCTGCGCCGGCGCGCGGTCTCGAACCCGATCTTGCCGATGCGGCGGATCTCGGTTTCGCTGTAGAGCATGGTGTCGAAGCCCTCGGCCTCGCCGGCAGCGTTGGTGCGGCGACCGCGCGGCTGGCCGAAGTAGATGTCGCCGGTGAGCTCGCGGATGATCATGAGGTCGAGTCCGGCGACGACCTCCGTTTTCAGGGTCGACGACGCGGCGAGCTCCGGGTAGAGCAGCGCCGGGCGCAGATTGGCGAACAGCCCGAGTGCCTTGCGGATCCCGAGAATGCCCTGCTCCGGTCGCAGGGCTCGCGGCAGGGTGTCGTACTGCGGGCCACCGACCGCACCCATCAGGATGGCGTCGGCGCGCCGGGCGAGCTCCAGGGTCGCGTGGGGCAATGGCTCGCCGGCGGTGTCGTAGCCGGCCCCGCCGATCGAACCGCTCTCGGTCTGCACGGGCAGACCCTCGTCGCGCAGCACGTCGAGCACCCGCACGGCCTGGTCGACGATCTCCGGACCGATGCCGTCGCCCGGCAGGATCGCGATCAGCATGTTTTTCGACGGGTGCTTCACAGCCACGGCTGCTCCTGGAGCCGCTTGGCTTCAAAGGCGCGGATCTCGTCGGCGTGCTGCAGGGTGAGACCGATGTCGTCGAAGCCGTTCAGCAGGCAGTGCTTGCGGAAGGGATCGACGTCGAAGCGCCACGCCAGCGCACCGTCGGGGGTGGCCACCCGTTGCTCCTCCAGGTTGACCGTGAGCTCGAAGCCGGGATGCACGGCCACCGCCCTGAAGATCTGGTCGACCGCGTCCTCGGGCAGGACGATCGGCAGAAGGCCGTTCTTGAAGCAGTTGTTGTAGAAGATGTCGGCATAAGAGGGCGCGATGATCGCCCGGAAACCGAAGTCCTGCAGCGCCCATGGCGCATGCTCACGCGAGCTGCCGCAGCCGAAATTGCGCCGCGCCACGAGGATCTGCGCGCCCTGGTAACGCGGCTGGTTCAGCACGAATTCGGGATTCTTCGGCCGCCGGGTGTTGTCGGCTCCCGGCTCGCCGCGATCGAGATAGCGCCACTCGTCGAACAGGTTCGGGCCGAAGCCCGAGCGCTTGATGGACTTCAGGAATTGCTTGGGAATGATGGCGTCGGTGTCGACGTTGGCACGGTCCAGGGGAGCGACCACGCCGGTCACGATGCGAAACGGTTCCACGGGTCTGCCTCGCTGATTGATCGATGGTTGGCGCTTCGGCGGGCCTCAGCCCAGGTCGCGCACGTCGACGAAATGACCGGCGACAGCGGCCGCCGCGGCCATGGCCGGGCTGACGAGATGGGTGCGGCCGCCCGCACCCTGCCGGCCCTCGAAATTGCGGTTCGACGTGGACGCGCAGCGCTCGCCCGGCTCCAGCCGGTCATCGTTCATGGCGAGGCACATCGAGCACCCCGGCTCGCGCCATTCGAAGCCGGCCGCGCGGAACACCCGGTCGAGGCCCTCGCGCTCGGCCTGCGCCTTCACCAGACCCGATCCGGGCACGACCATCGCAAGCTTCACGTTGCCGGCGACCCGCCGGCCGCGGGCCACGGCCGCGGCGGCGCGCAGGTCCTCGATGCGCGAGTTGGTGCACGAGCCGATGAACACCTTGTCGATCGCGATCTCCCGCATCGGGGTGTTAGGGGTCAGGCCCATGTACTGGAGCGCGCGCGCCATGCCTTCGCGTCGGGTTGCGTCCTTTTCCTTGTCCGGGTCCGGCACACGGTCCTCGATGGACACCACCATCTCGGGCGACGTGCCCCAGGTGACCTGCGGCCGCAGCGCCGCCGCGTCGATCTCGACCATTCGATCGAAGGTTGCACCGGGGTCGCTCGTCAGCGTGCGCCAGCAGGCGACTGCCCCGTTCCATTGCTCCGCCGTCGGGGAGAACGGCCGGCCCCGCAGATACGTGATGGTGGTGTCGTCCACGGCCACCATGCCGGCGCGCGCGCCCGCTTCGATCGCCATGTTGCAGACCGTCATGCGTCCTTCCATCGACAGGGCCTTGATGGCCGAGCCGGCGAACTCGATGGCAAAGCCGGTGCCGCCGGCGGTACCGATCCGGCCGATGATGGCGAGCACCAGGTCCTTGGCGGTGACGCCGGGGGCGAGCCGCCCCACGGCGCGCACCAGCATCGACTTCGCCTTCTTCTGGATCAGGCACTGGGTGGCGAGCACGTGCTCGACCTCCGAAGTGCCGATGCCGAACGCGAGCGCCGCAAACGCGCCGTGGGTGCTGGTGTGCGAATCGCCACAGACCACGGTCATCCCCGGCAGAGTCGCGCCCTGCTCCGGGCCGATGACGTGGACGATGCCCTGGCGCAGGTCGCGGAACGGGAAGTAGGCCTTGGCCCCGGTCGCGGCGATGTTGGCGTCGAGGGTCTCGACCTGGGTGCGGGAGATGGGGTCGCGGATGCCCTGCGCCCAGTCCTTGGTCGGGGTGTTGTGATCGGCCGTGGCGACGATGGAGGCGACGCGCCAGGGCTTGCGCCCCGCCAGGCGCAGGCCCTCGAAGGCCTGCGGGCTCGTCACCTCGTGCACCAGGTGGCGATCGATGTAGAGCAACGCAGTGCCGCCGTCCTCGGAGCGGACGACGTGACTGTCCCAGAGCTTGTCGTACAGGGTGCGGGCCGGCATGGCGAATCCTCTGTTGCGGCGCGGGAAACCTTCAAACATAGACGCGATAGGCTCGCGATGCAAGCGCCGGCGGAACAGACACCCCGCTTCTCATCGCGGCTTCGCCGGTCAGCCGCGCGCCCGGCTCGTCGCCGCGAGGACTGCGTCCAGCAAGGCAGCCGCGGTTCCCGGCGACCATGGATCGAACGCCTGCGCCGGCCATCCCCTCAGCCACGTGATCTGGCGTTTCGCGAGCTGCCGCGTCGCGGCAATGCCGCGCTCGCGCAGGGTGGCCACGGCCGCGGCGCCGGCCAGGGTGTCCCATACCTGCCGATAACCGACGCTGCGCATTGCGGGGCGGTCCCCGGCAAGGTCGAACCGCTTGCGCAGCGCCTCGACCTCGGCGACCAGCCCCGCCCCCAGCATGGCGTCGAAGCGTTCCGCAATGCGCTCGTGCAGCCGTGCCCGGTCGAGGGGCAGCAGCGCCAGGGTCACGGTCGGACCGAGATCGCCCGGCAGCTGGCGCGTGCCGTGCAACGCGGAAATCGGCGTGCCGGTGGTCGCGAACACCTCGAGGGCGCGCTGGATGCGCTGCGCATCGGCAGGATCGAGCCGCGCTGCGGTGACAGGATCGACCGTGGCGAGCTCGCGGTGCAGCGCGGGCCAGCCTTCTCGCGCCGCCTTTTCCGCCAGGCCGGCCCGCACCACCGGGTCCGCACCGGGCAACTGCGACAGGCCTTCGGTGAGGGCCTTGAAGTACAGCATCGTGCCGCCGACCAGTAACGGAATACGGCCGCGGCTGCGCACCGCGGCGATCGCGGCGAGGGCATCGGCCACGAACCGTTGCGCCGAATAGGCTTCGGTCGGGGGGATCAGGTCGAGCAGATGGTGCGGCACCGCCGCGCGCGTGGCGGCGTCCGGCTTGGCGGTGCCGATATCCATGCCGATATAGACCTGCGCCGAGTCGACACTGATGATCTCGACCGGCAGGCTCTGGGCAAGGTGCAGCGCGAGCGCGCTCTTCCCGGATGCCGTCGGCCCCATGAGCAGCACGGCCGGCAGGATAGGCGCGGCCCGCCCGAGCGCCGCCCCCATCGGTGGCGCGTTCAGCGGCCCCTCTGGAAAAGGCGATCGAGGTCGGCCAGCGTGAGCTGGTACCACGTCGGGCGACCGTGGTTGCACTGACCGGACCGCTCGGTCGCCTCCATGTCGCGCAGCAACGCGTTCATTTCGGGCACCGCGAGGCTGCGATTGGCGCGCACTGCACCGTGGCACGCCATGCTCGAGAGCAACTCGTCACGATGCGCGGTCAGCACCTCGCTGCCGCCGAACTCGCGCAGATCGTGGAGTACCGCCCGGGCGAGCGTCGCCGCGTCGGCGTCGGCGAGCGGCGCCGGGATGCCGCGCACCGCGAGGGTCGCGGGTCCGGCCGGCGTCACCGCGAACCCGAGCGTGGCCAGTACCTCGGCGTGCTCTTCGGCCGCCGCCATCTCGAGCGACGACGCCGCGAAGCTCGCCGGCATCAGCAACGGCTGCACCGGCATGCGCGCATCGAGGGCGCCCTTCAGGCGCTCGTACATGATGCGCTCGTGTGCGGCGTGCATGTCCACCAGCACCAGGCCATGCCGGTTCTGCGCCAGGATGTAGATGCCGTGCAGCTGGGCCAGGGCGAAGCCGAGCGGGTGCTCGTCGGCCTCGTCCCCCCAGCCTGCGGGATCGCCGCTGGGTCGCGGCCCGAAGAGCGTGGCATAGAAGGCCGCCGGCTCGCGAACATCGAGCGCGATGTTCGACTGACGTTGCAGGAACGGAGCACCGCGATCGCCGGCCGCGAAGGCCGACGCTGCGGCGAGCGGCGGGGTGCGCGCGGCCGCAAGTCCCAGTTTTTCCGCGGCCGACACCGCCGGCTGCTCGGCGCCGGTGACGGCGAGGGCATGCTGCACGGCGTGGCGCACGAACTGGTGCACCGCGCCTGATTCCCGGAAGCGCACTTCGGTCTTCTGCGGATGCACGTTGACATCGACCAGGCGCGGCGACAGCTCCAGCCAGAGGACGTAAGCGGGCTGGCGATCGTGGTGCAGGATGTCGCGGTAGGCCTCGCGCAGGGCGTGGGCGAGCAGTCGATCGCGCACGAAACGGTTGTTGACGAATACGTACTGGCCTGCGGTGGATGCGGCGTACGCCGGTCGTGCCGCGAAGCCGGAGACGCGAAGCGGACCCGCCGCCGCATCGACCACCGCCGACGCGTTCAGAAAGGCATCACCCAGCAGTGCCTCGACCCGGGCGCGGCGACCCGCCGCGAGCAGGCGATGCACCACCCGGGCGTTGTGCTGCAGCGTAAACCCGACGTCGGGATGGGCGAGGGCGATGCGCCGGAACGATTCGTCGCAATGGCCCCACTCGGTCGCTTCGGTGCGCAGGAACTTGCGCCGGGCCGGGGTATTGAAATAGAGCTCCTGCACGGTTACCGTCGTGCCGGCCGCGAGCGCTGCAGGCAGTGTCGGGCCGAGCTCACCGCCGTCGACCTCGAGGCGCCAGGCATGCGGCCTGCCTGCTGCACGCGAGGCGATGGCAAACCGCGAGACCGCCGCGATCGACGCGAGCGCCTCGCCACGAAAGCCCAGGGTGGCGATGGCTTCGAGGTCTTCGGGGGTGGCGAGCTTGGAGGTCGCGTGACGCGCCACCGCGAGCCGCAACTCCTCGCGCTCGATTCCGCAGCCATCGTCGGCGACCCGCAGACGCTGGGTACCGCCTCCGGCGAGGTCGACGTCCACCTGGGTGGCGCCAGCGTCCAGCGCGTTTTCGAGGAGCTCCTTCAGCGCGGCCGCCGGTCGCTCGACCACCTCGCCCGCGGCGATCTGGTTGACCAGCTGGTCGGGAAGGGCCCGGATCGCCGCCATCAGCCGTCAGCCTGCAGTGGCATCGCGCAGTCCGCGCGCCCAGCGGGTGTAGAGATCTCCAGCCACGGCATGCAACGCCGTCACGCGTGCGGCCAGGTTTTCGCGGATCGTCGCCGCGCTCTGCACGCGACCGCGCGTTGCTGCCGGGAGTTCGTGGGCCCCGGCCGCGAGCCAGGTCTCGACCAGCGCGTCGGTCATCTCGACATGACACTGCAAGCCCACATGCCGATCGTCGATCACGTACGCCTGGTTCGGCACGGCAGGGTTGGTGAGCACCCCGACCCCTCCCGGAGGCAGGGCGAAGGTCTCGTAGTGCCACTGGAAGGTCGTGAATCCTGATCGACCGCCGAACCACGCCGGCCCGTCGCCCTCGGTCTGCACCTCGGACCAGCCGATCTCGGGCTCGCGGGCGGTCGTGACCGGCGCGCCGAGGGCGCGCGCGAGCAGTTGCCCGCCAAGGCAGTGGCCGATGATCGGCACCCGCGCATCGACCGCGTCGCGGAGCAAGCGGCAAAGCGGCTCAATCCACGGCAGGTCGTCGTTGACGCTCATCGGTCCGCCCATCATGCCGATGCCCGCGAAGGCGCGCGGATCGCCAGGGACCGCGGCGCCGCCATCGAGGGTGATGACCTCGAAGCCGATGCCGCGGCTGGACAGCCATTCGGCGAAGTACGCAGGACCCTCGGTGGGCGAGAAACGAAAGATCGCGACAGGTGCCATTGAGCGGCTATCAAGCAAAACGGACGGCCCGAAATGGGCGTGGGGCGACTGAAACGGGCCACTGGAACCGGAACGGGCGACCGCCGAACCGCAATGGGCAACGGCCAATCCGTAACCGGGACGGGCGACTGATAATGGCCGGCCCGTTAGAATCGCCGATTCTAGCAGTCACATGGCCCACCCTACGCCGCCACCCGGGCCTCGGTCGTTCGCGAGCGAGCACCGCGCCCCGCTTGCATGCGCCGCATGCGGATGCCCAGGTGATCGTCATTCATTCCCGGATACCGCGATGACAGCCTTCTTCGCACCGCCCGCATTCATTCTCGCTGCCCGCGCGCGCGCGGCGGCACTGCAACTGCTGCTGGCGCTGGTGCTGAGCGGGGTTGCGTGGGCGGGGAGCGCCGCCGAGGTCGTCGCGCCAGATGTGCTCGTACCCAACGCCAATCTGCACAGCCGTGGCTTGCCGCCGATTCCCGCCGCGACCGCGGCCAGGATCGAGCCGTACACCCAGTTCACGCCGCGTGCGGCAGTGTCGTGGCATCCAGTCCGGCGCGAGCTGGTGGTGGCCACGCGTGCCGGCAACACCACCCAGCTGCATCGCGTCGATCGTGCCGGTGCGCCGCTCGTGCAGCTCACGCGCGGTGCCGATCCCGTACGGCGCGGGCGGTTTCTTGCCCAACGCCCGGAAAGCTTGCTGTTCGTGCGCGACACGGGTGGCAACGAGCAGACGCAACTCTATCGTCTCGACCCCGGTAGCGCGGATGCCGTGCGGCTGACCGACCTGCAGCGTCGGCATTTCCTCGCGGCGATGAATCACGCGCGCGACCGCGTGCTGGTGCACTCGCAAGATCTCGACAAGACCGGGCGCCGCGAGGACCCGACCACCACCCTGACCCTCCTCGACCCCCTGCATCCCGAACGTGCGCGGACCGTCGCGACCCTGCCAGGCACGGGCTGGGGCGACTACCAGTTCTCGTTCGACGATCGTCGCATCGTCATGGTCAACCAGGTTTCCGCCAACCAGACCTCCGTATGGGTGATGGATCTCGCCACCGGTGAGAAGCGGGAGGTGCTCGCCGGCATCGTGGGCGACGTGCGGGTCGCGTCCGGGGAGCCGGTATTCACCCGCGACGGCAAGGGGCTGTTCCTCGCGACCGATCGTGACAGCGAATTCCAGCGCCTGGTCCACCTCGATCTCGCGACCGGGCGGCTCACCCCCTTCGGCGTGGCCACACCCTGGGACGTCGACCACCTCGCACTTTCGCCGGACGGCCGTACCGTAGCGGTGATCACCAACGAGAACGGCACCGGCGTGCTGCGGCTCTACGACGCCGCCACGCGCCGCGAGAAGGCCCGGCCGGCCCTGCCGCGCGGGACGGTTGCCGGCGCCCTGTGGCACCACAACAGCAGGGACCTCGCGCTCAACATCAACTCACCCCGGAGTCCAGGCGACGTCTGGGTGCTCGACGTGCGCGCGGGCAAGGTCGCGCGCTGGACCACCACCGAGGTGCCGGGCCTCGACGCGTCCACCTTCCAGGAACCGGAGCCGATCGCCTGGAAGAGCTTCGACGCCAGCACCATCACCGGTTTCATCACCCGGCCGCCCAACGGGTTTGCGCGTCCGCGGCCGGTGCTGATCCAGATCCACGGCGGCCCCGAGTCCCAGGCACGCCCCGGGTTCCTCGGCCGCGGCAACTACCTCCTCAACGCGATGGGAATCGCGCTCGTCGAGCCCAACGTGCGCGGCTCGACAGGCTACGGCAAGACCTTTCTCGCCCTCGACGATGGCCGGAAGCGCGAGGACTCGGTCAAGGACATCGGGGCGCTGCTCGACTGGATCGCGACCCAGCCCGACCTCGACGCCACGCGCGTGGCGGTGGTCGGCGGCAGCTACGGCGGTTACATGAGCCTCGCGGTTGCCATCCGGTACGCCGACCGCATCGCGGGCGCGGCGGACGTCGTGGGCATCGCCAACTTCGTGACGTTCCTCGAGCGCACCGAAAGCTATCGCCGCGACCTGCGACGCGTCGAGTACGGTGACGAGCGCGATCCGTCGATGCGCGCCTTCCTCACCGAAATCTCGCCTGTCACGCATGCCGATGCCATTGCCAAGCCCCTGTTCGTCGTCCACGGCAAAAACGATCCGCGGGTGCCCTATACCGAGGCCGAGCAGATCGTCGAAGCGGTAGCGGCGAAAGGCGTGCCGGTGTGGTATCTCCTCGCCGACAACGAGGGCCATGGCTTCGCGCGCAAGGCCAACGCCGACTTCTATTTCGCGGCGCTGGTGCGGTTCCTGGGCAAGGTGCTGCTCGACGAGTAGGCAGCGGCGCGGGTTGGTGCCGACACCGGGGACGAGTCGGGAGCGGTGCGGGCCGGTGCCGGCGCCAGGTAAGAGTCGGGAGCGGGGCCGTTGCGGGTACCAGGGCAGAGTCGGGAGGGGTGGGGGCCGGTGCCGGTACCAGGTAAGAGTCGGGAACGGTGCGGGCCGGTGCTGGTACCAGGCAAGAGTCGGGAGGGGTGGGGGCCGGTGCCGGCGCCGGGACGGGCGGCAGGCTGTCATCGTCGCGCCGTCGGAAGTGCCCCGCGGCCCGCGAATACCCGCCTGGAGGGGTACCGCCAGGCAGCCCCCGGGCGCCAACTGCCACCGCGGGGTGCGGCGGCGCAAAGTGACGTCAGGACGCGACGGCGGCCGCCGCCTAGAGCCCGCGGGCGATGCGGGCGTACGCCGAGTGGTTGTGGATGGACTCGAAGTTTTCCGCTTCGACACTGAAGGCTTCGAGGCGGACATCGTTCTGCAATCGGCCCGCCACGCCACGCACCAGGTCTTCGACGAAGCGCGGATTGTTGTAGGCCCGCTCGGTCACGTACTTTTCGTCGGCCCGCTTCAGGATGCCGAACAGCTCGCAGGAGGCCTCCTCCTCGGCGACCCGGATGAGATCGGTGAGGCTCACCGGCGCTTTCTCGCGCGCCGTGATGGTGATGAGGGAGCGCTGGTTGTGCGCGCCATATTCCGAGATTTCCTTGGAGCATGGGCACAGCGAGGTGACGGGCGCGCTTACCGTGACCGTCTGGCGGTAGACGCCGTCCTCCAGCTCGCCGAGCAGCTTCGCCTCGTAGTCGAGGAGACTCGCGACCCCGGAAACGGGCGCTGTCTTGCGGATGAAGAACGGGAACGCGATCTCGATCCGCCCGCCTGGAGCGTCGAGCAGCACCACCAGCGCCTCGAGAAGGCTGCGCAGATTGGCGACGGTGAGTGGCGGCTCGCCGGCAGCGGTCCTCGCCTCGAGCAGTGCCACCAGGCGCGACATATGCGTGCCCTTGCGGTCCTCGGGCAGCCGCACGTACACGTTGCATACGGCGATGGTGGGCTGCGCGGGAGTGTCGCCATCGGCGAACAGCAGCGGGTAGCGCAAGCCCTTGATGCCGACCTGGTCGATGGCGAGCTCGCGGTCATCCGGCGCGGATTGAACGTCGGCGATCGGAATGAGATGTTGGGGCTGTTCGGGTCGGTTCATGGGTGACGTTGAAACGTGGAAGCGTGGGCGGCCGATGATGGGCTGACTACGCGGCGGGTTTGGGTACGCTGTCGAGGCGCCGCTGCCCGAACCGGTGGTGCACGGCAGCAGCGATGCCGCCGGCATCCAGGCCGCACCCGGCCAATATGGTGGCGGGATCGCCATGATCAAGGAAGGCGTCGGGCAAGCCGAGATGCAGCAGCGGCACGGCGATGCCCCGCTCGGCGAGCGCCTCGGCGACGGCGCTGCCTGCGCCACCCATGATGACATTCTCCTCGACGGTGACGATGGCATCGTGCGATGTCGCCAGGCCGACGACGAGCTCGACGTCCAGCGGCTTCACGAATCGCATGTTCACCACCGTCGCGTCGATCTCCTCGCCGGCGACGAGACTGGGTTGCAGCATGCTGCCAAACGCGAGCAGCGCGATGCGGTAGCCGCGCCGCCGGGACTCGCGCCGTACCTCGGCCTTGCCCACTGGCAATGCCGTCATCTGCGGGTCCGCCACGACGCCTGGGCCGGAACCACGGGGATAGCGGATCGCGCTCGGTCCGTCGAGAGTGAAGCCGGTGTAGAGCATCTGCCGGCACTCGTTCTCGTCGGCCGGCGCCATCACCGTCATATTGGGCACGCAGCGCAGATAGGAGAGGTCGAACGCGCCGAGATGGGTCGCGCCATCGGCGCCCACCACCCCGGCACGATCGATCGCGAACACGATCGGCAACTTCTGGAGGGCGACGTCGTGGATCGCCTGGTCGTAGGCACGCTGCAGGAAGGTCGAGTAGATCGCCACCACCGGCCGCATGCCTTCGCAGGCAAGACCCGCGGCAAAGGTCACGGCGTGCTGCTCGGCGATGCCGACATCGAAATAGCGGTCCGGGTATTCCTGCGAAAAGCGCACCATCCCCGATCCTTCGCGCATCGCCGGGGTGATGCCGATAAGGCGCGGATCGCGGCCGGCCATGTCGCACAGCCAGTCACCGAATATCTGGGTGTAGGCAACGCGGTTCGCCTTTTTCGGCACGAGGCCGGGGCCCGGATCGAATGGCGTCACCCCGTGATAGAGGATCGGATCATCCTCGGCACGGGGATATCCCTGGCCCTTGCGCGTGAGCACGTGCAGCAGCTGCGGGCCGCTGAGGCCCTTCACGTTCATCAGGGTCGGCACGAGCGTCTCGAGATCGTGCCCGTCGATGGGCCCGATATAGTTGAACCCGAATTCCTCGAACAACGTGCCGGGCAGCACCATGCCCTTCATGTGCTCTTCCCAGCGTCTGGCGAGCTCCTTCACCGGCGGCATCTTGGAGAGCACCTCCTTGCCGCCGCGCCGCACATAGTTGTAGAGGCGCCCGGACAGGAGGCGGGCGAGATAGTTGTTGAGGGCGCCGACCGGCTCCGAGATCGACATGTCGTTGTCGTTGAGGATGACCATCAGGTCGACCCCTGCGGTCCCGGCATTGTTCAGCGCCTCGAAGGCCATGCCGGCGGACATGGCGCCATCGCCGATGACCGCGACGACCTTCCGGGTCTCCCCCTTCCGCGCCGCGGCGACCGCCATGCCGAGCGCCGCCGAGATCGAGGTCGACGAGTGCGCGGTGCCGAAGGTGTCGTACTCGCTCTCGGTGCGCCGGGGAAATCCCGATGGGCCGCCTTCCATGCGCAGGCGGTCCATGGCTGCGCGTCGCCCGGTGAGGATCTTGTGCGCATAGGTCTGGTGGCCGACATCCCAGACGATGCGATCGCGCGGGGTCTGGAACACGTAATGCAGGGCGATGGTGAGCTCGACCGTACCCAGATTCGACGACAAGTGGCCACCCGTCCTGGCGATCGACTCGAGCAGAAACGCGCGTAATTCGCGCGCCAGCTGGGGCAGCGCATCCTTGTCGAGATTGCGCAGCGCGGCGGGATCGTCGATGGTGTCGAGCAAGGGATACATGGGCAACTCGATCGGGCTCGGTCGGCGGTTCGGATAAGCGTGGTGAGGTCAGCTTACTCGCGTGGTCGAATCGGTGACCTCAGTGGGTGCGATCGACAATCCAGTCGGCGAGTTCCAGCAGGCGCCGCGACGCGGAGCCGAACGGCGCGAGCGCGGCGCGGGCGTCGGCGCGCAGCGCTGCCGCGCGAGCCCGGGCGGCCGGCAGACCGAGCATCGATACGAACGTCGGCTTGTTCTGCGCCGCGTCCTTGCCCGCCGTCTTGCCGAGCGAGGCCGCCGACCCCTCGACGTCGAGCACGTCGTCGACCACCTGGAAGGCAAGCCCCGCGGCATCGGCGTAGGCGTCGAGTGCCGTTGCGAGCCTGGGCGGCAATGGTGCTGCAGCAGCGGCGCCGAGTCGCACGGCGGCGCGGATCAAGGCGCCGGTCTTCATCCGATGCATGGTCTCCAGCGCCTCGACGGTGAGCACGTTCCCGACCGCGGCCAGATCGATCGCCTGGCCACCCGCCATGCCCGCGGAGCCGGCCATCTCGGCCAGCAGGGCGCACGCACCGGCCGGATCTGCGCTCGCGCCACGGGCAAGGACGCTGAAGGCCAGTGACTGCAGGGCATCGCCGGCGAGGAGCGCAGTGGCTTCGCCGAACGCGACGTGACAGGTCGGCTTGCCCCGCCGCAACGCATCGTCGTCCATGCAGGGCAGATCGTCGTGGACGAGCGAATACGCGTGCATCAGCTCCAACGCCGCCGCCGCGGCATCGACCTTCCCGGGGTCGGCGCCGGCAAGCTCACCGGCCGCATACGCAAGCAGGGGACGGACCCGCTTGCCGCCACCGAGCACCGCATGATGCATGGCAGCGTGCAGATCCCGCGGGACGCGATCGACGGCGGGCAACGCGCTGCCGAGGACATGCTCGACCCGCTGCTGGCGCTCGCTCGCCCAGACGGGCCAGGCGAGGTCAGGATTCATCACCGGCCGAGCCGTCGGACTCGAAGCACTTGAGCACGCCCTTTTCGAGGACCTGGACCTGCTGCTGGGCATCGCGCAGCGCGTTCTGGCAGAACTGCAGCAGCAACGCCCCCCGCTCGTATGCGGCCAGCGACTCCTTCAGGGGCAGCTGACCGCCCTCCATGGTCGCGACGATTTTTTCGAGCTCGGTGAGGGCTGCTTCGAAACTAGCGGGGGAATCGGAGGTCATGGATGCTATGGCGTGCCGGGAAGCCCGCCCGGCGCGGGTCGCAAGCCATCGAGCGCGCACGGCGACTGCAAAGCGTGGCGGTTATCCGGGCGCAGGGTCAAGTTCGCTGCACGACTGGAGGCGGGTACTTCTTGCCGCTCCGCCGGTCGTTTTGAACAGAAAATCATGCGGAAACGGCAAATAGATTGACCTTTGCGTCACCGGCCCTATATAATAGCACGTTTTAGCGACGCGGCCTTAACGTTTCATTCGTGCGGCCGACTTAGCAAAGCGGTCCGGGGCGGTGGTCTTCACGACCATCTGTACGTCCCGGGTTGTTGGGTTGGGTTGGTGGAACCTGCACTGAAAGGAAGAGGCTGATGTCCGATCTCGCGACCGCGGATCGCCTGCGACCGGCGATTTCGCAGCTCCCCGTATCGTCCTATTGCGACCCGCGCGTGTTCGATGCCGAGTCGCGCCTGCTGTTGCCGCGCGGGCCCGGGTACGTCGGTCACGAGCTCATGGTCCCCAATCCCGGCGACTACCATGCGCTCGCCTGGCGCGACAATGCCCAGGCGCTGGTGCGCAATGCCCACGGCGTCGAGCTCCTCTCGAACATATGCCGTCACCGCCAGGCGATCATGCTGGAGGGCCGCGGCAACGCGCGCAATATAGTCTGCCCGATCCACCGCTGGACCTATGATCTCGAGGGCGAACTCCTCGGCGCGCCGCATTTCGCGGACAAGCCGTGCCTCAACCTTGGCCGCTCGCCGATGCAGCACTGGAACGGCCTGCTGTTCGACGGGCCCCGCGACGTGCAGCGCGACCTGGCCGGGCTTTCGGTGCTGCGCGACTTCGATTTCTCGAACCACGTGCTCGATCGGATCGAGATCAAGGAATGCGACTACAACTGGAAGACCTTCATCGAGGTCTACCTGGAGGACTATCACGTCCAGCCGTTCCATCCTGGGCTCGGGCAGTTCGTGACCTGCTCCGATCTCGCGTGGCAGTTCGGCGAGTGGTATTCGGTCCAGACGGTCGGCATCAACAACGGCCTTGCCAAGCCCGGCACCCGTGCCTACGAGCGCTGGCACAAGGCCGTGCTCGAGTACTACCGGGGCGAAGTGCCGAAGCACGGCGCGATCTGGATGGTCTACTACCCCAACATCATGCTGGAGTGGTATCCGCACGTGCTGATCGTGAGCACGCTCATCCCGCGGGGCATCGATCGGACCACCAACGTGGTCGAGTTCTACTATCCCGAGGAAATCGCGCTGTTCGAGCGCGAGTTCGTCGAGGCGGAGCAGGCTGCCTATCTCGAGACCGCCGTCGAAGACGACGAGATCGCGCGGCGCATGGACGCGGGGCGCGCGGCGCTCCATCGCCAGGGCCGCAGCGAGGAAGGTCCGTACCAGTCACCGCTCGAGGACGGGATGCAGCATTTCCACGAGTTCCTGCGGCGCGAGCTCGGTCGGGAAATCGCACCGCCGGTTCGGCGCTAGTGTCCCGAGTCGGAAATTCGTTGTATACGCTCAGGAGTGGCGGCAGTCTGCAAAAACGGCGAAAACGGCGCGCAGCGCGGAGCTCGCCGCAGCGAATGTCGAGAACCTTCGCAAGGCTTGCGCCGAAGCGGCGCGCCGTTTCTCACCCTTGTTGTGCAGCGAACTTCCAATCTGGGATACTGGTGCGCGGCGTCCCACGGTCCGGCGCTGACCGCCGCCCCACCGGCACTGTCGTTCGCCGCCCGCGACGCGCCGCCGGCGCGGTAACGGTCGCCAGGACACGTCGCAGGCAGCGCAGCGGTTCGCCCGATGGGGCGCAATGCGCGGGAGCGGCCGTAAGCAACGTCCGATCCGCGCAGAGCCTCCTCCGCACCGGGGGTGGCGGGACGCCGCGCTGATCGCGCGCACCGCTCGTCATGCAATCCCTCTGGATGCTCGTCGCCGGCGCGTGCTTCGCCGTGATGGGCGTATTCGTCAAACTCGGCGCGGCCTACTTCACGGTCGCCGAGCTGGTCTTCTATCGGTCCCTGGTGACCTTCCTGGTGGCGTACGCCCTGCTCGCGCGCAGCGGCCAAACGGTACGTACCCGACGCTTCGGGAGCCACGTACACCGCGGCGTGTCCGGGTTCGTTTCGCTGTTCATGTTCTTCTACGCCCTGACCGCCCTGCCGGTGGCGACGGCGATCACCCTCAACTACACCTCGCCGGTGTTCCTCGCGATGCTGCTCGCCTGGATTGCGCGCGAGCGCCCCGGTTCGCGCCTGACTGCGACCATCCTCCTCGGCTTCGTCGGTGTGCTCCTGTTGCTGCGCCCGACCCTGCAGGGCGACCAGGCGTGGGCCGGATTCATCGGGCTCCTGTCCGGCGCGATCTCGGCGGTCGCCTACTGGAACGTCCGCGCGCTGGTCCAGGCCGACGAGCCTGTAAGCCGGGTGGTGTTCTATTTCGGCCTCATCTCGTGCTTCGGCGCCCTGGTCTGGATGGCGCCCCAGACGTGGACCTCGCTCACGCTCGCCAACAGCTGGATCCTGGCGGCGATGGGACTCGCCGGCGCATTTGGCCAGCTCACCATGACCCGCGCCTACGGCAAGGGCAAGGCCATGGTGACGGCGGCACTCTCTTACAGCAGCATCGTCTTCTCGAGTTTGTTGGGAATCGCCGTCTGGGGAGACGTGCTGCCGGTCGCCGCCTGGCTGGGCATCGCGCTCATCATCGGCGCCGGGATCCTGGCCGTGCAGCTCGCGCCCACCACAGCCAATGCGCCGCCGCCGCAGGTCACGAGCGATTGAGCATCATCGCGCGCGCCTGTCAGGTCGCGCCCAGCCCGAACCGGGCCAACTCGCGATAGCGCGGCCCACCCGGTGCGAGCGTTGACGCCGTGAGCGTGAGCGCGTCCGCGATCCAGGTGATCGGGGTTTGCGCATGCGTGCCGGAAGGTGCCGCGTCGCAGCGCCGCGCCAGGGTGACGTGCGCCTTGAACATGCGCGCATCGACCGCGTAACCAGCGGCAGCGAGTGCTGCCCCGAGGGCGATGGCCATCGCCTGCAACGGTGCGGGCGTCAGGCGGGCCCCCAGCCACACCACCCCGGGTGCACGAAATGAGCCCAGCCGATCGAGGGTCAGCGGGAACGCTCCTGTCGCGCGCGCGATCGTCTCGCCGATGGCAACGAGACGCTCCACCTCGGCAACGCGCACCGTCCCCACGAAGGCGAGCGTGAGATGGAGATTGTCCGGCGCCGTGGCGCGACCGCCGCCCTCGGCCGCCATGTGCCGCGCGAGCGCATGCAGCGCGTGCAGCGCTGGCGGGTCGGGCCAGATGGCATAGAACAGCCGCACATCGCCAGATGCGGGCAGGCCAGCATGGGCGTGGCGGATGGCACGGCTCGTCATGCCGGGAGTGTAGCGGGGCACCGGAGCGGCGGCGCGACCTCGGTGAGTGTGGACCACTGTGCGGGCGCGACCCGGATACGCCCTCAAGGCACAGCCTCTTGGTTCGCCTCGGGCCGCTCAACCGGATAGCCGTGCGGGCGCAGCACGCGGCCGGCTCGGGTCGGCCGAGCCCGGAACCGCCCAATGCAAACCGCGCCCGAAGGCGCGGCTCGTGAATCGACGCGGGGGCAGTCAGCCGTTGACGACCGCGCGGTCTCCCTTCTTGCCATCGAAGAACTGCTCGTCCTCGGTCGAACCCTTCAATGCCGTCGTGGACGACTGGCCGCCCTGGATGGTCTGAGTCACTGCATCGAAGTAGCCCGTACCGACTTCGCGCTGATGCTTGACCGCGGTGAATCCCTTCGCGGCCGCCGCGAACTCGGCTTCCTGCAATTCGACGAATGCTTTCATGTTCTCGCGTGCGTAGCCGTGCGCAAGATTGAACATGGCGTAGTTGAGGCTGTGGAAGCCCGCGAGGGTGATGAACTGGAACTTGTAGCCCATCGCGCCGAGCTCGCGCTGGAAGCGACCGATCGTGGCATCGTCGAGGTTCTTCTTCCAGTTGAACGACGGCGAGCAGTTGTACGCCAGCATCTTGCCCGGAAACTTGGCCTGGATCGCTTCCGCGAAGGCGCGGGCGAATTCGAGATCCGGCTTGCCGGTCTCGCACCAGATGAGATCGGCATACGGCGCGTACGCGAGTCCCCGGGAGACGGCCTGGTCGAGCCCGTTGCGGGTTCGGTAGAAGCCTTCCATGGTGCGTTCGCCCGTGCAGAATTCGCGATCGCGCTCGTCGATGTCCGACGTGATGAGGTCCGCGGCCTCTGCGTCGGTTCGCGCGAGCAAAATCGTGGGCACGCCAAGGCAGTCGGCTGCCAGTCGGGCGGCGACCAGCTTCTCGACCGCCTCGCGCGTGGGCACGAGTACCTTGCCACCCATGTGTCCACATTTCTTGACCGACGCGAGCTGGTCCTCGAAGTGGACCCCGGCGGCACCCGCCTCGACCATCGCCTTCATGAGTTCGAAAGCGTTGAGCACGCCGCCGAACCCCGCCTCCGCGTCAGCCACGATCGGCGCAAAGTAATCCGTATCGCCCGTCCCTTCCATGTGCTGGATCTGGTCGGCACGCATGAAGGTGTTGTTGATCCGCCGCACCACCTCGGGTACCGAACTCACCGGATAGAGCGATTGATCGGGGTACATCTCGCCGGCGTTGTTGGCGTCCGCGGCGACCTGCCAGCCGGAGAGGTAGATGGCCTTGAGGCCGGCCTTGACCTGCTGCAAGGCCTGGTTACCCGACATCGCCCCGAGCGTGTTCACGAAAGGCTCCTCGTTCACCAGCTTCCAGAGCTTATCGGCGCCACGACGCGCGAGGGTGTGCTCGATATGTACCGAGCCCCGCAGGCGCACGACTTCCTCGGCGCTGTAGCCGCGTTTGATGCCCTTCCAGCGCGGATTCTCCGCCCAGTCCTTTTTGAGCCTTGCCGCTTCCAGATCGTAGTTCATGGAATCTCCCATCGTCGGTTGGCCAAGCCGTCCCTCGGGACGACGCATTGGTCGGCGGCGACACGCCGGCGCTCCCGCCCCCGCGTGGTGCCACCTGCGCAAGAACGGTGGACCCAGCCTCCGTTCTTCCGCTGCACGGACGCGCCGGGGATCGCCCGGCGAATCTGGCGGGCATGGATGGGGTGACGCTACCAAGCCCTGGGGTCCTCGCCGCTCTTTCGAAGTGGCGAAGCGTCGTGTGAAGCTCCACCCTAGCAAACCGCAGCACGGCCTACAACTCTTTTTTCATGCGGCGCAGCGTAGATTTTTTACAGCAATTCAATGTGTTAGAACTTCATTCCATATCGTGGAATGCACATCGGCGTTTTTGCCGGTAAGTCTGCTGCAGTGCGGTGCATCGTCCTCGGTCAGCCGGCTCCTAAACATAAGAGTCATTGATACTAAAAACTTTTATTGGCTGGGCCGTGGGAATGTGGATTTCAGCGCATCGCCCGCTAAGTGGAAATGACTTCCGTTTTTGCTGTGAAAATAGCGGCGACCCGAGCCCACGCGTCCCTGCCAGGGTGGGTGTCGCACTGCGCCGGCGCCGGCGTTACACTGAATTCAACGCAGTCGATTACGCCACTGATCGCCGACTGGGAGATACCGTGCTTCGTTCCTGCTTCGTCGCTGCAATCCCGGTCATGGTCGCACTCGCAGCGCATGCGGCAGACCAACCGACCGGACGGGGTGTGGCCGCAACCTGTGCCAACTGCCACACGGCGACCGCGCGCCCGGAAGCCGTCATTCGAACCCTCGCGGGCATGAGCGCCGCCGATCTCACCCGGGCGATGCAGGGGTTCAAGTCGGGCGAGCGTCCCGGAACGGTGATGCCGCAACTCGCCAAGGGCTATACCGACGCCCAGATCGAGGCGGTCGCGCGCTGGTACGCGGCGCAGACGCCGTGAACATGAGCGAAGCTCACGCCATGAAATCCCGTCGGCAGTTTCTGCAGCGCGCCGCCGCACTGGCCGCGCTCGCCCCGGCGATTGCCGCGCCGGCTGCGCCGGCGCCTGGGGCGGGCGCACGCGTGGTCGTGGTGGGAGGCGGATACGGCGGCGCGACCGCGGCCAAGTATCTGCGGATGTGGAGTGCCGGCAAGGTCGACGTCACGCTGGTCGAGACCGATGCCGCGTTCATTTCGTGTCCGTTGTCGAACCTCGTCCTGAGCGGCGCACGCAGCCTCGCCGATCTCACGGTGCCTTACGACAGTCTCGCGTCGCGGCACGGCGTGCGCGTGCTGCGCGATACCGCCACCGGCGTCGACGCCGATACGCGCACGGTGCGACTCGCCAGTGGTACGACCCTGCCCTACGACCGGCTGGTGCTCTCGCCCGGCATCGATTTCCGCTGGTCGCAGTTGCCGGCCGTGCAGGGCGATGCCGCGCAGGAGCGCGTGCCCCATGCGTGGAAGGCGGGGCCGCAGACCGCGCTGCTGCGCCGCCAACTCGAGGCCATGCCCGATGGTGGCGTGTTCGCCATCTCTATCCCGGTGGCGCCGTATCGTTGCCCGC
>JBDTWB010000038.1:0-26632 GCA_040006895.1 Casimicrobiaceae bacterium | reverse complement strand
GAGGCGGGGTGAGCGCCGCCGGGCCGTCCCCAGTCGCTCGCCCCCTCCTCGGGAGAGGGTTGGCGCCGCCCACGCAGTGGGCAAGCCTGGGGGAGGTCACCCGGAGCGCCGCCGGGCCGGTCCAAGGCGCTCGCCCCCTCGTCGGGACGGGGTGGGCGCAGCCGACGCAGTGGGCGAGCCTGGGGGAGGTTACCAAATGACGGCGCCGCGCAGCCTCGGTTCGGCACCGTCCACACGGCCGCATTTCGCGAGCCTGCCGCCGCTGGCGCTGTACGTCCACATTCCGTGGTGCATCAGGAAGTGTCCGTATTGCGATTTCAATTCCCACGAGGTGCGTGATGCCGAGGGGCCGCCGGAAACGGACTACGTCGAGGCGTTGCTCAGCGACCTCGAACTGGCGTTGCCCGGCATCTGGGGGCGGCGGGTGATCTCGGTGTTCTTCGGCGGCGGGACGCCGAGCCTCTTCTCGCCCCGCGCCATCGACACTCTCCTGGCCGGGATCCGGGCCCGGGTGCCGCTTGCCCCGGATGCCGAGGTCACGCTCGAAGCCAATCCCGGCACGTTCGAGCGCGAACGCTTCGCCGGCTTTCGCGCCGCAGGGGTGAATCGACTGTCGCTCGGCGTGCAGAGCTTCGAACCGGCCAAGCTCGTCGCGCTCGGTCGCGTCCACAACGCGGACGAAGCCCACGCGGCCGCCGCTGCGGCGCTCGAGCTGTTCCCCGAGGTGAACCTCGACCTCATGTACGCGCTGCCGCAACAGTCCGTCGCGGCAGCACGACGCGACGTCGAAACAGCGCTGGCCCTACGACCGCCGCACCTGTCCTTCTACCACCTCACTATCGAACCCAACACCCTGTTCCACCGGCATCCACCGCCGGTGCCGGACGAGGACGAAGCGATCGAAATCGAGGATGCCGTGCAGGCGAGCCTCGAGCAGGCGGGGTATCGGCACTACGAGACGTCGGCCCATGCGCTGCCCGGACATGCATGCCGGCACAACATGAACTACTGGGAATTCGGCGACTACCTCGGGATCGGGGCGGGCGCGCACAGCAAGCTCTCGTTCCCGGACCGGATCGTCCGGCAGGTCCGCTGGAAGCAACCGCAGCGTTATCTCGACGCGGTCGCGGCACGTGCGCCGATGCAGGAGGAGACGGAGGTCGGACGCGGCGCCGTCGGTTTCGAGTTCATGCTGAACGCGCTGCGGCTCTCCGAAGGGGTGGCGACGTCGCTGTTCGCCGAGCGCACGGGCCATTCGATCACGCTGGTCCAACGCGAGATCGAGGCCGCGGTCGCACGCGGACTCCTGTCGCCCGATCCCGCGCGTCTCGTGGCCACGCCGCTCGGACAGCGCTTCCTGAACGACTTGCAGGCGCTGTTCCTGCGCGATGCCGAGCCGTCCGTCGCGCCACGACCGGTGGCGGTCGCGCCGCTGACGTTTCGTGCGAAGGTGTGAGGGTGCGACCTCGCGCGCCATCGCCATCCCTGCTCCGGTCCGTCAACGTCGGGCCTCGGGCGCACGTTCTGCCTCGATGAGCCACCCTTCGGTCCTGCCCGTCGGGCGATGACGCTTTCGCGCCGCGACCTCGAACTCGGGCGGATGCGGGACATCTATGTCGCCGCCGTGGCCGACCGGGCGTTGACCGACGAGCAGCTGTCGACGTCACTTTCGGCCACGCTCGCCAAGAAGCCGAAGGGTGCCGGCTGGTGGGTATTCGCCTATGGGTCCCTGCTTTGGAATCCGGTCTTCCCGGTAGCCGAGATGCGCACCGCGGTGCTGCGCGGCCGGCATCGGCGTTTTTGCCTGTGGTCGCTGGGCTCGCGCGGTACCCCCGAGGCGCCCGGACTCGTGCTCGGACTCGACCAGGGAGGTACCTGTCGCGGGGTGGCGCTGCGCCTGCCCGCACCGCTGGCGCTCGACGAACTGCATCTCCTGTGGCGCCGGGAGATGGTCGTCGGCTCCTATCATCCCAAGTGGGTGACGGTCAGCGATGCCACCGGCCATCGCTTTCCCGCACTGGCGTTCGTGGTGGACCGCAAGCACCCGCAATACGCCGGCAAGCTCGACGTCGAGCGGCAGGTGGAAGTGCTCGCGACCGCCTGCGGCGCGTTCGGGTCTTCGGGCGACTACCTCGAGCGCACCCGCATCGCGCTCATTGCCCACGCGCTCAACGATCCCTATCTCGATCGCCTCGCCACCCTCGTCGCCGCCCGGTGCGGCACGCCGCCGACGGTGTCCCTGACGGCGCCCCCCGAACTCTGAAAATGGGGTCAGAGTAAATTACGTGTGCCGCCGTCTGACGATCGGCGTCGCACGGCAACGTAATTTACTCTGACCCCGTTTCAACCCTTCATCGGGAGGTAATGGGGTCAGTGTAAATTACCCAAGCGCTCACGCTTTGCGGCGGGCGTAATGACCGCGTAATTTACACTGACCCCATTTCAGATCGCCATGTGCCGGCCGCCGTCGACATGGATGGTCTCTCCGGTGACGTACCCGGCGTCGGCGAGCAGATACTGCACGGCGCGGGCGATGTCGTCCGGGGCGCCCTCGCGCCGGAGCGGTGTGTGGGAGATGATGCGTTGCCGCGACAGCTCGTCGAACGATGCGTCGTCGGGCCACAGAATCGGTCCGGGCGCCACGGCATTCACCCGCACATCCGGCGCGAGCTCACGGGCGAGGGAGCGGGTGAGGCCGATCAGGCCGGACTTGGCGACCGAATACACGACGTAGTTCTTGAGCGGGCGCTCGGCGTGGATGTCGGTGATGTTGACGATCGCGCCACGCGATTCACGCAGGAACGGCGCGGCGGCCTGGGCGAGGAACAGCGGCGCGCGAAGATTGGTTCCGACGAGATCGTCCCAGGCCGCGGCGTCGATGTCGCCGACCGGCGTCGGGAAGAAAGATGACGCGTTGTTGATGAGCGCGTCCATCCGCCCGAATTGCTGCAACGTGCGATCGACGATCGCGGGCAGCTTGGCGAGATCAAGGAGGTCGGCCTGGATCAGGGCGACGGAATCGGGGCGCACGTGATTGAGCTCCGCCTGCAGGAGCCGCGCTTCACCGGCCGACGCGCGATAATGCAGCATCAGCGTCGCGCCGGCACCGTGCAGGCGCCGGCAGATCGCGGCGCCGACCCGTTTGGCGCCGCCCGTCACGAGGACTATCTTGCCCTGCACGCCGCCTCCGCATCGAGCGTAGAGTCGGACCAATCGAGTGTCCCGAATCGGAAGTTCGTTGCGCAAAAACTGCGAGAAACGGCGCGCCGCTTCGTCGCTCGCCTTGCGAAGGTGCTCGACATTCGCTGCGGCGATCTCCCCGCCGCGCACCGTTTTCGCCGTTTTTGGGGCACTGCTGCAGCCATCGTAAGCGTATTGAACGAACTTCCGATTCGGGACACTAGCATACCGACCGCGCCGCCGCACCCGCGCCGTCGTCCGCACACACCATGGCCGACCTGCCACTTCCCGATGCCGAATCCCTGGCGCACTGCCGGCGTGTCGTCGGCCACGTGCATGCTGCGATCGCGGCTGCCGGCGGATGGATGCCGTTTCGCCACTACATGGACATGGTCCTGCACGCGCCGGGCCTCGGTTACTACGCGGCCGGCGCGGCCAAGCTCGGCGCCTCGGGGGATTTCACCACGGCGCCGGAGATGACCCCGCTGTTCGGCGCGGCCCTGTCGAGCCAGATCGCGGCGCTGCTCGCCGCAAGCGAGCGTCGCGAGCTCATCGAGCTGGGGGCGGGCACGGGGCGGCTGGCCGCGAGCCTGATGTGCGCCCTGGCGGCGGACGAGGCCCTGCCCTCGCGCTACCTGATCCTCGAGACGAGCGCCGACCTGCGCGCGCGCCAGCGCGCCCTGATCGAGCGTGAACTTCCCGGGCACGCTCGCCGGTTCGTCTGGCTCGACGCGTTGCCCGCGCGCATCGACGGCGCGTTGATCGCCAACGAGGTGCTCGATGCCATTCCGGTCGACCTCGTCGCCCGGGTCGACGGGTCATGGCTGGAGCGGGGCGTCGTCGTCGCGGGACCGCCGGACCCGCCGCGCTTCGGACTTGCGTGGGCCGATCGCGCGGCACCGGCACGGCTCGCGGCGAGCGCCTCTGCGCGCTTTCCGCCCGGCGCCGATTACGTGAGCGAGCTCAACCCCGCCGCCGAGGCGTTGGTCGAGGACACTGCGACGCGGCTCGACGGCGGCGGAGCGCTGTTCATCGACTACGGCTTCCCCGCCCGCGAGTACTACCATCCACAGCGGGCGATGGGTACCCTCATCTGCCACTACCGGCACCGCAGCCACGATGACCCGTTCTTCTATCCGGGGCTCTGCGACATCACCGCGCACGTCGACTTCACCGCAATGGGTACGGCGGCGCAGCGCGGTGGTGCCCACGTCGGCGGCTACGGGTCGCAGGCGGCATTCCTGCAGGGCTGCGGTATCCTCGATCGGCTGGCCGCGGTGGGCGCGGCGGACTCGCTGCCGTACCTTGCGGCGGCGAGCCAGGTGCAACGCCTGCTCGCACCCTCCGAGATGGGTGAGCTTTTCAAGGTGATGGGAATTGCCCGCCGGCCGGGCACCGCCTGGCCTGGCTTTGCCCTCGCGGCCGGTCGCCATCGGCTCTGATCGCACCTCGATCGCGCATAGATCGCACCCAAGTCGACGCCATGGACGCCCCGATTGCCTTCAACAGCCTCGTGCTCGGCAGCCTGCCCGCCCGCCACGCCCGCTACCGTCCGCACCACACCGCCGTGATCGTCGCCGGACGCGCGCCTGACGATCGCGAGATCCGGCTGTCGTGGCGAGAGTTCGATGCCTACGTGAACCGCTGGGCCAATGCCATGCTGGCACTGGGCGCTCGGCGCGGCGAGCGCGTCGCGACGGTATTGCCGAATGGCCTGGAGCTCCTGGCGACGTACTGGGCTTGCGCCAAGATCGGCGCGGTGATGGTGCCGCTCTCGACGCTGCTCACCGCGACGGGACTCACCTCGCTCCTCGCCGACGCGCGGCCGCGGATCGTGCTTGCGTCGAGCGATCGCCTCGCCATGCTGGAGGCGGTGCGACCGACGCTGGAGCGCGGCCGGGCGACGCCGCCCGCCTGGGTCCTGATCGACGCTGCTGCGGACGACGAGGCACGCGGCTTTCGCGCGTTCGGCGTGATCATCGCCGATGCCGCCGTGACCGCCCCGGCGGCGCGGGTCGAAGCCGGCGATGTGCTCACGCTCATGTACACGTCCGGAACGACCGGCCTGCCCAAGGGCATCCAGCACACCCATTTCATCCGCGCGATGTACGCCACCACGATGGCGAACAGCTGGCGCATGGCCCCCGAGTCGGTCGTGCTGCATTCGGGCGCCCTCGTGTTCAACGGCGCCATGACCACCATGTTTCCGGCCTTCATGTGCGGCGCCACCTACGTGGTGCATCGCCAGTTCGACGCCGAGGCCTTCCTGGCGACGGTCGCGGCGGAGCGCGTCACGCACACCATGCTGGTGCCGTCGCAGATCATCGCCATCCTCAATGCGCCGACGTTCGACCCCGCCCGATTGACATCGCTCGAGATGATCCTGTCGCTGGGCGCCCCCCTGCACGAGGAGCACAAGGACCGCCTCAATCGCGTGCTGCCACGGCGCTTCTACGAGCTCTACGGCCTCACCGAAGGCTTCATCACCGTGCTCGACCGCGACGACGCCCTGCGCAAGGCCGGCAGCGTCGGGGTGCCGCCGCCGTTCTACGAATTGCGCATCGTGGGCGAGGACGGCAAGGAGCGCGCTGCCGGCGAGCCGGGCGAGATCGTCGGCCGCGGTCCGATCACCATGCCGGGCTACTACCATCGTGCCGACGAGACGAGCGATGCGTTGCGCGACGGCTGGCTGCATACCGGGGACGTGGGGTATGTCGACGACGAGGGCTATCTTTACCTGGTCGACCGCATGAAGGACATGATCGACTCGGGTGGCGTGAAGGTGTACCCGCGCGACATCGAGGAGGTCGCGGCGCGGCATCCGGCGGTGCGCGAGGTGGCGGTGTTCGGTATTCCCCACGACAAGTGGGGCGAGACGCCCGTCGCGGCGGTGGTGCTGCATGCGCCCGATGCGGCCACGGCCGAGGACCTTTGCGAGTGGATCAATGCGCGGGTCGCGGCGCGCTATCAGCGCGTCGCCCGCGTGCTGTTGCTGGACGACTTTCCACGCAATGCCGCAGGCAAGACGCTGAAGCGCGAGTTGCGCGCGCCGTTCTGGCAGGACCGGGACACCAAGATCTGATCGACCCGCCGGTGCGGGTGGTCGTGTCCCCACGGGTCGATCTTCGCGGAAGGACGCACCCGGCGGAGATCTGATCGATCTGCCGGCGCGAATGGGTCGCGGCTCAGGGTTCGACCTCCTCGGGCGGGCGTACCCGGCGAAAGGACGCGAGCAACAGGAGGTCGTAGATGATTTTCAGAACGCCCGCGATCACGAGTGGCCAGGCAAGGCTCGACGACGCGAGCAGATAGCCCGCGAGGGCCGGACTCACGGCGGCCGCCAGGCTTCGGGGCACCGAGGTGATGCTGGCAGCGGCCGGTCGCTCGCCGGGCGTGACCACCGCCATGACGTACGACGTCCTGGTCGGCACGTCCATCTGCGACAGCGCGCTGCGCAAAAGCAGCAGCACGATCACCCACCGCACGTCGTCCAGGAAGGCGATCGCGATCAGGAACATGCTCGAGGGCAGGTGGGTGAACACCATCGTCCTGAGCAGCCCGATGCGGCGGGCGATCCGCACGGCCGCGAGATAGGAGAATCCCGCGAGCACGCTGGTCGCGAAGAAGAGCAGCGCCAGGTCGCCCGCATCGAGGCCGAACCGCTGGACGAGCCACAGCGCGAGCAATGACTGAACAATCAAGCCGCCAGCGAACGAGTCGAGGCTGAACAAGGCGGCGAGGCGCAGCACCCGGCGGCGCGAAGGGCCGAGCGCCACGGGCATGGCGCGCGCCTCGGCGCCCAGCGCCGGCGGCAATCCCCGGTACGCGAAGGCGCAGGCAACCCCCAGCAACGCGTACGCCAGGAACGCGCCGCGTGTCGCCGTGAGCAGCGGAACCTGCCAGGCTGCACCGACGACGTCGGGCACGCCCGCCAGCAGCGCGCCCATCGCCGCGCACAGTGCACCCACCAGGCTGTAGCGCGCGAACATGGCGGTGCGGTCGCGGTCCGGCGTGATCTGGGCCAGCGTGGCATGCTCGAGCGGCAGGAAGAGGCTGGTGTCGCCGCTGCTGGGGTTGAGCGTGCCGACGAAGGCCACGACGAGCAGCGGCAGGAAGGCGTCGAAGCCGGCGAATGCGGTTCCCGAGGCGACCATCAGCAGCGCGGCGAACAGCAAAACGCTCCGATACGCATAGCGCCGGGCATAGGTGCCGGCGAGCAGCGTCGCGAGGCCGGATCCGAGCAGGGTGGCGGTGGCAACGGCGCCGATGGCGACGGGCGAGTAGCCCAGAGCAGTGAGGTGGACCGGCAGCACGATGCTGATGCAGCCGTCGCCGACGGCGCGCAGGCCGCGCGCGGTGAGGAGTCGCCACGCGGCACCCGAGGCAGCTCGCGGTTGTCTTGCCTGGAGGGTTGCGTCCACAGTCGGTCTCCTGAGCGCCCGTGATGGGTCGTCGGAGCAGAGCTTGGACGCGGCGGGGCGCGTCTTGTCGGGGGAGTCTGCCGTCGTCCCCCATGAGACTGCGGATTATCCTAGGCCTCGAGTCGCTTCAACGCAACCGGTGGGCCGGCGTTCCGGCCGCAGCGCGCGGGCCGCGCGTTGGGGCGCGCGGTCTCCTGTAGCGGGCACCGCGCGATCCGGACCGCCTTGACGCCGGCATGAGGTCGGCGCTCAATGCACGCTCAGGACCGCCAAGGGGGCGCTGATCATGCCGATACGTTCCGTACGCTCCGTCGTGTCCGGGCAATCGCCGCTTACCGCGGCCGGCACGGCCACAGTCTTCGAGGCGGCGACCGCCATGAAGCAGCAAGGCAAAGGCGCGATGCTGGTTCTCGAGGGCACGCGTCTGATCGGGATCGTGACCGAGCGCGACATCGTGTTCCGGGTAGTTGCGCTCGGCCGCAATGCACGCGATACGCGGCTTGCCGAGGTCATGACGCCGCAACCGCAGACCATCCACCCCGACAAGCCCTTCGTGCACGCCCTGCGGATGATGCACGAGGGCGGCTTCCGCCACTTGCCGGTGATCGAGGACGAACGGCCGCTCGGCGTGCTTTCCGCCCGCGACGCTCTCGACGACGATTTCTACGAGCTGCGTGCCGATCTCGCTCACCGGGGCGACGAGCAGGACTGACCGGCGTCGCCAACGGTCTTCCCGGCTGCACGGGACCTGCAGGTCGCCGGCACTTTGCGGCGGTGCATGCCGGCAACGTTGCGGGCGCACCTGGCATCCGCCTGCCGCAGGAAGCGGCGTACGCCGCGGGAAGGTCAGGCTCCTGTCGCCGGCGACCCGCGCGGCAGGCGCGCGCGGTGCTCGGTGTACGCACGCAGGAACCCATCGGCATCCGCTTGCGCCGCCTCGGCCTTCTCGAGCGTCGACCATGCGGCCCGAACCGCCGGCGCGCATTCGTATTCGACGTCGACGTCCTCGGGCAAGGCATCGAGGAGCTCGAACAGCGGGAGTTCCCCCGCGCCAGCGGGCAGGCGGCCCGTGCGTGCCTCCGCCTGCAGTTCGGCTTCGGTCATGGGTGTCGTGATCCGGCGTGCGTCGCACAGCTGCACGTACCCGATCCGGCGCGGATCGACGCCGCGCAGATCTCTCGCCTGCCCGCCGGAACGAACGAAGTGCAGCACGTCGATCAGCACCCCGGCATTGGTGGCGCCGCTGCGCGCAATGAGGTCGAGCGCGCCGGCGAGGTCACGGATGCGGCTGTAGGGCAGGAATTCCAGGGCGATGCGGATGTCCGCGGCGCGGGCTGCCTCGCAGTAGCGGGCGAAGATATCGAGGAAGCGGGCTTCGTCGGGATCGAAGCTGTAGGCGACGATCACCGGCACGCCGAGGGCGTGGGTGGTGGCGATGACGGGTTGCACGTCCTCCCAGCGCGTGTCGGGGTAGAACTGGTAGGCCTGCACGTTGGCGATCGTGACGCCGGCGTCGCGCGCCTGCTCGCGGATCGCCTGGATGCGCTCGGGCACGCCGATGATGGGCGTCGGGAAGGGTTCCTGGGGACGGCGGGCGGCGATGCGGATGCCCAGCGCTGCGAACCCCGCCGAGTGCGCGGCGGCGATCGACTCCGTGGGCGGTGTGCCGAGGGTGAGATGCGCCAGACCGAACGGCTTCACGATGCCGCGGCCTGGCCGAGCTTGGCGTGGAAATGATCCCAGGCACGCTGGAACAGGCCCGCGTTCCATAGCTTGTCGCGGCAAAGTCGCATTTCCTCATCGGTGAACACGTAGGGCTTGCCGATCTGCAGCGCCATGTACTGCCGCGAGGCATTCTCTTCCATGTAGTTGAACAGCACGAACGCCTCGACGATGTCCTTGCCCACGCTGACCGCACCGTGCGACTTGAGCAGGGCCGTCGGCCGGTCGCCGAGTGTGGCCGCCAGCCGGTCGGCCATCGGCCGGTTGTTGATCGAGTTCGGCGAATCCAGGACCGGCACCGGATGGACCAGCGAGCCCTGCGCATACACCGGCTGGTAAGGCTCGCCCACCATGGTCAGATAGGTCGACCACCGCGGATGCGAGTGGATGACGGCCTTCACATCGTGGCGCACGCGATAGATGCCGCAATGCAGGTGCCGTTCGAGCGGGGCGTTGTCCTTGCCCGAGAGCTGGTTCGCGTCGAGGTCGATGGTGCAGATGTCCGCGACCGTGAGCTGGCTACGCTGACAGGAGCCGCTGTTGATCAGGATGCTGCCGTCGTCGAGCCGGATGCTCGCGTGGCCGTTGTAGTCCATGATGCCGCTATGCTCCAGCATGCGGATGCAGTCGACGAGCTGCTGTTTCAACGTATCGACGGCGGTGTCCCGGACAGTCGGCTCGGGCGTGGTGAATGGCATGGCGATTCCTTGGATCTCAGATCACGACCTTGGTCATGATGCCCGCCGGAAAGATCTCCTCGGGCTTGAATTGGCGGTGGGCGATGCCCTGCTGGAAGGTGTAGAGGGCCATCTGCTCCCAGGTCGGGCGGTTTTCCTCGATCCCGTAGGGAAACGGATCGCCGTCGAAGAGGTCGCGCATCTTGCGTGCGTACGCGGCCAGCCAGGGCAGGGGATAGCGCGACACTGCCGGGTCGAGCAGGCGCTCGAGGCTGCGCCGCTTGGATTCCTGGAAGGCATTCAACAAGTTGCGCGCAACCCACGGATGCTCGTCGACGATGCGTCGGCGCATTGCGATGATGTGCATGATCGGATAGACCTTCGTCTCGCGGTAGTACGCCTCCTCCATCTCCAGATGGTTCGGAAAGAGCCGCACAACGTCGGGATGGCCCTCCAGGAAGCACGTCGGCGGGCGGGCGATGATGGCGCAGTCGATCTCGTTGGCGGCGAGGAGCTGGCTAAGCGACTTGTCCGCGACGCGGGTGAGCTTGAGCCCCGCCGGCAGGTTGAGCTCCACCTTCTCCTCGCGTCCCGGGGCATTGGCGCCGGCCTGGTACCAGTGCACGTCGGTGAGCTTCACCCCCATGTCGTTGTGCATCCAGCCGCGCATGTAGACCGCGGCCGAATGCGCCCATTCAGGCGAGCCGACCTTCTTGCCCTTCAGATCCGCGATGGTCTTGATTCCGCTCTTCCGGTTCACGTAGAACGCGCTGAAGCGAAACAGCCGCGAGCAAATCACCGGCAGGCCGATGATGTCGCTGTCGGGCCGGGTCACCTGGGTCGCGAACTTGGCGAACGACAGCTCCGACAGGTCGAACTCGCGATTGGCCGTGAAGCGCGCGAAGCACTCGTGGTGGCCCAGATTGAGCCATGTGAGTTCGATGCCTTCAGCCGTCACGGTGCCCAGCCGGAAGTCGCGGAAATGATCGTAGTCGGTGGTGGCGATGGAAAGATCGAGGTGCGCCATGCGTGTCCTTGGGAGAAAATAACTTGCGCGTGCTGCGATCATAGCGGATGCGAGGCTGCGCGCGGCTCGGGCAACTTCCACGCGATGCCGCCGGGCGATGGCGAGCGGTGCGGTTCGCGCGCTTTCGCTTTCGCGCGGGTTGCCCGCTTTGACGGCGGTGATCGGCGCCGGCATGTCGCCTCGATGTTGGCGGGTTGAAAGATGCACCCGGCGTGGGGCGTCCGCATAGCGGAACGTTCGTGCCGATCAACCTCGAGGGCGCCCTGACCGACCGGCGAGCGGGAGGCATCCTTTCAGATCCGGCTGATGGCGCCGGTTGCGCTGCCGGGATCGGCCGCCGCACCGGGCCTTCGGGCTGGCCATCGCATGCGGCCTCGCGGTCACGCGCGGTCTTCGAACCCGCCAACCTCCGTCCCCGGCTGGCCGTCGCCTTGCATCCGGCTTGCGAAATGGCCGGTACGTCTGCAGACCCGTGTCGGAATAGACCAGCATCACCATCCGAAATATCCGGGTTAGCGCGGATGAATTTCCTATCCTTCGGTGCTGGCCGCATTCGCCCGGATGGCGTGGGGCTACACCTTTTTTCCCGCCAACTGTTCGATCCCGCGCAGATAACGCCTGACGTTCACTTGATGTTCGCGGCGCGCACGACCTGATCACGCTGGAAGTACAGCCCGAGCTCGTCGAGCGTCTCCGCACGAAGCCACGCCGCACCCCGCGGCGCGGCTTGATGCGCCGACACCTGCAGGCGCGAGCTGACCTCACGCTCATCGGCCGCCGCAATCACATGCAGTCGCCCCTGATACTCGCGTCCGTTGACCCGCGCCACCCAGCGCAGCTTGCGGCCGGGTTGCAGGTCCCGCTGCGGCAGCGGCACCCGCCCGCCCGCATTGCCCGTGCGCATCAACGCGGGCCCTGCGCCGTCTGCATCGAATAGCGCAAATTCGCCGAGTCCGGGGATCTGCAGCGTCAACTCGCCCGCGGTCACGCTGATGTCGCCGTAGGGCAATCCGGCGATGGCGGGATAGTCCGGCGGCGCGCGCACCAGTCCCGTCATCGTGCGCTGGTCGCCCTTCAGCATTGCAAACAGAACACCCGCGAAGCTGGGATCGGCGTTGGGCCTGCCCGCACCGTCGATGGCGAACGAGACGCCTGACCGCAGCTCGTCGCAGCGCTTGGAGCCGTCGCTGGTGCGATAGCACGCTGTGACCGTCCCCGTGACGACCCGGATGCCGGTGCACGGATCGGCGCGCACGTGATGGGTGAATTCGACGGCGCCGACGCTTACCTTGGCTGCCGGCGCCAGCACCAGCAGGCACGCCGCGCTCCGCGCGACGGATGCGCCCAGCAACAGCGCAACGCCAGTGGCCAGCACCACCCAACGATGTCGTGTTGCAGTCATACGCTGGTGGCGAGGACATACCACGCGCTCAGCACGATCGGCGCGCAGAGGATGAACGCGACCACGCGCCGCCTGTTGGTCAGCCATTCACGCCAAACGACGTGCGCCGAATGGGCGGTGTGCGCCGGATGAACCCGGCTGCCGATCAGCGAATCGATGAACATGCCGACAATGACGGGGGCCGGATTGATCCAACCCCAACCGGCAAGCGTCCTTCCAGCGACCACCATGAGGAGCCACAGCGCGAGCACGAAACCGGCGAGATTCAGACTCAGCCATCCCCATGGCCGCCACGCGTCGGCCCACGACACTACCTGCTCCTGCGCGGCACGAAGCGTTGCGTCGTTGTAGCGCCCCCAACCCATTGCGAAGGCCCATCCAGCTGCGACGCCCAGGGCCCACTCGGTGAGATAGCTCGTCACGTGGCGCTCGGCGAATTGCTCGGGTGGATGCAAAGCGTTGGCGTACAACGCGGCGTGGACACGCAGCCCGCTCATTTCGCCACGCACGGTCATGAAGCGGTCGCGCAGATCGGCATTCGAGCCGAAGAACACCGTGCGTCCCGCGAGATCGGGAAGACGGGCCGCATCGTCCATGCGTGCAAGCAGGATGAGATCACGCCCGGGCACCGCGGCAAATGCGCCAGGGCGCACCGGATGCATCGACGGCGCCCGGCCGTAGGCCGTCGGCCCTTGGGCATCGGCGCGCAGGTCGAGGAAGATCGCGGCGGACGCCGACCGAGCGAGATCACACAGCGTGTCGCCGGCAGGCTTCGCAGTGCGCTCCTGATACCGTTTCGGCGCCTGCGGAGGGCGAGCGAATAACAGCGGCAGGTTGAAATTCTGGCGCAGTACGGTGCCTTGCGCCGACGCGATTTGCGCCAGTCCGAATTCGACGCCGGCAGCACACAGCCCCAGCATCCACTGGCGCTTGGTTTCCCGCAGCGTGTCGTCCTCCACGGGCAACGGTGCCGCCAGGACAAGCCGCGTATGGCCGCCTTTCGACGTTGCGGCAAGCAATGCATCGAGGTCACGCTGCGCCGCATCGCGGTCATCCCCCGGCTGCGCGGCCGGGCCGGGTGACAGGTCGAGGTCGATGTAGATGTTACTTGGATGCCGAGCGATCAATGTGGTGAGCAATGTTCGCAGCACCGCTCGCCGCAGGGGGGATTCCTGCCGAAATGTGGTCTCCCACAATGTATCGTCGATCGCGACGATCACGGGCCGATCGGCCGGCGCTGGCGACTTCAACGCTGCAGGTTCGTCCGCCGGAACTGCGGTGAACGCATAGGTTGCCGCAAGCCGCAGCGAGATCGCATCGAGCCACTGCAACATGCCCGCGTGATCGAGCAGCAAGGTTGCCGAGGCAATCACCAGGGCATGCGACGCATGATGGGCGAGGCGTTCGCGCAACGAGTGATGTGAGCCGGTCGCCACTTTCATAGGCCGTACAACACGTACGGTGCCCAGAACGCCGGTTGCGACGCCAGCGCGCTCGCTGCGAGGAATTCCCGCTTCACCGCGCTCAATGCCCGCGCCGCCGATTCGCCGTTGCGCAGGCGCGCGAAGAAGTGCTGCATGAAAATGGGGGTCGTCTGGTCGAAGACCGGCCACAACGTCATCACCGTGGACGTGTTGCCCGCAGCGTAAAACGCGTAAGGTAATCCGAGCACGCCTTCACCCGCAACCAGCGTGCCGCGACCGGTCTCGCATGCCGAAAGCACGACGAGATCGCTGCGCAAATGGTACGTTGGCCACTCCGCGGCCGTGACGTAGCCGTCGGCACCGGGTGGATTATCGACCTGGCTCAACACCAGTGCACTCAGCGCCGGCTCCGCGGGATCAAGATAGCCGTGCGCGGCAAACAGCAGGTAGCGGAACTTGCCGAGCGAGCCATCACGATCGAGGCGCTGCAGCGTCGCCTCGCTTGCATCGCGACCCTTGAATTTGACCGCACCACTGAACAGCGCGGCCACACTGTCCACTTCCTGCTCGGTGCCCGGAAGATTTTCCCAACGCAGATCCATCGCACGCAATGCCCGCTTAACCCCATCAGGTCCCGTTCCGACCACGGGCTGGAACTGGGCCGCCTGTCGCGACTTCCGTATCGCCGTGGCACCGTCCGCATTTTGTTGGTAGACCGCACCACCCATTGCCAGCAACTCGCGCCGGTCCGGCAGCGCCTTGTAAGCCGCCTGCCTTGCCACCATCAGTGCATACAGCGAACCCGACTGCGCATAGCTGATATCCGCGCGCGTGATCAGCAGTCGGCCATCGGCGGGCAGCGTTTCGAATGGCAGAAACGCCAGAGCGCCATCGGGGACGATCACGACATGCGTGGCACTCTTGATGCCGGCGAGAACCGGCGCTACCAGTCGCCGCGCTAGCCAATCGCTGAGTTCGCCGATCTTTTCCACGCGCCGTGCGCCGATGACTGGTGCCACGCGCCCAGCCACGAAACCGCCATCGGGATTCGCCCATACGGATTCGGCGCCAAGCTTTAGCGGTCCGTCCGGCATCGGCTCGCGAATGATCCGCAGGTAGAGCGCCGCAGTGTCACCCAAGCCCGTGATATCCGGCAGCGGATAGTACCCGACGCGCTCGCGCGACACGACCAGCGCAAAGCCTTTCTTGTGGCCGACGATATAGGTGACCACGACCGTATCGGCCGGCAGCACTGTCGACAACTGCGTTCGGGCGATCGGCTGGATGTCCGTCAGTTCGCGCAACCGCGGAAAACGGCTGGCCAGCGCGCGGCGTAAATCGGCAGCCGCGCGCACCTGGACGTTCTTGTCGGCCTCGAGCGTTACCCGCAGCGGTTCCTTGTCAGTGCGGGCAATGGCTTCGGTCAACGCCGCAATGCGCCGGCCGAACTGGGCAAGACGCTCGCGTTCGGCCTCCGGCAATGCGGTGTTGCTCAAGCCGGCCGCCAGTGCGGTGCTCTCCAGCAGCGTGCGCGACTTGGCCAGTTCGGAAACCTTGAAGGCATCGTCCAGGCGCCCGGTGCCCGCCAGGCATGCGGCCAGCAGTTTGTAGCCGGGTACCCAGCGAGCGAAGAGACCGCGGCGGTTTTCCTCCGACAGGTCACCCGAATTGCGCAGGACTTCGGCGCCGTCGACCACCTGCGTCGCCAACGGGATGACCCCGGCGCAGTCGCCGCTTTCGTAAGTCAGGGTAGCGAGCAGCACGGCAGTGTTGAGTGTCTCGCGGTGCGCGGATCCCAGCACGCTCTTCTGCGCAGCCAGGATCCCGGCGAGCGCCGCGCGGGCCGCGGCAGTCTCGCCCTGCTCCGCCGCGATGGCAGCCACGGCATACGCAGCGCGCAACACTGCGGGATGTTGCGGCTCGTTGGCGCGCGTCTCGAGTGCGTAGACGCGCTCCGCCACGCGCCGGGCTTCGGGCAGGCGATGAAGTGTCCCATAGCTCGTGGCGAGGTTGTGCATGAACGCCAGGGTTGCCGGATGCGTTTCGCCGTAAAGGCGAACGGCCGCCCGCGTGGCCTCCTCCTGCAGCTCCAGCGCGCGGTCGAGTTGACCGGTTTGCGAATACAGCGTGGCGAGGTTGTTCTTGGTCGTCAACAACGCAAGTTCGTTGCCCTTGGGAGACTTCTGCTCGATTTCCAGGGCGCGCTCGTACAGCGCGGCGCTCTCGCGCGGGCGATCGAGCAGTGAATACACCGCGGCGATGTCGCTAAGCGCTCTCGTCTGCAGCATCGCGCGCGGCTGCTTCTGCAGGCGCTCGACCAGCGGCAACGCATCGGCGGGCCGACCGGTTTGCGCGTATGCCAGGGCGAGCGCCCGGATCGCCTGCTGCGCGATCGGAAAGCCGTCATTGAGGTTGCCTTGAAACTCGCGCACCACGAATTCAAGCGAGGGCAGCGCTTCGAGCGGCTGGCCGAGTTCCGCGTAGGTCAGCGCGACATCGACCAGGCTTTCCAGCGCATAGGCATTATTGGGTCGGCAGATCCTGTTGCGCAGGTCGTACGCGCGGCGGTGCAGCGCCAGCGCCTCCTTGGACCGGCCGAGATCCCGGTAATGATTGGCCAGCCGGCGCATGGCCGCGGGTGTCATGGGATCGAGTTCGCCTACGGAACGTCGCAACAGCGGAATCAACTTCTCCAGCTCGGCTATCGCCTGGCTGGGATTGCCGGCGCGTTCGAGGCTTCCGATCTCGTTCAGCATCCGGCGGGCCTGCGCCTCGCCGGCATTGCGCGGCGCAGGCAGCGGACCGATCGTGATGGCGGCGAAGTATTCGGCCTCCAAGCGGTTCTTGACACCGGGCTTGGGATTCACCGTTCCGCAGGGATCGCCTTGCGCCTGCCCGTCCATCGTCCACGCGACGGCGAGCACGCCGACCACGGCCAACCACCTGCGCATTCCACGGGAATGGCGCGATGACGCAGCGTCGCGACCGGCGCGCACGCGGTTCAATCGTCACCCCATTCCGGATACGCTGACGGCATCGCGGCACTCCCGACAAGGACAAGACCGCCGTTCAGCCTCCAGATCGCAGGACCGGCGTCGACGGGCAATGGGCCATTATGAAGCGGGACCTGTGGGATTGACATCGCGAAATCACCTGCCCGGCAAAGGCTCGGGCCGTCAACACCCGTGCCATCCTCTGTACGTGCTGGGTCGGGTGCTGCGACTGGCCGCCCTCGGCCAGTACGGCGTGATCGAAGATCGGGTGGGCGAGGTCGTCGAAGTGCGCGTGGCCGTCGAGTCTGGCCACCAGCGGATGCGGATCGGTCTCGAGCCTGGCCAGCACACGCTTGGTGGATCGCTCGCGGATTACCTTCACGTCGCGCGATCCCTGCAATCGGCTCGCGGCTGACATTGCTACCTGCGCTTCGGGCGCGCCGTGATCGACAGCGCCGATCTTCCCTCTCACGGGCGCTCGCGCCCGCTTCCGCCAACCGACCTGAAGTCTGCTCACCAGCACCTCGTTGTGCCGCGCGATCGACGCGGGAATCTGCCTCACCATCGCTTGGGCATAGCATCGTCGACGCACGCTCGCCGCTCGACCAGCATCACCAAATCCGAAATATTCGGGTTCGTGCGGCTGGATTTCCTGCCCATAATGAACCACTGTTGAACTCACAAGGTTGCACGCAGGCGGCCTGGTGGAACCGAATCCCGGTTTATGCGTGGGCGCTGGCCTGCTCCTGGTCGTGCCGCTGGTCATTTCCACCGCGTTCTTGTTTATAGCGGACATCGCTATCCCGCGGCGAGGCAACATGCGCATGATCCCGCAAAACCTCCTTAGCCTCTCGCAGGCATTGCGCTCCCCGTCATTGCAGGGGGTCCAATGGCCAGGGAGAGCAGGTGCCCGAAACCGGCTCTCTCGCCGAACCCGAAATGGGCGCCGTGCCTGCTTCCACGTTCATCTAGCCCAAGGGTGACTGCTGTCACGATGATGACTGCAACGCGTGGCACGGCAAGCCGCGCGGCTTGCCTCCGGCCGTTCGCATGCGCATTCAATCTCGGGCGAGCGCAGCATGTAGTATTGGCCCAATGACAAAAATGTGAATCGGTCAGTTCAATTATTGGACCGACCGAGCGCCGAAAATCCCAATTGGATGAATACCTTGTCGCATCGTTTATGCGTGGCCCCGATGATGGCCTGGACCGACCGGCATTGCCGGTACTTCCTGCGGCTCATCTCGCGGCGCGTGCGGCTCTACACCGAGATGATCACCACCGCGGCGCTGGCGCACGGCGACGTGCCGTACCACCTCGACTTCGATCCGGCGGAGCATCCCGTGGCGTTGCAACTCGGCGGCAGCGACCCCGCCGGGCTCGCGCATGCCGCGAGGCTCGGGGCCCGATGGGGCTATGACGAGATCAATCTCAACGTCGGCTGCCCCTCCGAGCGGGTGCAGACCGGCAGCTTCGGGGCATGCCTCATGGCGGATCCGGCGCTGGTCGCCGAATGTGTGCGCGCCATGCGCGACGCCGTGCCGCTGCCGGTGACCGTCAAGCACCGCATCGGACTCGACGCCAACGAGGACTACGGTTTCGTGCGCGACTTCGTCGGCACGGTGAGTGCCGCAGGTTGCACCGTGTTCATCGTGCACGCCCGCAATGCCGTGCTGAAGGGACTCTCGCCCAAGGAGAACCGGGAGATTCCGCCGCTGCGTTACGAGTTCGTGCATCGTCTGAAGCGCGACTTCCCGGAACTGGCTTTCGTGATCAACGGTGGCATCACCGATTGGGAGGTGGTGGATCGCGAGCTGCGAGCCGTGGATGGAGTCATGCTGGGCCGCGTGGCGTACCACGACCCGTATGTCCTTGCCGAGGCGGACACGCGGGTGTTCGCCGACCACCATCCGGTGCGCTCGCGGGCCCAGATCGTCGAGGCCTTCATCCCCTACGCGGCCGAGCAGGTGCAGCGCGGCACACCGTTGCGGGCCATGACCCGTCACGTGCTCGGCCTGTACCACGGGCGCTCCGGGGGACGGCGCTTTCGCCAGGTCCTGTCGGACAATGCGCGGCTCGCCCAGAACGACGTCGCCCTGTTCGAACAGGCCCTCGATGCGGTCGAGCCGGTGCCGGCATGACGCGCAGCGCAGTGGGCGAAGCGGGCGTCGCGATGCGCGGGCAGTTGCGGGACGGGGCCGAGCGCGCCGGCCGCGGCGCGCGATGCATCGCCGCGCCGGCGGTCGGTCCCGCCCGGGTGGCCGCCGACGCATCTTTTGCCATTTCGTCGTCGTGCTGAGCTATCGCCACGCCTTTCACGTCGGCAATCACGCCGATGTGCTGAAGCACGTGGTGCTGGTGCAGCTCCTGCGCCGCCTCACCCGCAAGGACAAGCCGCTGCTGTTCGCCGACACCCACGCCGGCGCCGGGATGTACTCCCTGGAACACGGCTATGCCGCCCGCAATGCGGAGTTCGCCTCGGGCATCGGCCGGCTCTGGTCGCATTCCGCGCTGCCGGACCTCGTGGCCGATTATGTCGCTGCGGTGCGCGTGGTGAACCCGGACGGCGTGTTGCGTCACTACCCGGGTTCGCCCCAGATCGCCGCACAGGTGTTGCGGCCCCAGGATCGCCTGCAGCTCTTCGAATTGCACAGCACCGACAGCGAGATCCTGGCCACGCATTTTCGCGAGGGTGGCCGGCGCGTGGTGGTCAATGCCGGGGACGGCTATTCCGGCCTCAAGGCCGTCCTGCCGCCGCCGTCGCGTCGCGGCCTGGTGCTGCTCGATCCTTCCTACGAGCTCGGCGACGATTACCGCGCCGTCGGCTCGGCACTGACCGAGGCCCTGCGGCGCTTCGCGACCGGCACGTACGTAATCTGGTACCCGCAGCTCGCCCGCCGGGAAGCGGTGCAGCTTCCGGCGCGGCTGTTGCGGCTCGCAGCAGCCGGCGACTGGCTGCACGTCGCGTTACGGGTGAAAACGCCCTCGCCCGACGGCTTCGGCCTGCACGGCAGCGGACTGTTTGTGCTCAATCCGCCCTGGAAGGTGGCGTCAGAGCTGGAGGCGGTCATGCCTTTCCTGACCGACGTGCTGGGCCAGGATTCGGGCGCACACTTCCAGCTCGAGTATCGCGAGTCGTGAGTGGGCGGCGCCGACGGGCGAGGTCGCGAGCGGCCCGGGAACGCGGTATCGTCCGCAACGAACCTCGACGACCATCGTACCTGTCATGACCGGCACGCCTGACCCACAGCCCGCCGTACGCGATCTCGCCGACCTGCGCGACCGGCTGCGGGCGTTCGCCGCTGCCCGCGACTGGGATCAGTTCCATTCCCCGAAGAACCTGGCCATGGCGCTCATCGCCGAAGCGGCCGAGCTGGTCGAGCACTTCCAGTGGCTGCGCGAAGACCAGAGTCACGATCTCGCGCCCGACAAGAGGGCCGAGGTCGCTGCGGAGCTCGCCGACGTCCTCGCCTACCTGGTGCGGCTCGCCGACAAGCTCGAGATCGATCTCCTGGCCGCAGTCACCGCCAAGCTGACCGTGAACGAGACGCGCTACCCGGCCACGAAGGTGCGAGGCAGCGCCCGCAAGTACACCGAATACTGAGACCGTCGCGCCGCAGCGCGCGACGCGTGAGCCACCAGCGACGCATCACCAGCGGCGCATCACCGGCGACGCATCACCGGCGACGCATCACCGGCGACGCATCACCGGCGACGCATCACCAGCGACGCATCACCAGCGACGCATCACCAGCGACGCATGACGGGCTACTCATGACTAGCGACCGGCGGCGACGTCGTCGCAGTAGGCGCGCACGATGCGCTCGAAGCTTTCGTCGGCGCGCATGCCCAGGGATTCGCCGAACTTCGGCGCGAACACGGCCGGCCAGGTCGAGACGATGCGGTCAATGGCGGGATCGAACTCCCAGCGCACCCGCGCAGCCACCTCGTCGCCGGCCACCCTGCGCAGCGCATCCACCATGTCGCCGACCGCGACCGTGATGCCGGGCACGTTGATCGAGCGGCTGTGGGTGAACCGATCGGCGGGCACTTCGTGACCGACCAGCAGGTTGTCGATGACCGACTGCGGCGATTGCACCCACATCCGGGTGTCGCGGCCGACCGGGCAGATCGCCTCGACCCCGGCGAGGGGCTCGCGAATGATGCCGCTCGCGAAGGAGGACGCGGCCTTGTTGGGCTTGCCGGGCCGCACGGTGACCGTGGGCAGGCGCAAGGAGCGACCGTCGATGAAGCCCTTGCGGCTCATGTCGTACACCAGGAGCTCGCCGATGGCCTTCTGGGTGCCGTAGGAGGATTGCGGTGTCAGGGCCGAATGGTCAGGGACGGGCGATGGAAGGTTGCCTCCGAACACGGCGAGCGAGCTCGTGAACACGAACCTGGGTGGCGAGGCGCACGCGCGGCAATGCTCGAGTAGGCCCCGGGTCACGTCGAGATTGACCTTCATGCCGATGTCGAAATCGGCCTCGGCCTGGCCGCTCACCACGGCCGCGAGATGGAACACCGAGTCGGTGTCCGATGTGATGACCTTGCCGAGCAGCGCGGGATCGGCGAGATCGCCGCCGACCGTTTCGATCCGCTCGTCGCTCCAGACCCGGGGCGCAGCGACGTCGACCAGCACCACGGTGCGCACTTCGCGCTCGCGCCCCGTGGCGTCGGTCAGGCGGCCGCGGGTGAGAATGGCCTGGGCGAGGCGGTTACCGAGGAAACCGGCGCCGCCGGTGATCACGATGCGCATGAAACCTCCTTCTGGATGTGCGAGCCATGCCGATGGCCCGCGTTGTTCTGCTTGTGGTCGCGCCGGGCGACGCGAGGCGCGCGAGGCGCACGACGGCCCCGCGCCGACGCGCGCGGCTCTAGCTCGTGCTCATGCCGCGCGCAAGCGCGTGGTCGCGGCGTCGATGGCATTCTCCAGGTACGCGCCGTAGAAGTCCGGTGTCATCAAGCCGACCAGCGGCTTGCCGAGCGGCGTGCCAGTGGCGTCGACGATGTAGACCGTCGGCGTGAGCTTGATGGCGTGGCGCTCGGCAAACGCACGATGCGTGGTTGTCACGCCGGAGAAATCCACCAGCGGCAGGGGCTGGTCGATCTCGACCTGGCGATAGACGGCGCGCCCGCGCCATTCCTCACCGGTCGCCATCGGCACCAGGAACTCGCGCAAGGCGCGCTCGCAATACGGGCAATCGCCGCGGTCGAAGAAGAGCAGTACCGGAATGCGTGCGGCGCGGCTTTGCGCGGCGTCCGCGGCGAGATCGCTCGCCGGCGGCAGGTTGACCGCGTGCGTGCGCCGCGTTGCGGCTGGCTGTTGCGCCCACGCTGGCGCCACGGGAGCCGCGGCGACGCATGCTAATATCCAACGCAGCACTCGACGGCGTGCGGGCTCCGCGCCGCTTCCCCGGCATGCCCCGCAAGGCTGTTGCCGCCCGTTCGTGCTCTTGCTTGCGCTCTTGCGTGTCATGGCTCCCCATCCCCCGCGCCGCCTGGTGATCGCGACCCGCGAATCCGCCCTCGCCATGTGGCAGGCAAAGCATGTTCGCGCACTTCTCCTGGAAGTATATCCGCGCTGCGAGATCGAGCTCCTCGGCCTCACCACGCAGGGCGATCGCGTGCTCGACCGGGCGCTCGCCGACATCGGCGGCAAGGGCCTGTTCATCAAGGAGCTGGAGATGGCGATGGCCGAGGGTCGCGCCGACCTCGCGGTGCATTCCCTCAAGGACGTGCCGATGGACATGCCGGACGGCTTCACGCTCGCGGCCATCACCGCGCGTGACGACCCGCGCGACGCCATCGTTTCCAATCACTATCTCGATCTCGCGGCCCTGCCGGGGGGCGCGCGCATCGGTACGTCGAGCCTGCGGCGCGAGGCGCAGCTGCGCGAGCGCGATCCGCTGCTCAAGATCGAGCCCTTGCGCGGCAACGTCAATACGCGCCTGCGCAAGCTCGACGAAGGCCGCTACGACGCCATCGTCCTCGCGGCGGCGGGCCTGAAGCGGCTCGGTTTCGAGACCCGTATCGCGTACATGCTCGATCCCGAGGAAAGCCTGCCTGCGGTCGGCCAGGGCGCGCTTGCGCTGGAGTGCCGTGCCGATCGCCCGGACGTCGTCGCCGCTCTCGCGCCCCTCGCCGATCACGACACCACGCGCTGCACCACGGCCGAGCGCGCCTTCGCGCGGGCGCTGTCCGGCAACTGCCACACGCCGCTGGCCGCGTACGCGGTCGAGCGTCTGGGCGAGCTCTGGTTGCGCGGCTTCCTGGCGAGCCGTGACGGCAGCGAAATCATGCGCGGCGATCTCTCGCGGCCGGTCGCGAGCCTCGAGGCTGCCGAGTCCCTCGGGAGCGCCCTCGCGCACGACTTTCTCGCCCGCGGCGCGCAGCGGTTCCTGGCCTGATCGGGGCATGGCCGCCGCGCCCGTCCGGGATGCGTCACCACTTGCGGGCGCGGGCGTCCTGGTGACGCGCCCGGTGCGACAGGCGGCAGCTTTCGCTGCCAAGGTCGCCGCGGTGGGTGGGTGGCCCGTGGTCTTTCCGGCCATCGTCATCCTGCCGCCCGACGATCCTGCCCCGTTGCAGAGCGCGCAAGCGATGCTGGCGAGCTACGACTATGTGGTGTTCGTGTCGGCGAATGCGGTGGAATTCGGCATCGCCGATCCCGCTGCCTGGCCTTCCGGCCTGCCCGCGCTGGCGCCGGGGCCGGGAACCGCCGAAGCGCTGCATAACCTCGGCCTGGCGAACGTCCGCTTTCCGACCGATCGGCAGGACAGCGAAGGCCTGCTGGCCATGCCAGAGTTTACCGAACCCGCAGGGAAGCGCGTCCTGGTGCTGCGTGGTGACGGCGGTCGCGAGCTTCTCGCCAGGACCCTTCGTGGACGCGGCGCCATGGTCGATCACGTCACCTGCTATCGGCGCGACCGGCCGCGCGATGGCGCCGGCCTGGTCGAGGTATTCCAGGCAGGCAGGATCGACGCCGTGACCGTGACCTCGAGCGAAGGCCTCGACAACCTGTGGGCCATCATCGACCCCGCGACGCGCGATCGCTGGGCGGGGCGCCCGACGTTTGCGCCCCACCCGCGCATCGCCGCACAGGCGCGGGCGCTCGGGCTCACCGTGGTCGAAACCGCCGCGGGCGACGCGGGGCTCGTGACCGGATTGCTAGAATGGTTCTCCACCCGCCATTGATGGTTCTCCACCCGCCACTGATGGTTTTCCACCCCCGCACCGACACCCGAGCGCCCCACATGCCCGCCGATATCATCGTCACCGCACCACTGCCCGACTTCCTCTACGGCCCGCTCAAGGCCGACTACACGTGCCACGATTACGTGCAGGCCGCCGACAAGCAGGCCTTGCTGCGGGACAAGGGCGCCACGCTCCGCGGCCTGGTGCAAGGCGGCGGAACGATGACGCCGACTTCGCTGCTCGATGCCCTGCCGGCGCTGGAGATCATCTCGGTGTTCGGCGTGGGTTACGACGGCGTGCCGGTCGACTACTGCCGCGAGCGCGGCCTGAAGGTCACCAACACGCCGGACGTGCTGACCGACGACGTGGCCGACGTCGCGGTGGCCTTGATCCTGATGACCGGTCGCGGCTTCGTGCGGCTCAACCGTTTCGTGCATGCGGGCACGTGGACGCAGCGTGGTCCCGAGCTCACCACCAGGCTCGGCGGCAAGACCGTCGGCATTCTCGGCTTGGGACGGATCGGCAAGGCGATCGCCGAGCGGGTGCGGGCGATGGGCATGGAAGTGGCATATACCGGGCGCAAGCCGCAGGACGTGCCGTATCGCTATGTGCACGACGTGAAGTCCCTGGCCGCGCAAGCCGACTTTTTCGTGGTGGCCTGCCCAGGTGGGCCGGCGACCAAGAACCTGGTCGATGCCGAGGTGCTGGCTGCACTCGGCGCCGAGGGCACGATCGTCAACATCGCCCGCGGCTCGATCATCGACGAGCCGGCGATGGTCGATGCCCTGGAGCGCGGCACGATCCGGGGTGCGGGACTGGACGTGTTCGTGGACGAGCCCAAGATTCCGGCCGCGCTGATGGCGATGGACAACGTCGTGTTGCTGCCGCACGTGGGCAGCGCGACCCGCGAGACGCGTCAGGCGATGGGCGACCTGTGCAAGGCGAACCTCGATGCGTGGTTTGCCCGCAAGGAAACCTTGACCCTCATCGCCGAGCTTGCCTGAACGCGCAGGCGGCGGGGCCTAGTCGCGTACGGCCCGCCACGCGGCTTGCGAGCGGCGCGCGGCGCCGTCGAAGTCGCCGCGCATGCCCTTCAGGGCGTAGCGCTCGCGCTCCACCTCCCGGCGGGTGCGAAACCCCATCCAGCGCAGCAGCGGCACCGATGGGCTCCAGCCCCGCAGCGCATTCACCGCAAGGCATGACAGCATCAAGCCGGGAACAACCAGCCAGCGGCGGTCGCGGGTCATCCCCAGCGCCAGCCCGACGAGGCCGATGGCGGCGCCATTGACGGTCACGGCCCGCTCGACGTCCCACTCCTTGTCCAGGCGGCGGAGCTCGGCCGTGATGTCGTCGCCGGGATGACTCGCGTAGCGGCGCAGCCGCCGCAACGTCTCGCGGTCGATGCGGTCGTTGGTGGCGCGCGGCGCTTGGGTGCGGACGGTATCGGATTCGGCCATGTCGCGCATCATAGACGCACCTCCGGCGAAGCGTCCGGCCGCGCTTGACGCCGCTCAGTCGTCGGGCGCAAGGGGCGCCGGAGGCGGCTTCGGCGCCCAGAGCACGGCCACCATCGCCGCCAGGACCAGCGCCAGGGCTGCCCACTCGCCAGGCCCCGGGCGCTCGCCGAGAAGCAGCATTCCGCTGAAGACCCCGACGATCGGCACCGGCAGGGAAGACATCGACGAGATCGCAACCGGCAGCGTGCGGGCCAGGCTAAACCACGCCCAGTGGGCGAGCGTGCCGGCCAGGAAGATGTTGTAGGTGATGGCAAACCACGCGCTCCCCGACAACGTCGCCGGATGCGGCCACGGGGCGAAGAAGGGCGCGGCGATGAGGAGCGGCACCGTGCCGAGCAGCATCATCCAGCCGCTCAAGGTGTTCTGCGCAACCGGCAGTCGCCACTTGCGCAGCAACACTGTGCCCAGTGCCCACGAGATCGCCGCCGCGATGATCAGCAGCGCCGCGCCGGGCGAGCCCCGGAGATGCGCGAAATCCTCCCCCAGCAGCAACGCCATCCCCGTCATGCCGAGCAGCAGTCCGATGATCCGGCGTCGCGATAGGGGCTCGTGCAGCAGGAACAGCGAGATCAGCACGGTCCACATCGGCATGGTGTAGGCAAGGATCGCGCTGCGGCCTGCCGGCAACTGCTGGACGCCGAACAGGATGAGACCGTTCCAGGCGGCGATATTGAATAGCGCCAGCATCGTGAGCTTGCCCCAGAACTCGCGCGGCACGCGCAACGAGTCCCCGGACAGCCGCGCGATCGCGAGCAGCCCTAGGGCGGCGAACGGCAGGCTCATGGCTCGGAAGGACAGCGGCGGCATTTCCGACACCCCCATCTTGAGCACCGGCCAGTTGAAGCCCCACACCAGGGTCAATACCGCGATGGGAGCGAGCGATGCCGCGGAAATATTGGACGTGCCGACGTGTTGTGCCTGGGACATGGACGAAAAGTTCGTTATCGGGCGGGCCTGCAACAATCCGCGCTCGTAGGTGCGCAAGGTGCGCCGCCCATCATGCGCACAATCGCGCGCACCATCGTGGCATGGTTGGGGCTAGGGCGCCGCGCCGTGGACGTTCTGGTGCAGCGCC
>JBDTWB010000037.1:0-26712 GCA_040006895.1 Casimicrobiaceae bacterium | reverse complement strand
CGTCAGGCACCCTCAAGCTAAAAAGCCCAACCCATGTCGGTTGGGCTTTTTAGCTTGGGGCTCGATGCATCACATTGGGGGCAGAAGCCTAGGGCCTGCCCTGGTGCCCGCCAAGCAGTGACGCAGTTCCTCAGCCCGATCGGGTCGCGCGTAGAACGCGAATCCACCGATGTCGCCAAGAGGTCGATACGCGTCGAGCAGCCACGCGAACACGCGCGCGTGCGTGCGCATCGGATTCCGTAGCGGGTCCCCATCGAACGCAAAGCTCTCGTTCCATAGGATCAGCGCAGGTCGCGCCGCCTCCAGTCCCGCGATGGTGTTCGCTTGTCGGAGCGGCGCATCGAAGTACCCGGGAGCAAATTCGAAAGCGGGCAGCGGCATCAGTCGGCGCGCGAAATACGCCAATTGCTGGTGGTAAGGGAAGACCGCGACCCTTTCGTCGGCTGTTGTGCAGTTCGTGATCGCCCGGATCGCGGTCACCAGCCTTGAAGCCGCGGGGTGGTCCGCGCCTGCGTCAAGGTGTCTTGGCAATGCGGCAGTGGCACGCCACGTGGCGATTGTGCTCGCCATCGGATGCAGCGTGGTCCAACCTCCTTGTACCGCTACCGAGATGACGGCGACGGCTGCCGCACCAAGCACCACCGCCGCGAACGAGCGTAAACGCGTGTCGACATGGGCATTCGCCACTCGCCACACATACGCCAGCGCGGCGAACGAGGGTGTGAGGACTTGCAGCAGGTGCCCGATGTCAGCCCGATGCGCACTCTGGGGTAAATAGACCAGGGCGGAGATGCCAAGCAGGACGCCACACCTACCGAGCTCGGCGTCGCCGTGACTCCTTGCGGACCACGCCGCGACCAGCGTGGCGAACGGAACGGTATAGAAAACGGCGAACATCCAGAATGTCGCTGTAGTTGCGGGTCCGAGGAGTGGATGGGGCAAGGCCATCCCGCCAGCCACCCCGGCCGAGGATTCCCACAGTTGCCGAAGATGTTCCCCCAAGCCGGGGTTCCAGGCCAAGGCTGCAATCCACGGCCCCAGCACCAGGAGCAGGCTCGCGGAGGCGACTGCGCTGTAGCGGATTCGGACCGCCAAACCTCCTGGCGCCCCCGCCAGGACTAACGCCAGCGCAGATGTGAGCAACGCGGCAAACCCGTAGTCATGCCGGAACAGCAACGCTACCGCCGCGGTTGAACCCAGGCCGGCAGCGCGGATCGTCCCCGGTCGCTCCAGCATTCTCCAGGCCGACCAAAGCGACAGCACAGGTGCGAGCACAACCAGAAACTTGTAGAAGCGGGGCATCGCGATCAGCCCCAGAATCAAGAGCGCAAATGCCACGCCTCGGTTCCGGGAAATGCGCGACATGAGGTGGAAGAGCAGCGCAAAGCTGATCGTATAACCCGCCGTACAAAGCACGACCTCGCCGATCGCCTCCTCGCGCGCGATGAACAGCGCCGCGGTTCGCAACCAATACGAAAGCGGGCCGTAGTTCGACAGAAAATCGAGCTGCGGCTGCTCGCCCGTTCGCAGCGTGTGCCACCCGCCGTACACGAACAGACCTCCGTCCGGATCGATCAGGAAATAAGCGGGGTCCGGAGTCCGGAGCAGTACCCACGTCGCCGAGATCGCAGCCGCCAGCCAAAGCGCCACGCGGGGGTTCATCGCAGGCATGAGGGGGCGCGGGTAAAGAGGTGGTCGGGCCGAGGACGGGTCGCGTCTGTCGTCGTCATTGAATTGGAGCGTGGCCAGCTGCGGACATAGTGTGCGAGTTCACCTTCGGATGGTTGAACATCCGTGACACCAGGCCGAGAATCGGATCGCCGCGCTCCGTGTGCAGGACATCGGATGCCCATGCAAGCATAACCGGACTCCCGGCCAAGCCGTCGCCAACCCTCTTGCTTCACCGCTTCCCGGCCGTCGTGCGTGGACGATCGAGCGGAAACGTCATGGGCAGTGCCAATCGCGCGCCATGGCGCCCACGCCCGGCCACCCCGAATCCCGCGATCGTGCGGAGCTCGGGTCCGCTCGGGCGAACGGTAGAATGGGACGCCGCGTTCGCATGAGCGCATTGACGACCCGTCCCTCGATGCTTGACACGACACCCGCAGACCCCGCGAGCTTGCGGATCCTGATCCTCTCGACGCCCAAGACGGGCAACACATGGTTGCGATGGCTGCTGCACTACGTGTATGCCTTGCCCTTCGTGGAGCTCCCGCGCGCCTGGTCCGAAGAAATCGCCGCAAGCCTGCCCGCAACGTTCGTCACCCATCAGCATTTGCCGCCTAACAGGGCGCTGGTCGAATGGCTCGTCCGGAATCGTGCCGTCGTCCTGACCACGATCCGGCACCCGGGGGATACCCTGGTGTCCTACTTTCACTATCTGAAGTGGAATCGGGAGGGCATCGATCGCGCCGAGGCAATGGTGCCCCTCGACGGCGATGCCCCGGGATCGCATACGCTCGCTCTCGCGCGTAGCGGATTCGCCCAAACCTATTCGGTGTCGCTGGCCTGGGCGGCGCTGGGCGCACAGGTCGTTCGCTATGAAGACCTTCTCGCGTCGCCGCTCGACCAGCTCGCCAAGATCACGAATCGCATCGCTCCGGTCCACCAGCATAAGCTCGCCACGGCAGCTCTTCTGTGCAAGCCGGAGCAGCTCACGCGGCCCGGACTCGTCGATCCGCGTCACCTGCGCACGAGCGCATCGGGCGCTTGGCAGCGCGAGCTGCCCGACAGCATCGTCGACGTGATGGCCAAATTGCCGCCGTACACCGACGCATGCTCGCGGTATGGCTACGACTGGGAACGCACTGCGGTGCCGGTCCGGGGATTCGACTACGACGCCATCGACCCTTTCCAGGGGCGGCGCACGTTCGACAACGGGGAGACGATGGGAGCCTTCGTTGCCGCGGTCTATCTGCGGCAAATGCCCGATTCGTTGCGACGCTGGCCGACGCCGTGGGGAACCGAGGGCGACAGTTTCTGGGGCTGGTTGCGCGGCGGCGTGTCTGGCGTTGCCGGGGAGCGGGACACCGAGCCCGCCGGGTATACGATGCTCACCAATCTCATGATCGCGATCTACCAATCGCGTCCCGACCTGCAAGGCGCGTATCCGGATCTCGAAGGCGAGGATAGACCGGGATTCGCGGAATGGTTCCTGGGTCAGGCGCGGGTGGAATTCGATCTTCCATGGGGCCTCATCGCACCCGTGCAGGAAGCGTACCTGGAGCATCTGAAGACGAGTGAAGCACGTGCCGCCAGCTGGCCGCGCGGGCGAATTGCGCACATCCAGGTCGTCGATCGCAACGGTCGCGCCTGCGAGGTGTTCCGATGCGGACAAGGCATTTCGATCGAGGTCGCGTTCGAGTTGCACGAGTCCGTCGCACGTCCGGTCATCGGCTACTCCCTGCGAACCGAAGGCGGCCTGGTCGTTTTCGGCACGAACAGCACTTTACTGGGAACACCGCTTCCGGCCCTCGATGCAGGGTCGTACGTCTGCCGCGTGGAGACCACGTTGTCCGTTCAACCGCAACATTGCTACGTGGCTGTGGGGCTCGCTGCATTCGACGACCATGGCGCAGTGCTGCCGATCCACCGGCGCTACGACGAATATCGGATCACCATCACGGGCGACGCCGCATATGGCGGGTCCTGGTGTACGACCTCGATTCGACTCGCCGGATAATGATCGTTGCAACCCCGGTCGCGTCGTTCGCGGTACGCGCGCCGCCACGGATCGTCCGGGATGGACGTCACCGGGCCCCGGGGTGAACGGGGAATCGTGATGCGGCTCCGCGTCGACTCGCGCCGCGGGTCCGCAGTCCAGGCGGCACGAGCTGCGCCGGACGATGCAGGAGTCCACGACGTTATGGAGGGCTCGCGCTCGCCAGGCAGCTGTCGGGAGTCGTGCTCGTTGCGCACAGCTCGACTGCGTCGCGCCGGGCATAGCGGCCGAGCTTGATTATCAATGTGCGATTGACCACCACCATCGATCCGGGTGCTGGCCACGACGGCAGCCCCGATGCGACCTCGAGCAAAGTCCGCCGGGTCTCCGGACTCGCGATGGGTAGCGTCGGAAAGCCGACGTGGCGCAGAAACGATGAGATGCGCCACCGGTTGCCATCTTCCCACGCAAAGAACGACGCGCCGACGTGCTCGATGCGGGGGGCAAGCGCGGATGGGGGCAGGTCGATTCTGCCGATGATTTCGACGTCGCGCACGCCGGGATGCTCGGCGAGCAGCACTGCCGCGCGGGATGTCAAGGTCGTTGCAATCGCGGTATCCCTTTGGAGCGCCCAGAAAGCCGCGTCGGCAAGGCGATTGGTGCTGACGCAGAACGAGATGACCAGCAGCGCCGTGGATGTCACGAAAACGTACCGAAGGCGTCGGGACGCCATGGCATATCCGGCCAGAGTGAGTCCGAAGAACGTAACCGGAACCGCGAACAGCGAGCGAATCGGGGTCACCGCTCCACTGGTCAACGCATGCGCGAAAGGAGCCAGCATCAGCAGTACGGTGCCTCCCAGGACCCCGAGAACACGGGTAGGGTGCGCGCGCTCGCGCAGGACCCACGAGCCCAGCGCGACGACGAACACGCCGAGATAGGCCCATAACCACAGATACGTGGCGTGGACCGCGCTGTGGCCGAATATGTGATCCCGAGCGAGCAGGAGGATCGCCTTGATTCCGGCGAGTGGCATCGCGGCGGCGAACTGCTCGAGGTATTGCGACTCGCTGCCCGTGACCTTCCGGGCAACGACTGCGATCGCCATCCACAAGGCGATGCCGCCCAGCAGGCACGCGAATCCACGCAAGGCCTGGCGGAAGGCGCCGGCCGGTGCAAAAGTCGCGGGAGGCGCAGGAGCGATCGTCCCCGATGCCGGCCGATCGGCAATCGTGCCCAGGAGATGCACGAGCACGAGAAGCGTCAGCGCGACGGACACGAACGCCTGGTACACGCCGATCGCGAACGCAAAGCACAGCGAAGCGGCCATCGCGCTCCGGGCCGTTCGCCTGGCTATGCAGGACAGGGCGACGCCGCACGCGAGGTAGCCCGCCCCGATTCCGGCGCTGAGGGTCGTGAACGAAACACCGAAGTATAAAGCCGGGGTGGCGAGCGCGACGGCAGTCGCCAATGCGCTCGGGATGGAACGCGTTTCGTCGATGACACGCAGCGTTGCGACCAATCCGAGCGCGATACCGATGAAGCAAAGCACCCACGGTACGACGGTGAGCGAACGATAGGGCTGGACCACGGCCGCCACGAGCGCCATCGCCCAGCGGTCCTGCCCTATCCAGGCGCGCCATATCGGCGGGACATAGTCGGCCGCGAGCTCGCCATCGATCTTGAGATGCATCCCGAACGCGTCAAAGCCGTACGCCACGAGGAAGGTCGCAGCTGCGGTGATCAGGGCGATCGTGTACGCTCCCGTACGATCCAGGCTCGACTGGAGTGTCATTCAGGAATGGCTCCATTGCGTGCGTTGCCGACGAAGACCGCGGTCCGCCGCCTCCCGACGGTCAGCTCGATGCCATCCGCGGGCCGAATGGCGGGCGGGCGACCAGGAAAGGTCGCGCCGGTGCGATCGGCAATCCGGCAGGCACATAGGATACAAGCAACCGGTCGCTGTGCGTGGAGCAGGAAACCGTGTCGGCCTGATCGGTGTTGTGCTTCGCAGCCTTGATGTCACTTGCCCGAAACGAAAAGCGGGAAGCGTTCGCGACGGCGCCAATGGCGCGACGCGTCGCGCGGCGCGGGCCTCCGAGAATGCGGTCGTGGCGAGCGCGTCGGACGCCACCTACGCGCCAAGCCGCGATCGTCGATCGGTTGCGGCTCTCCACGTCGGCCGGCGGAATGGGCCAGAACCCGTGGCTGTTCATGGCTTCAGCCGCAGGGCGTTGCTCGATCCGGCGACCTGAATGACGCGCGGGAGTCGCCCACCGCCGTTGGCGGCCGTGCGTGGCGCCCTTGCCGTGCTCGCCCGCCACTGGCGCTATGCCCGCGGGCAGCCGCGCAAGCTCGCGTGGATCGCGCGCCGGATCAGCCAAGCCGTGCGCAGCGGCGAGCTCCGGGGAGTCCTGGCCCGGCATGCGCAGGAAGCTGCGCTCGAGAGGGATTACGAGGCGTGGGTGACGCACCATGAACCCTCGCCCGGCGATCTCGACACGTTCTCCGTCGCGTGGCGGCGCTGGCCCCACCAGCCGGTGATATCGGTCGTGTTTCCAGTGTTCGATCCGCCGATCGAATACCTGCTCGAGGCAATTGACTCGGTCACGCGACAGGTCTATCCCCGCTGGGAATTGCTGATCGTGGACGACGGCAGCACGCGCCCGGAGGTCGCCGACCTGTTGCGGACCGTTGCGCGGAATGACCAACGCATCAGGGTCTACCGACATGCTGCGAATACCGGCGTCGTCGGTGCGACCAATACGGCGATTGCCCAAGCCACCGGGGCGTATGCGTGTTTCCTCGACCACGACGACCTGCTTGCCAGTCTCGCGCTCTACCGGGTTGCCGAGGCGGTGAACGATCGCAGGGACGTGCAGTTCCTCTATTCCGACGAGGACAGGATCGACGCATCTGGAACCCGTGGCCGCCCGCTCTTCAAGTCCGGCTGGAACCCCGAGCTGATGCAAACGATCAACGCGGCCTTGCACCTCTCGGTCATCGAGATCGCGCTCCTGAGACAGCTTGGAGGCATGCGCCCCGGACTCGACGGCGTGCAGGACTGGGATCTCGCGTTACGGGTTTCGGAGAGCGTGGATCGGAGTCGGATCAGGCACCTGCCCTGGATTCTCTATCACTGGCGCGCGCATCCCGGCTCGACGGCAGCGGTATCGTATGAGAAACGTTTGGCGGAAGCGCAGCAGCGGCTGGTGTCCGCGAGCCTCGATCGACGATCACCGAAGGCCACGGCAGCGTGGACTTTCGGCGGTTGGCGCTTGCGCTTTCCAATGCCCCCGGCCAACGCGATCTCCGTGGTGATCGTCGTGTCGACTGAACGCTTCCTGCGCCGCTGCCTGGATCGGCTGGGTGCCGTCGCGCATGGGCGGTTTGGCGAGGTGTTGCTTGCCGGCCCTGCGGACGTCGTCGACGTGCTCGCGCCGGCGGGAGGGATGGATGCAACGTGGCGTGCAATCCATGTCACCGGCAACGGATACGCCAGCCTGTGCAACAAGGCAGTGTCAGCGGCGCGGGGCCAGGTCGTGTTGTTGATAGCCGACGCCGTCGAACTTCACGGGTCCGATGCGTTCGAGGATCTGGTCAGTCATGCAGCGCGGCCCGAAGTCGGCATCGTGGCTGCGACCATCCGTTCGCTCGATGGCACCATATGCAGCGCGAGCGTCGTGCTGGGGGTCAATGGCGTCGCGGACCTGGCCCACGTCGGAGAGCCGCCCGGCTACCGCGGCATGAACGGGCAGGCGGGATACGTGCAGGAGGTCGGCGCGGTCCTCACCGATTGCGTCGCCTTCCGCCGGGATGTCTATCTCGCGGTCGGCGGAATGGACGCGTCGACGGGCGCATCGAGCGCTGGCGTCGATCTTTCGCTGCGACTTCGCGCCCATGGCAAGCGCGTGCTCTGGAGCCCGCATGCGGTGGCCTACCGCCGCGACAGTCGAACCGCAGCGCAGGCCAGGACGACAGCGGCGCGTTGGCGCTCCGACCTGCGGGAGTTCGCGACCATGTGGCCCGGGGAAGCACTGTCGGACCCGTACTACAATCCGAACCTGGCACGCACCGGTGTCCCCTTCATGCTGGATGCGCGGGCAAAGCCAGACGACCTGACCCCTCATGGCTAGTCCGGACGACCAGCGCATCGCCCCCCGGTCATCCTGGCGTCCGGCACTCTTCCTGGACCGCGATGGCGTCATCAATATCGACTCGGGCTACGTGCACACGACCGACGCATTTGTTTTCTTGACTGGAATACACGACCTCTGCCGCCGCTTCCAGGCGCGCAACTATCGCATCGTCGTCGTGACCAACCAGGCGGGAATCGGCCGGGGGCTGTACTCGCAGGCTGAATTCGATGCCCTTACCGCGTGGATGATCGAACGATTTGCGGACGAAGGGGTACGCATCGACGGGGTGTACGCGTGCCCCTATCATCCGGAACACGGACGCGGCGACTTCCTCCGCGACTCCTTTGATCGCAAGCCCAATCCCGGCATGTTGCTCAAGGCGCGCGACGACCTCGGTCTCGACCTGGACAGATCGGTCCTCGTCGGCGATCGGATGAGCGATATCGAAGCGGCGCTCCGTGCGGGCGTCGCGCGCCCGATCCTGCTGTGCAGCGATGGCGTGGTGCCGACGGGGTTGCCGGCGGGACTCGAGATCGCGCGCGCCCTGGAGGCGATTCATCCGGAGCCCCGGTTAGCCGGTGCGTGATGCCGGGCCCGTCGCCGGGCTCAGGATGAGGACGGCGTCGCAGCGAGGTGGCGCATGAGGGCAGGTATCGAAAGCTGGGCCTCGGCGAGCGCCTCGGGGGTGCCGATATCGATGAAGGGAGCGTTCACCACGACAGCCCGCGCGGCAACATGGGATCCGTACGCCTGGAGCACGTCGCGTTCGAACGAAAACGCTTCCGGGAGTGCCAGCGCCGGGAGTGCCGGGGTTGCAATTCGCTCGAGCATGCTTCGGCGCACCCAGTACGATCCGGCATTGACCAGGCCCGGACCGTGCGCCTGCTTTTCATGAAAGGAGACGACGCGTCCTTCGTGACAGCGCACGGTGCCGTATCGCGACGCGTCCCCGACCTCGCGCACGGCAATCACCAGCTCGTCGTCTTGCGAACCCTGCAGCGATCCGAGTGCCACCGGGAGTAGCGTATCGCCGTTCAGCACGAACACAGCGGCGCAATCGACGGTCCTGATGGCATGCAGAATGGCGCCACCCGTCCCCAACGGTCGATCCTCGCGAACGTAGACGATCGGTAGTTGCTCGAAGCGACTGCCGTAGCGAGCGACGAGCTGGTCGCCGAGATGGCCGATCGAGACGATGACGCGATCCACAGGTTCTCGCGTCAGATACTCGAAGAGCCAATCCAGGAAGGGCCGGCCGGCAACCTCCGCGAGAGCCTTCGGTCGTGCCCCGAGGACGCCGGCGAGTCGGGTACCGAGGCCGCCGGCGAGCACGACCACGTCGCGCGTCACGGGACTCGGCCCGGGCGGCGAATCCGTGGGGCGATCCCCCGCGCGCGCGTCGCTCACTCCACGCGCCATCCCTGGGTGCCGTACTTGGTGAAGTGGCACGGTTGAACGGATCCTGTTCGCAAGCCATCCAGCGCCGCGCAGACCCGCACCCTGTCGTCAGGGTCGCAGAACAGCATCACGAATCCGCCCCCGCCAGCGCCCGAGACCTTGGCGGCATACGCGCCGCAGCGCTGCGCGGTCGCAATGGCGTGCTCGATGGCGGGGGTGGTGATGCTCGAGGCCGTCTGCTTCTTCGCGGCCCAGCCCTTCGACATGGAAAGGGCGAGTCGCTTGATATCGCCGCGCAGGATGCATTCCTTCATTGCCATCGCTTCGTCACGCATCGCATGCAGCGCAGCGAGCTGCTCGTCATCGCGCCGCTCCATTAGCGATTTCTGCTCGTCGATGATGCGCGCGGACTCGCGTGAGGCGCCGGTGTAGTAAAGGATGGTGGATGCCTCCAGCTCCGAGAGGATCCAGTTCTTGATCCTGAGTGGATTCACGACGACCCGCTCTCCGGCGTAGAACTCCATGAAGTTGACGCCGCCGAACGCCGCCGCGTACTGGTCCTGGCGACCACCCGAGAGCCCGAGGTCGACGCGCTCGACGTCATAGGCGAGGCGCGCAATGTCGTACTCGCCTAGCGGCAGGCCGAGAAGCTCCACGAACGCCTTGATCAGTGCGACCACGAGCGTCGACGACGAGCCGAGCCCCGAGCCAGCTGGCGCGTCACAATAGGTGCTGATCGCCACGGCAAGAGGCTCGCCGTTGCGAAAGTCGCGCACGATCCGGTTGTAGACCCCGCGATGCAGCGGTAAAGGCCCCCCCAGCGGCAACACAGGGGCCAGGGGCAGGTCCAGCCGCACGTCCTGATCGACCGCCGCAATGGAAACCTGCGGTGTCTCGAGCGCGCGCAGGGTCGCGTACGCGTAGAGATCGATGGTTGCGTTAAGCACCATGCCGCCATGCGTATCGCAGTAGGGCGATACGTCGGTACCGCCGCCTGCAAGCCCGAGCCGCAAGGGAGCGCGCGCGCGTACCCTCATCGCGGCTGCTTCCGGGCGAGGTCCGAGTCAGACATCGCCGTCATTGGCGAAGGGGGGCTCGCGCAAGTTGTTGGACTTCAGCACCGCGAGGTCGTCCCGGTACTGGTTGAGGTGGATGCGGGTCTCGCGGGTCAATGTGGCAGGCGTCGGAAGGCGACCGCCTGCCCGGATCTCCGAGGCAGGGCGCTTACGAACGACGAATTCGATCCCGGACTCGGTGACTGGCGTCTGCGTCTGGTCGTACCTCGGGAATCCGAAACGGTAGGTGCCATCGAGCAGCTCGATCTTCAATACCTGCGCAGCCGGTCCGAGGTCGGCAAGGAGGTCGGTCACATTGATGGATGCCGCGCTCCACGAACGGGTCTTGTGGATCGTGAAGGTGTGCTTGTGGTCGCGGTTGAAGGTACTGGGAAACACGCCTTGTTCGTACAGATCCTCGTCCGGGAGGGTCACGATCAGGTGGCCCCCCGGCTTGACCGCCCGGAACCAAGCCGGCAGGCCGGCGCGTGGATCGACGAGGTGCTCGAGGCAATGGCTGCTGTGGACGAAATCGAAGAATTCGGGCGCGATCCCCGCAAGGGCTTGCGCGTCGCCGTCGTCGAGATCCCACGTGCGAACGGAGGCGATGCGCGGGAAGAGCTCCATGTAGAGCGCGAGCGGGTCCGGACGTCCGCCGATGTCGAGCCCGGCGCCGACAAAATAGCGGGTCGCGAAACGGGCATCGGCGAGACGCCGGGGAATCGACTTGCTGCATTCCTTCATCGACGTTGCCTCAAGGCTTGGCGGCGCGGAAAACGAACTGCGGAAAGATCTGCTCGGCATGCAGGTGGTCGCGACGGATGACCAGTTCCTCGACCGCTTCCGTGGCGCCGAGGCAGCTCGCTACCGTGGCATCGTCGAAGACGTAGTATCCGCCCGGCACCATGTGCGGCTTCACCGCGTCGTAGGCGGCGGCAATCCCGGAATAGATATCGGAATCGATGTGCGCCAGGGCAATGGGACCGGTGTTCGCCAGATAGGGCGTCGCGGTCACCTCGAACAGGCCGTCGATGAACTCCAGGTTGTCAAGGCCGTTGGCGGTGGCGGTCGAGCGCAGCTCCGCGAGGTCGACGTCGAAAAAATCGCCGGGACGATGCGCATCGATCGATATATCCGTACCGGGCATCCCGGCAAACGTATCGAAGGCGTAGACCTTTGCGCCCGGTAAAGTGCGCTGCAGGACCCTTGCCATGAACATGGAATTGCCTGCGCGGTACGCGCCGAATTCCGCGACATGGCCGAATGGCAGGCGTGGCAGGAAGAACCGGAGCAGGAGAAAGAGGTTCAGGCGGTTGTCCTCGGCCATCACGCTGCGTCCTTCGGCAAGGACGACCGCTTCGCGGTACACCGGGTCTGCCCGGACCAGGTCGCGCAGCCCTGCGAACTGCAGTCCCCAGCCGCGTACGTAGCCGTCGCGCGGCGACCGGCCCTTGCGATCACGATCCTCGACCCACGGCACGGCGGGCAGGTAGTCGTCGATCGTGGTCGTCATCGCGACGCTCACGGGGCGGCCATGTAGCCGAGGCGGGCGAGCCGCGCCCGGTACTTCGCGCCGACCGCCGCGAAGCTATGGTGCGCACGCATGTACTGCGCGGCGCGTGCGCCGAGCTGCCGGGAGAGCGCCACGTCGGTCACCAATCTGCGCATGTGATAGGCGGCGTGCTCGACATCGGGCTCTGCCCAGAATTGCCCGTCGCCGTAGGGATATTCGCCAGCCCCGACCGGTGCCAGCACGGCATCGACCAGGCAGGCATTGTCCGGATTCATGAAATCGAGGTTACCAGAGTAAGCGGTCCCGATCACCGGCTTGCCGTAGAACATGCCTTCCGCGAGGCCGCGGCCGAATCCCTCCGATCGATGCAGCGATACGAAGCTGTCGCAGTTGCGGACGAGGTTGCGCACCTCGCGGTCGCTCATGACGCGGTCGATCAGAACGATCGACTCGTCCGGCTCGCCCACCTCGCGCAGGAAGCGCTCGTACTCCGCGGGACGCTGTTCCATGCCATTGAGCTTGATCACCAGCGCCACGTCCGATCGCCCCTGCCGCGGGAATGCGGCACGGAACGCCCGCAGGGCGCCGAGGGGATTCTTGCGACCGACATAGGACGTGAAATCGAAATAGAAGAGAAACAAAAACTTTCGTTCGGGAAGCCGGAAATGTCGTCGTGGCAGGGGGGCCTCGGAGCTGAAGTCCACGGCAAGCGGCATGTGGATCACCGGGCAGGGTGCCTTCTCCGCCACCGCCTGCTGGATGAACCGCGACGGGGCCCAGATTTCGTCGAAATACTGGAATGCGTACGACCAGGCATCGGGGAAGCGGGCGAGTTCCCATGCCCAGTAGCCGATGTTGTACCGCCCTTCGAAGAAGGTCGGTGGAAGGTGGGCCACGGCAAGCTTCATCTCGTCCGCGTTCATGTGGAAGATCGAGACGCCATGCGGGACCTCGCGGCCGATCACATGATGAAACGGGAATTCCTCGAACTTGTCGCTGTAGGCGCCGAGCTGATCGAATGTGTTGAAGATGCCGAAGGGAACGCTCGCCGCCGCAAAGGCCTGGGCCGATTTGCGAATGTGCTCGCCCATCCCGAGTGCTCCATAGGGATGGCCGACCAGGTTCACGCCACCGGACCCCGCTCCGGCGATCGCCACCTCCGGGATGAAAGCGCCACCGCGATAGGGTTGGGTTCCCGCTGTGCGCCAGTGCCGGATGCGAGCGGTGAGCCCTGCCCACCCGTCGCGCGACAGGATCCACCACGCGCGCCGGAGAAGGCCGCGCACACCCAGGACCCGCACCTTCTGCGAGAACGTCCGGAGGAGAGTCGTGCCCGACATTGTCAGGCGGGCACCTGGAAACCCGAGGCGCCGGCCAGCGCGTACTGCCGATCCCCGAAGCCGCCGTAGCCATAGCGCGCCGGCGGCGCTGCGTCTGCGGTGAAGAACGCCTCGTGCTGGTGGACCTGCACGCCGATCGGCGCGCAGTGGAACACGATGCTCTTGCGCGTCCGTTGCGGGTCGCGTGCCGGGGCTCCGCCATGCGGAAGCTCCGGATGCCAGATGACGGCGTCGCCCTTGCGCACCGGCAGGGTTCGAGGCGTTCCGAATGCGCCCGCACCCTGGATGATGGTGCCGTAATAGACCTCGACTGCCTGCCGGATGCACCAGTCGCGACTCTGGTCGGGATGGTCACGGACGACGCGTTCGAAGAGCGCCCGCTGGTCCACGACGAAGCGATGACCACCCGGCGCGTACATCAACGGGCCAGCGTCCGGGTGGATGTCCTCCAGCGCGACCCAGCAACCGACGAACTGGTTCTTCGGATAAGTGTGGAAGAACGGCGAGTCCCGGTGCATCGGCTGTTCGGAACCGAACTCGAAGAATAGCGAGGTATAGATTCCGGTCGGTGCTCCGAACAGGAAATCGAGGATGCGCGCGAGTCGCGGCGCATTGCCCATGCGCAACGCCTCGGGGCACACGAGATGCAGGTTGACGAACCGCAGGTGCCGGCCGGTCCCGTCGGCATGCTGCGCAGCGTATTCGGGATGCTCGGCCACGAACTGATCGAACGCCGCGCTCACGGCATCGCAGTGGGCGGAATCGATCAGCGCGGGAATGGTCGCGACCCCTTCGACGATGAAGGTGCGGGCGAGATCGGCCGGTTCGGCCAGCGCGACGTCGTCCCGAGCGCGTATCGGGATCTGCGCCAGCGCGTCAGGCGCATCGAACCAGGGAATATGCTCGGTCATGATGGCGTGCGGTAGAGGTTGCAGCGGCGAACCCACTTGAACGCGGGTCGGTCAACCATCTCCGAGGACCGCGCGCGTCGCGTCGAGGTACGCGTGGCCGTGCTGTCGGTCCGGCTCGAGATAGTTGCCCTCGCCCCACTCGTTCCAGGCGTTGATGAACAGCAGTCGCTCGTCGCCGAAGTACATGCGGCGGGTATAGTCCGCGGCGCGCTGCAGCCAGCTGCGATAGGCCTCGGTGCCGCCGTCGATGAAAACGTTCGATGCCGTTCCGCGCCGTGCGGTGTTGTCCCAGCGCGGCATGACCGCGCGGAAAAGCTTGTAAGCCGGTGGCTCGCGGGACACGAAATTGTCCGCGGTGCGCCGGTAGTCGTAGGCGTTGCCCTCGAATCGCTGCCCCGGGAAGCCCTTCGGCTGGCGGTCGCTCAGCACCGCCAGGGAATGCGGGGGAAACTCGACCGCCGCGTCGAATCCGAACGCGTCAGGGGCCGACCCCTCGACGTGGAAGAAGCTCTGCACAGCCGCCAGGTAGATCTCGCCGATGCCCGCAGCGCGCGCCCGCTCCCGCCATCGCGCCGTAGTGGCACCTGCGTCGGGCAGGAGCGAGGGCCGATAGACCAGCAGTAGCGGGCGACCGTCGATGCGGATGTAGCGCCGGTCGCGCAAAGCCGGCAAGAGGCTGTCGAGGAATGCGATGTCGTCCTCCGGCGAATAGTGCTGCGCGATCAGGATGTCCGAGTCCAGGCCATCCCAACGCCGGGTCCAGTTCTCGTTGGCCCAGCAGACGCAAAACGGAAAATCGGGATCGCCCGACTCGATCATCCGGTCGAGCGGGTTGCTGAGCAAACGGGCGCCGGCGAACCAATAGTAGTAATAGCAGAACCCGTGAATGCCGGCCGCGCGGGCGAGATCCGCCTGCTCCCGGCGCACGTCGGGCAGCCGGAGGTCGTAGAAGCCCAGATCAGCGGGAATGTTGGGCTGGTGATGGCCGGGAAAAAGCGGCCTGGCGCGTGCCACGTTGGTCCACTCGGTGAAACCCTTGCCCCACCAGCGATCGTTCTCCGGAATCGGATGGTATTGCGGCAAGTAGAACGCGATCGCCCGCACCGCATCATCGGTGCGCAAGGTGGCGCCCCAACGTTGCACGAACGCCTCCTGGTTGGCGGCAATGACCGTTGCCTTGTCGATCGGCGCATCCTGCATCGACGCCGACAACGCATGTTCCACCACGGCGCGAGGCTGGTAGTAAACCTTGTAACCGGCCTTGCGCACCCGGTAGCATAGGTCGGAGTCCTCGCAATACGCCGGCGCGAAGGCCGGGTCGAAGCCCCCGAGCTCGACGAAGATGCGTCGAGGAATCATCAGGCACGCGCCCGAGGTGTAGCCGACCTCACGCTCGAAGCCATATTGCGGCTTGTCGGGATCCTCCCAGAGTCCCACCATCTCGGCGGTGCCGTCGGGCCGGACATAGGCTCCGGCCTCCTGCAGGCGTCCATCGGGGAAGACGAGCTTGCAGCCGACGATGCCCGCGTCGGCGTGCACCTCGAACGATTGCAGCATGGCGTCGATTGCGCCAGCGCAGAGCTGCGCATCGTTGTTGAGGAAGAGCAGGTGGGTGCCGCGCGCTTCCGCACCGCCCCGATTGCACGCCCCGATGAATCCGAGGTTCTGGTCATTCCGGACCACGCGGACATAGGCGTCCGCGGCGATACTCTCGGCCAAGGGCACCGTCGAGCCGTCGTCGACGACGATCACTTCCATAGGTACCCCGGACCTCGACGCCGCGACGCTGGCGACACACGTCCGCGTCAGTTCGGCGTGCCCGTAGGCCGGGATGATGACGGTAAGCGTTGGCCCCGCATGGTCGCCCCCGAGCGGCTGCGTCGGTGGCGCGTCGGAGGCTGCGGGCAACGCGGGCGGTGGCGTCGGCGGTGACGGACTGCGCCAGGTCGCGCGCTCCGCTTGCCATACCTGGTAGTTCAGGGTGTTCTTGAAGAACCTGCCGAAGCGGCGATAGAACGCATCTTTGGCACGACCCCTGGCGTCGGCTGGCACGGGCAGGCTCCGATACAGGAGACGACCAGTCCGGAAGACACCATGCGTCATGGCCTGACGCGACGTCAGCGCGGCGCGCTGCGTCGTGGCATGGATGCCGTCGACGCGTCGCATCAGCCTGAACCACGACGTCGCCTCGACCGACTCGAGCTGCCGGGTGACGCTCGCGAGCCGCTCGCGAGCCGTCATGGCCGCATGATCGGCGGCTTCGAGCCGTCCACGTAGTTCGGTGACGTCGTCTTCGTGCCGTACCAGGTTCGTCTGCGCAGTGCGAAGCAGTTCGCCTGAGGCCGAGGCTTCCGCTGCGGCGGCGGTCACGGCGCGCTCCAGCTGGGACACGTGCATGCGATATCCGCGCCGCTCCGTAGCCCGTTCCGCCTGCTCCCGTAGGAGTCCGTCGATGGCGGCATCGCGTTGCTCATTGCGGCGGGCGAGGTCGTGCTGGTGCCGGATCAGGCTCGTTTCCGTGGTGCGCAACGCCCTGGACGTTTCGAGCGCCTCGCTCGTCGCGGCGGCCACCGCGCGCTCGAGCTGCATCACGTGCACGCTGTGCGCCTCGGCCTGACGGGCCCGATCGGCGTCGGCAGATTCCTGCAGCCGCCGGGCATGCAGCGCCTCGTTGGTCGCCGTGGAAATTGCGCTTTCGAGCTGGCCGACGTGGTTCAGATGCGCATTCGCCTGGCGTTCGAGGGCGACCATGAATGCCGATTCAAGTGCCTGGCGCTCGGACTGCGCCACCCCCAGCGATTCCGTGAGCCCGGTAAGTGCCTGCTGGGCGCGCGCCAGCTCCTGCTCGAGATAGTGGCTCCGCCGACCGCGCTGGGCGAGATCATCCGTGAGCCGGGCATTCGCGAACACACGCTGCGCCGAATCGTCGAGCGCATCGGCCAGGATCCACAATGCATGGGTGGCGTCGTCGGTTCCCGCCGGACGCGGCCAGACGGCGGCCAATCGGGCGATGATGCCGGTGACCTCGCGACGGGCGCGCAGCGGCTCGGGGATGATCTCCCCACGGTCGCCGGCCGCGCGCGCAGCGGCCGATGCCAGCCACGCCAGAAGGTCGTCGATGGTTTGACGCGCCGCGGTGACCTGCCGCTCGCGTCGTTCCAGGAGGTCGTACGCAGCGAGCGTGATGGTGGCCGGATTCGCCAGTCGCTCCAGCATCAGGCCCGCGGACTTGCGTCCCGGCCATGGCAGGAGGACCGCGAGGATGAGCTGGTCCTCCAGGTCGCAAAACCGGTCCCAGTCGGCGACATCGGCGAGCCCGAGGTGGCGCACGACGGCGTGGAGCAATTCGCCACAGCGCAACTCCGCGAGCGCACGCTGTCCGAAGCAGCGTGATGCGGTGTGCACGACCCCGCGGAGCACGACCCAGGGCAAGGGGATTTCGTGCGGTACCGCGAACTCGAGATCGATCGGCTGCAACTTGCCGTCGCGGTCCACGATCAGGTTGAACGGCACGCAATCGAGCAGTTCGCCGGAAACCATCAGGTGCGACCACGGCGTGGCCGAACCTTGCGTGGCGTAGGCCTGGGCGAGAAGGAACGACAGCCACGGCGCAAACGCCGCGGCGACATCCTCCAGGTTGTCGGCGCGCCCCACCGCATCGGCGATGTGCCGCGCGAACAGCCGGCCAGGTACATACGTCGCGGTGCCGACCCGGTGCTCGATCGCAACCACGGGGGCGGCGCCGTCGCCAAGACCCGGATAGAGCTCCGACTTGGTCACGACGACGTGGCCATCCTCGAGCGCGAAGCTGGTCTCGGTCGCGTACCGGGGCATGCGCGAAGCGCTGTACTTGCGCGCCAGCCACCGGCCACCCGGATCGGCGACATTCTTCCGGCCCGACCGCGCCACGGCGAGGAAGGAATTCGCAAGGTCGCCCACCAGGCCATTGCGGTGTAGCACGGGCCAGACGCTGCCTTCATCGAACGAGCGCAGCGCACTGCCCGTGTAATCGCGGGCGCTCTCGCCGAAGAGCAGGTCTCCCAGCGCGAGGTCGGCACATTCGAGCGCCCGGTCGGCGACGACGACCGATGGCACCTTGTAATCGGGGAACGGGTAATACCAGTCGACGCCGGCAAAACCGGCGTCGAGCAGGTGCTCGCCGAGCTCGCGTTTCCCGAAGGTCACCGCGGTACGGTCGCCATAGAGATCGGTCACGCCGGCGAAGCGGGTGCCGACGTGATCCTCATGGCAGCCGTTCAGATATTTCAGCCCGAGCTGATTCTCGATCGCAACGATAAGGACGCCACCATCCCGGAGCAGGGCCCGGGCGCGCCCGAGACACGTGCCCACGGGATCGTCGCCCTGGGTAAAGAGCCGCGCGTACTCCAGTACGCCGACCAGGGTGACCACGTCGTAGCGGCGGGTGGTATCGAAGGTTGCGAGATCGTCGCAATAGACACTTGCGTTGGCGAGATCGCGGACCCGTGCCGCTGCGCAGCTCGCCCGTGCGTGGCTGCCTTCGACCGCATCGACACTGGCGCCCGTCTCAGCCAGGAAACGGGTCAAGCCACCGCAGCCAGCGCCGAGCTCGAGGATACGCAGCCCGCGCGCCAGGCGAAACGGCCGCAGCAGGTTGGCGCGCGCCGGACTGAGGTGTGCCTCCCAGCGCCAGTCGACGATCGCCGCGGCCAGTTCCGGCGACCCGCTGGAGAGGTCCGTCGCCGCGGTGATCACCTGGAGCAGGTCGTGTTCGAAATCCGCGCCGTCGGAATAGGCGATGCCCTTGAAGCCCTCGCGCAGCAGCACGCCCGAGGCGGGGTCCATGACGTAGCGTGACGTACCTTCTGGCATGGTTCAGAGCACCGACGGCTGGTCGAGGGATTCGGCCGGCGCGACGGCCGTCGATTCGGAACACGTGATTCCCAGGTCGACCAGCCCGAAGCTGCGCCGGGGATTCATGACATGCAAGGCGATGGCATCGTAGCGGCGGTCGAGTGGCGCGACGCCTTCGGGCGATTCCTCCGCGATGCCGACCGAGACGAGGTAATCGCCGCCGTTCAGCGCGCACGTGAAGTCGAAACGGGCAAAGACGACTTCTCCGGCACCGCGCGGCGTGAATTCCGCGAATGTCTTGCCATCGCGGGAGTTGTTGCCGCTGATCTCCACGCCATCGGGGGTCTTGATCGTGAGGCCCACGATGGGCTTCGCTACAGCTTCGTGAAAGACCATTTTCAGTACCACCGAGCCACGCTCCGACGTCTTGAGACTGCCCGCTTCCCGTCCCTGCTCGTCGAGCAGGACATAATCGACGAGTTGCGCCTTACCGTTCCCCCATCGATGCTCGAGATGATTGTACGTGCCGCGGAAGGGGAAGCGGTCCTCCGTCGAGGTGCCAGACTTGAAGAGCGTTGCCAGCGCGGCGCCCGTACCCGTCGGGATGGCCGATGGCGCTTCCGCCGGCACCGACTTGCCGAACAGCAGTTCGAGGTACTCGGCGACGACCGCCTTGGGATCGCCGATGGCGATCATCCGGCCATGATCGAGGAGCAGCGCCCGCGAGCAGTGTCGTACGATCTGCTCGACCGAATGCGTCACGAACAGGATCGTCACCCGGTTGCGCCGGAATTCATCGAACTTGCGGAAGCACTGTGCCTGGAACTTGGCGTCGCCGACGGCCAGCGCCTCGTCGACGATGAGCACCTCGGGATCGACATGGATCGCGACGGCAAACGCCAGCCGGGCATGCATGCCGCTCGAGAAGGTCTTCACCGGCTGGTCGATGTGCTCGCCGATATCGGCGAACTGGATGATGCGATCGAGGCGCGCGGCGGTCTCGAGCTTGGTCATCCCCGCAACCGCCGTGCTGAGCATGATGTTCTCCCGGCCGGTGAACTCCGGATTGAAGCCGGCGCCCAGCTCCAGGATCGCGCTCGAGCGTCCCGAGACCTCGACGGTGCCGGCGGTCGGGGCGAGGGTGCCGGCGATGAGTTGCAGCAAGGTCGACTTGCCCGATCCGTTGCGCCCGAGGATTCCCAGCGTCTCGCCCGGAGCGACCTCGAACGAGACGTCCTCGAGCGCGCGGAACTCCGAATAGTATTGGCGCTTGCCGCGAAACAGCGATTGCAGGAAGCGATCCTCGGGCTTGCGATAGATCTGGTAGGTCTTGCGCAGGTGCGCCACGCGAATGGCGGGTTGCTCAGAGGACATCGGAAAAACCGCGGCGTGAGCGCCGGAACCAGTACAGCCCCGCCGCTGCGACCAGTGCACCCGCGAGCATCATCCCCAGCCAGCGCGGCCAATCCGGCATGTTCCCGGCGAGCGCGGCGGCGCGCAGGTCGCTTATGATCGGCGTCAGGAAGTTCCACTGGATGATGCTGCGGTATTGCGGCGGCACCGCCTCGAGCGGATAGAACACCGGGCTCATGAAGAGCAGCAGGGTCGTGACGAGGCCGATGGTCTGGCCGATGTCGCGCAGGTAGACCCCGACCGCCGAAAGAAACCACGTCGCGCCGACGGTGAACAGGACAAGCGGCAGGAAGATCAGCGGCACCGTCAGGACGGTTATCGGCACGGCCCGGCCGCTCACGACGATGAAAATGACAAGCACCAGCAGGCTGATGCCGGTGTGGAACAATGCCGCCAGTACCGTTACCCAGGGTAGGACTTCGAGGGGGAAAACCACCTTCTTGACGTAGTTGGCGTGCGCCACTACCAGTCCCGGTGCGCGGTTGGCGCACTCCGCGAACAAGCCGTGCACCACCAGGCCTGCGAATACCATCATCGCGAAGGCGGCCGTGCCGTCGCCCTGCGGGCCCCAGCGCATGCGAAACACGGTGCTGAAGACGAACGTGTACACGCCGAGCAGCAGCAGCGGGTTGAGGATGGACCACAGCATCCCGAAGCGCGAGCCTCGGTAGCGGCTGGCGATTTCCCTTCGCGTGAGCTGGGCGATGAGGTGCCACTGGGTCACCAGCAGTCGGAACGGAGCGAGCAGCGAGAGGCGGGGCGCTGCGGGACCGACGGCGGCCGCCGGGGCCGGCATCAGAACACGACCGGACTGCCGGAGGCGACCGGACTGCAGCGGGCGACCGCGCCGGTCCGCCGCGGGGGCGGGACGATCGGTGATGGCATGAGACGGGACGGCGCGACCAATTCGGCTGATCCGTAGCGTGAATCTCGGCCTCGACGGCAACTGCACCGTCCGCGGGGCCAACGCCTTCGGACCCGTTGCCCGAATGGCAACGGCGATTATAACGGCGCTGCTGCCCCCGCGTGCGCAGGGGCGTGGATTGCGACAGGCGCGTCAGCCGAGGGGCCGCGCCCCTCGATGGGCGCTAGGGCACCATCGCCCAGCCCCCGCCGACGCTTTGCAGCGTCTCGACGTCAGGCGCGACATGGCGTCCGCGGAAGAGCCAGCGCACGACGCTGCCGCTCGCATTGCCGTACCACATGATGTCGGACCGGCCGTCGAAGTCGTAGTCGTCGACGCGGCCGATATCCCATGCGGCGAAGGGCACCGACACGAAGAAATCGGAGGCCGCGACGGTTCCGCCGTTCATGTACCAGGCGACGACTTGGCCGTTGGTGTTGCGCCAGAAAATATCGGTCTTGCCGTCGCCGTCGAAATCCCCGAAACGGTAGGGCCGCCACGCACCGCTGGCGCCGACGCCGGGCGGGAACGCGGCGGTGAAGGTCTTGGCCGTCGTCATCAGGTAGAGCACCGTGGCCCCGGTGCTGGGCTGGAACCACGCGACGTCGTCGACGCCGTTGCCGTCGAAGTCGCCGACCCCGCGCAACTCGTAGCTCGTCGGCACGATGCCGAAGCTCTTGGTGCTGCCGATGAGGCCCGAGCTGTTCATGTACCAGACGAGCAGTTCGCCGTTGGTGTGGCGCCAGACGAGATCGGCGAAGCCATCGCCGTTCATGTCGCCGACTGCAGACAGCGTCCATCCCGATCCGGACCCGACGCTCGCCGGGAATGTCGCCGCGCCGATGGTCGTCGGCGAGCTCATGAGCCAGGTCGCGACCTGACCGGTGGAGGCCTGGAACCAGACCACGTCGACGATGCCGTCGCCGTTGACGTCGCCGAGACCGACCGCCTGCCACGAGGTGGGCACGCCCGGCGGGAAGCCCGCGACCACCTGCGCGGGTACCGGACCGGTCATGTCCCAGGTCGCATTGGTACCGTCGGTCTTGCGCCAGAACATGAACGTCGGCAGGAACTCGCCGATGGTCTTGGTGAACCCGGCGAGGCCGAAGGCGGGAAGGCCGAACTGCGCGTCCACGAAGACCCCGCCGAGCAGCACGCGGGTTGCATCCGGCAGGAGATCGTATACCGCGTCGTCGAGCAGCGGATACCACTCCTGCGGCTCTCCGGTTGTCGCGTCGACCGCGGCGGCGTTGCCCGTTTGGACGCCACCGACGTTGAGGAATGCACCGGCGAGGTAGACGGTGTTCGGCGGTCCGGGCGGAACGACCACCTTCAACACCACGAAGTCGGCGTCGGGATTCCATCCCAGGACATCACCGGTGGTGGCATTGATCGCGCCGGCGAAGTTGCGGTTAAAGTTTCCGTTGGCACCCTGGAGTTGGGTGAAGTTGCCCGCCACGTACACCGTATTCCCGCTGACGGTGACGCCGAATATCTTTTCGTTGGGCACGGGACTCCACGCGGCGACGACCGATGTGGTCTTCGACACCTTGGCAAGATTCACCCGCACCTGGCCGCCGACCTGGGAAAAGAGCCCGCCGATGTATACGTTGCTTGCATCGACCGCCAGGGTCTCGACGAAATCGTTCACGCCACCTGCGGGATACCACGACTGCAGCGCCCCGCTCGTGGAAGCAACGGCCGCGACGTAGTTCCGCCCCGTGCCGCCAACGGTCGTGAAGCGACCGCCGATGTAGGTCGTGGCGCCGTCGACAAGCACCTTGTTCACCACGCTGTTGACATTGGCGTTGAAAGCCGTGACGAGGCCCGTCGTGAGACTGACCGCGGCGATATCCTTCCGCGCAGTGCCTCCCACGGTGCTGAAGCTCCCGCCGATCAGGACGGTGTTGTCAGCGGAAGGGCCCAAGGCTGCTGAAACGATCTGTCCGTCGACGTTGGGATTCCAGCCGGTGTCCAGAGTGTCGTTCGCGTTGAGACGGAGCAGGTTCTTGTACAGCGTTCCACCGGTGTCGAGGTAAAAATCGCCCGCGACAACGGTCTTCCCGTCGGTCTGCCGCACGAGTGCCCAGACCGCTGCATTGTCGGAGACGTATCCGGCGATGGTCCGTGCGCCATTGCTCTTGGCGAAGCCGCCGAAGGCAGGGTTCAGGGTCGAGCCGGTCTTCAGATACTCTCCACCGACCAACACGTTCGTTCCGGACACCGCGAGCGAAAAGACGTGGTCGTCAAAGTCCGGATTGAATGCGGTTGCGTTGCTGCGCTTCGAATAGTTGATGGTGCCGGTGGCGGGAGACGTGGGCGTCCCAGGGACCAGGAACTGGAAGTGGGTGGCATCGGTGACGGTGATCTGCTTGATGTCCGTGTATTCCACTTCGTTGGCGCCCGCGATGGTGATGAAGTCACCGGTCGAAAGGCCGTGCGGACTCGGGGTGGTCGCCGTAGCCGTGCTTCCCGCCCGGTTGATCGTGCTGATCGAGAAGACCGTGGTGTCCAGCCCAGCGGCGTACTTGCGGGTCGAGCCGCCGATACCGGTGAATTCGCCGCCCGCGTAGAGCGTCGAGCCGTCGAGGAGCAAAGCGCGAACCGTACCGCCGCCGTTGGGCGGGGTGTGACCAGGGTTGAACGCTGCGACGTCGGCCGTGGCCGTGGTCACCGCTCCGATGCCGGGGCGGGTATAGAGGAGAACGCTCGCACCGCCCTTGCCCAGATAGGCGAACTGGCCGGCGATATACACCACGGAGGCTGTCGGGATGACCGAGCGTACGACCACCGTGCCGCCGCTGTTGTCGACGGCCACGTTCCAGGCGGTCGCGTCGCCCGTGCCGGCATCGACCGCGGCAACGTTGAGGCGCTGGACGAGCGTGGATTGGCCGATGTGGGTGAACGTGCCGCCTACGTAGATGCTGCTGCCGAAGGGCGCGATGCTGTAGACGATGCCTTCGTTATTCGGCGCGTAAAAATCATAGGGTGACGGGTCCCACGTCGTCGGCTTGGCGGGCGTCGCGCCGGCTGTTGCAAAGGAAGCTAGCCCGATCCTGATGTAGCAATTCGGATCGGTGAAGGGGCAAGTCGCGCCGATGAGATCGAACGATCCGCCGGCGTAGAGCGTGTTGCCGCTCACGGCGAGGGCGAATACCTCGCCATTCACGTTGGGGTCCCAACTCGTGATGCTCAGGGTATTGAGATCGATTGCGGCGAGTCGGTTGCGCGTGAACGAGACTGCCGGGCTGACGCGAGAAACTCCCGTGAAATCACCGCCGAGATAAAGGGTGTTGCCGATAATGGCGAGCGCATTGATCGTGCTCGTCGCCTTGAAATTGAACGACGTGTCGACCGTGCCGTTGCTGTTCAACCGGGCAATGTTGGTGCGCTCGGTGCCGGCAGCATCGACGTAGTTGAAGGCACCGGCAATGATGATCTTGCCATCGCCCTGGACGGCGATGGCGTTCACGCGTCCGGTGCCCTTGAGCTGCAGCGCCGGGAAGTCCAGCAACTGTTGCGCGGTCGCAAACTGCGGCCACCAGACCAGGAGGGCGAGCAGGGTCCCCAGCCACCTTGAATGGCGGCCCCGGTGGCCCCCTTCTGGCGGTGGGCGGAGCCTTGCCGGCGGCGCTCCGGCAGACGACGAGGACAAGCTATCGAAGTCGATGGCAGTGCGCATGCGGGCTCCCGGGGGTGTCGTCAGCGCCCGACGAGCGCTGGGTCCGACATTCTCCGTGCACTCCCTGCCGAGGGCAACAAGCTCGGGAAGGCCAGTACGTAACATCAAGTAACACCCGGTCCGGGCGCGCGCCCTGATCGGCCACTTCTACGGCCGTTTAGTCGCCGGAGTTGACAGCGCAGCGATCCCGGCGCGTGATGAGGTGTCTCAAAACACACGGTTGTCAGGGAGGTCCTACAGGCGCTAGGGGCAGGCACTTACGCGGTTTATTGCCGAATGCTTAAAAACGGGAAGAAATGACCGAGTGTGAGAAGTTTTTACGATGCGGACACGCGTAGGCGCGAGACCGATCTAACGGAAATGTCGGATAACTTTACAGGCACGATCGGCGGGTCCGGCTCGTACGACCTATGTCTCTGTTCCGATAAATGATTTAAGCCATGGCATGATCGATGCTGAAAGGGTTGCAGACGCAACGTGCACCTAAAGGGTACCAATGAAAACTCTCCGAAATTTTTTATCCGCGATCCTGCTGGCGGGACTTGCCGCAAATGTCCAAGCCAACCTGATCACTGTGGACCACAATATTGCCGCTAGCGGACCGGGGTCGATCGGATACACCTTGTTCTCGGTCTCCGAGACGGACACGGTCAGTCTCTGGACGACTGGCACAGCCATCGATCCCGTGCTTTACCTGCTGACCTGGGATGGTCACCTCGACCAAGCGGACATTCTTGATTGGAACGACGATTGCACCAGCTGTGGCGTGTCGGGCGGGTGGAACAACTCCGGACTCACCAGGACCCTGAACGCAGGCTGGTACGTGGCCATCATCGGCGACTACGCGCTTTCGGCAATCGATGCCCTCGGCGGCCTTGGCAACACCGGAAACACGGCATTCGGGGTCAAGACCGGGCTCGTGAGCTTGAATCTGTCGGCCCCGGTGGCGACCATCGTCGACCCGCCTTTTGTCGCCGCCGCAGTCCCCGAGCCAGGTTCCCTCCTGCTCCTCGGGCTGGCCTTGCTGCTCATTCCGGTGATTCGTTCGCGACGCGCGTAACAACACGGCGCGCAGCGACATTCGCAGCGCCGACCCGCGCGGCGGCTGATTCCTCCACGCCTTAACGCCATGCCCCCGAGTGACATGTCTCGGGGGCTTGCCTTGTCCTCCGGTCGGTCCGATGCCGGCCGGGCGAGCGTCCAGCCAAAATGCCCGCCCCCATTCCAATTCTCCAAATCCGTTAGAGTGAGCTACGCAATGCGCATCTCTCGCAGGGCGGCCATCGCTGCCGCCGCTTGTTGCCTGGCGGCCATGGCCGCCGCCTCCGCGGTCGCGGCCGTACCTATGGTCGCCAGCGGCGGCACCCACACATTGCTGCTGTCCGAGAGCGGGGTGGTCAAGGCGGTGGGCGACAACGCCGTCGGACAACTCGGCGATACCTCGACCAATCCCAGCACCGCCGGCGTCAGCGTAAGCGGCCTTACCGGAGTGATCAGCGTCGCTGCCGGCGACACGCATTCCCTCGCGCTGAAGCTCGACGGAACGGTGTGGGCGTGGGGCGCCAACGACAAGGGCCAGCTCGGTCTCGGCAGCACCGATGCGAACCCCCATGCGACGCCGGTGCAGGTGCCGGGTCTCTCCGGCATCGTGGCCATCGCAGCCGGGGCGGAGCATTCCGTCGCCCTCGGATTCGATGGCAGTGTGCGCGTCTGGGGCTCCAACTCGGATTCCCAGACCGGGGGTCCGTGCGGGACGGCAGGGGTCAGCGTGCCGAGTCCGACGCTCGTGCAGACCACGTCGACTGGCCCGGGCTGCGTGCCGTCGACGCCGCTCGCGGGCGTGACGTCGATCGCCGCCGGCGG
>JBDTWB010000036.1:0-26932 GCA_040006895.1 Casimicrobiaceae bacterium | reverse complement strand
TCGGCGACGAAGTTCGTCTCCAGCAGCAGGCCCTTCTGCTCGCCCTTGTTGGCGAAATAGTCGGGCTCGCCGTTGAAGCGGCTCCTGAAGTCGTGCGCGGTGTTGAACACGAACTCGAGGTCCTCGTACAGATTGATCACCGGCGGGGCGTTGGTCACAGCGACGTAGCGCGCCGACTCCCTGCCCGAGCCATTGAAGTGCTGGTGCCAGGCATTGAGCGGGATGGCGAAAAGCGACCCGGCCTTCCATTCGAAAGTGATCCGCTCCCCGGCGTCGTTCCAGACGCTGGTCGAGCCGCGTCCGGACAGGACGTAGATCATCTCCTCGAACAGCTGCCGCTGCGGCGCGAGCTCCTTGCCAGCGGGAATCTCGCAGACATAGCAATCGTTGGACGTGCGCGAGGCCTCGTGATTGATGAACACCCCGCGCCCGCCGCGCCGCGCCCACGGCTTCAGATCCACCGTGATGAGATTGCGGACGTAGTGCGCGCTGATGATGTCGAGCCCTTCGGTGTCGCGCACCCAGCGGGTGTAGGGCGTTTCCTTTTCGGTGGCGAACTTCTTCGCCAGCTCTTCCGAGACGAGCGCGTCCTTGGCCATTCTTGCTCCTGCGTTCTCGATGCGACGGTCGTGGGCCAGCCTCGTGAGCCGGCCGCTGACTAGTCGGCGTGGTTGAAGTCGGTTTCGTCGTTGCGGGCACGGAAGCCCTCGGCGCCCGGTGCCGGTTCCTTGGGACGGGGCAGCACGCGCTGCTGGAACAGCATGTTCATGAACATGTACATCGGCTTCGTCTTGATGACGAGCGCGCGCGCCGGCTTCTTCGGGTCGGCGTTAAAGTGCTGGTGCACGCAGTTGTTGTGCACGATGGCGATGTCGCCCGCCTTCCAGTCGTAGCGGATGCCGTCGTGCACCTCGTAGCCGGTGCCATCGAGGATGTAGAACGCGGCCTCGTTGACGTGGCCATGCTTGCCATTGGCTCCGCCCGGCGCGTATTCCTCGAGATGGATGTGCAGGGTCTGCGCCATGCCGTCGGACGGCTCGACGTAGTGCCGGCTGAACGCCTGCGGGCCGTCCTGGAACTTGAGCTCCTTCCCCTTGACCACCCGCGGCAGTGCCCGCAGGCGCGTGAGCTCGTCCTTGAGGTTGTAGGGACCGGCAATGGCCCGCACGAACGTGCGGTCCTTGTTGCCTTCCCAGTGCGATTCCTTGCCCATTAAATCCCCTCCGGGACCGTCGATCGCCGCGCTGCCGCGCCTCGCCGACAACCCCTGTTATGCGGTTTGCTTGGCCTTCAGGTACTTGGCAACGACCTCGGGAGTCAGCGTTACCGAAGCGTCGAACTCCGGCGCGTTCTCGATCTGCTCGAGGTCGTTCAGGCCGCATTGCTTGTAGATGCGGTTGACGGCGACGATGAGCCGGACCGGACGGTCGAGATCGGCGTTGAAGTGCTGGCAGATGGTGTTCGGCGGGATGTAGATGACGTCGCCCGCTTCCCATTCGTAGCGCTTCACCTCGTCCTGCGCCTTCCAGTGGTAGGTGTCGGTGATCTCGACATCGCAGTCCTGGTGCTGGTCGTAGCCCCGGCCCTCGACCACGTAGATGCAGCATTCGGCGAGTTGCCGGTGCTTGCCCGACCGGCTGCCCGGCGGAATGATCTGCATGTAGGCGTCGACCGTCTCCATGCGGGTGTTCATGCCCTCGTTGAGCAGGTGCTTGAGGATGCCCTGCTTGGACATCTCCCACGGCATGTCCTCCGGGTGGACGATCTTCTTGCGCTTGGCGTTGCGTACCGGCGCCTCGATGGCGTCGTCGAGCAGCGCCTGGTACAGCTTGTCGTTGGTCGTGCCCTTCATCCATGCTTTGGATTCACTCCAGGCCATCGTCATCTCCTTATCGCTGGTTCAACTAGCTGATTCAATCGTTCGAGCGGGCCGGCACTCTGCTGGACCCGCGGATTGGGAGCCGGGCCGCACCACCGGCCCGGCGTGCAGTTCACGCGTCGTGGTTGTAGTCGGCTTCGAGGTGACGCGCCTTGAACCCTTTGCCACCGGGCGCCGGCTCGCTCGGCCGCGGCTCCACCTGCTGCTGGAACAGCATGTTCATGAACATGTACATCGGCTTGGTCTTGATGACCAGCGCCCGCGCCGGCTTGTCGGGGTCGGCGTTGAAATGCTGATGGACGCAGTTGTTGTGGACGATGGCGATGTCGCCCGCCTTCCAGTCGTAGCGCACTCCATCGTGGATCTCGTAGCCACGGCCGTCGAGGATGTAGAAGGCCGCCTCGTTGACGTGACCATGCTTCTGCGACTTGGCGCCCGGCCCGTACTCTTCGAGATGGATGTGAAACGTCTGGGTGATGCCGTCCTTGGGCTCGACGTAGTGCCGGCTGAACGCCTGCGGTCCGTCGTTGAACTTGATCTCGCTCCCCTTGCGCACCCGCGGCAGCGCGCGCAGCCGGGCGAGCTCTTCCTTGAGGTTGTAGGCGCCGGCGATGGCGCGCACGAACACCCGGTCCTTCTTGCTGTGATAGTGCGATTCGTTGGCCTGCGGCGCAGGCGCAGCGTCGCTCGCGGCGCCTGGGGTCTTGCTCGCGGTCTCGCGTCGTGCTTCATCTTCCATGGCAGTCTCCTTGGTGCGAGTCATCGGGCCTGGCGGACGATGATCTCGTCGTAAAGCCGGGTCCACTTGGCGCTTTCGTCGAGGACCAGGGCCGGGTCCACGAGCCGCAGCGGCATGCGGTTGAGAGGGGTGTCGATCTTGCGGCTGGTGGGCACGAAGCCCCGGTCGGCGAGGATGCGCTGGCCTTCCTCGCCGATCATGAAGTCGTAGTACAGCACCGCCGCATGGGGATGCGGCGCCCGGCGCGCCACGGCGACGCCGTTGGCGCGCGCCACCGCGGGGGCCAGGACGAACCAGTCGAGCGGCGCACCCTTCTGCTTCACCTGCTCGGCGGTGAAGTTGTAGACCGTGAGGGCGAGCGGCACCTCTCCCGAGGCCACCATGTTGGTGAGCAGGGTGTGACCCTTGCGCACCGACAGGCCGTTCCCCGCCGCGAGCTTGCGAAACAGCTCGAGTCCCTGGGTCTCGCCCAGCGAGCGGACGACCTCGGCAAACCAGTCGTCGTCTCCGGCCTCGATGCCGAGCTTGCCCTTCCACTTGGGATCGAGTAGATCGGCGTACGTCTTCGGCAGGTCGGCCTTGTTGACCAGCCTGGTGTTGTAGGCCTGGGCAAAGACGTTGAGGCGCGAGCCCACCCATTCGCGGTGCGCCGGGACTGCGGCCGCGAGGAGCTCCGCCTGGTAGGGCGAGCGCACCGGAACGAGCAATTTCTCCCGCGCCAACGACTCGAGCGACGGCGCCGACAGCTCGATTACGTCGACGTCGAAGCGTCCGCCGCGCGCTTCGGTCACGGCCCGCTGCACCACCTTGTCGGCCGCCGCCCGCCACATCTTCACCTTGATGCCGTACTTCTTCTCGAAGGCGGCATTGAGCACCGCCATGTCCTCCACCGTGAGGGACGTATAGAGGGTCAGCTCGCCTTCGGCTTTCGCGCCCTCGACGAGGCGCTGCTGCCGATCCGGTGCGTCGTAGGCGCCGACGGCGACGGCATCCGGCGCGCTGGCCGCGCTCGCGCCGGGGATCGGCAGTGACAGCGCCAGCAGCGTAGAGACAGTAACAACGAAAGTTCGCATCATTGCCCGTACGCATCGAGGTCATAGCGCCGCGGCTTCAATGGCCGGCAGATCTCGCGCACGACGCCGGCGAGCGGGAGGCCGATGCCGCAGTCGTTGGCCATCTCGGCGACGATGGCCATGTCGTCCTCCGACCAGGCCATGGTCTGCTTGCCCCAGTTGCCGAGCGCACCGTTGGTGGCGCTGCTCGTCATGAGCGCCTCGCGCAAGGCTTCGACGTCGACGTGGTAACGCTGCGCGAGGGCAAGGCCTTCATGATTGGCGACCAGGCACGACCAGAGGATGAGGTTGTTCACCGCCTTGGCCACCTGCGCGGTGCCGACCGGTCCGGTGTGGACGATGTCGGACGAGTACGTCGCGAGCACCGGCCGGATCATCTCCACGACGGCGGTACTGCCGCCGACGAACGACAGCAGCGTGCCCTCGTCGGCTGCCCACCCACCGCGGCAAACCGTCGAGTCGATCACGTGCATGCCGTGCTGCTCGCCCGTGGCAGCGAGCTCCTGCACCGAGCGCGGATGGATGGTGCTGAGGATGGTGATGATCGTCCCCGGCATGGCGTGGTTGAACAGTCCGCGGTGTCCGGTCGCGAGCTCGCGGACCTCGCGGTCGTAGCCCACGCAGATCAGCATCGCCTCGGCCGGAGCCAGATCCGCGCAGTCCGGCACCCAGGTCGCCTTGCGGGCCTCGGCCTCGGCCTGCTTCGCCGAATCGGCGTCGTGCACCAGCACCCGGAAACCCTTGTTCGCAAGGTGGCCGACGATCGGCAGGCCCATGCGCCCCGCCCCGATCACCGCGACTGTCTTGATGGCATCGCTCATCGCTCGTTCTCCCTGCCGCGAACGCTTCGCGCTGCCGGCACCTGTTGGGCTGCGGCGCGCCCGCGCATGCGCGGATTCACCCCGCAGCACCGACCCGACCCGCAGCACGGACTCCGCCCGAACAGGCCCGCGGCACAGGCCCTCATGCGGGCGCATCCTCGTGCACCTCGGCGGACAGTCGCGCGCCGGCCTTGAGACCGGGGGCCGCACTGATGGGGACATCCTGGGGCAGGATGGCCGAGAATGCCCGCACCGCTTGCGCCGCGGCATCGCGGCCGGGCGGCATGACGCCATTGCCGAGATCCCGCGCGGCCCGTATCAGCCGCTGCCGGGTCATGATGATGCCGTTATCGGTCGACACCAGATGCTCGCGCGTCCGATCCTGGATCGGCCCCATGCTCTCCTGCACCGCCGCGTCCTGCTCGCCGATGCCGGCAACCCCGCAAAAGCTGGTGCGGGCTTTTTGCGCCGTGCGATCGATCAGGTAGTCGTTGAACTTGTTGCGCACCGGCCGCCACGTGCCGGGGATGACCGGCACGTGGATGCCGCAGCCTGCTTCCATTGCAGCGACCTCGACGTCGGTCAGCGCCCGGTCCGGGTGATAGTCGATGCTGAACGTCCAGCAGTGCTCGTCGTCGATCGGCACCCAGGCGTGGCCGCCGTGCGGATTGCCCTCGTACGGGGGAAAGAGGTTGAAGCAGGGCATCAGCCACTGCGTCACCCGCCAGTAGTGGGTATCCGCGCCGGCCTTGCGGCGCGTGGCGATATACAGGCCACCGGGGGATTCGAGGGGCACGAAGGCCGGGTGGGGATCGCCCTTGAGCAAGGCCGCGCTCCGCGGGTCGCGCTTCAGCAGGGGATCCTCGCCGACCGAGAAGCGATGCAGGTAGGTCGAGTGGATCGAGTCCAGGCCGCCCTCCATCGCCTGCAGGAAGTTGCACTCCTGGATGCGCTTGGAGATGTGGCGCTGCAGCGGCGGCACGGTAGCCCATTCGTACTCGGGAAGCGTTGGCTGGCTGTCGACCGGACCCATGTAGGTCCACAGCACCCCGCCGCGGTCGACCAGGGGATAACTCTTCAATTTCACTTTGCTGCAGAATCCCGAGGCGCCCGGCTCGCTCGGTACCTCGACGCACTGTCCGGAGGTGTCGTACTTCCAGCCGTGATACGGACAGCGCAGGCCGCCTTCCTCGTTTCGTCCGAACCAGAGCGACACGCCGCGATGGGCGCAGAACTCGTCGATCAGGCCATACGCACCGGTGCTGTCGCGGAAGGCGACCAGTCGTTCCGACAGGAGCTTCACCCGCACGGGAGGCGCATCGTTCTCCGGCAGCTCGCTCGCAAGCAGCGCGGGAATCCAGTAGCGGCGAAACACCTCGCCCATCGGCGTGTGGGGACCGGTCTGGGTGAGCAGCGCGTTGTCCTGGGCTTTCACGAGAGCTCCGATTTCAGGCGATGACCAAGGTGAACCATGGCGTCGGCGATCATGGCTTCCTCAGGTCGGCGACCGGGGCACGTGGCGCCGTACCGGGCGCCAAGCCCCGGCCCTGGATCGCGTCCTCGTAGGCCTGGGTCCACTTGTCGTAGTCCACCAGCACCCGCGTCGGATCGATGTAAACCGGGGCGAACACCGCGACCTGGGCCTCGTCACGCCGATGCGCGGTGAGTTGCTTCTGCGCCTTCATCATCACCTCGCCATCGGAGAGGAGGAAATCGTAGAAGAGCATGGCGGCGTAGGGATGCGGAGCCTTTTGCATGATGCCGACCCCGTCGGTGTAGGCGACGGTGGGCTTCAGGGCCACGTAGTCGATCGGCGCACCCTTTAGCTTGGCCTGATCGGCAAGGTAGCTGTACATGGTGAGCGCGAACGGCACCTCGCCGGAGATGACCATGTTGAGCAGCAGGGAGTTGCCCGAGCGCACCGACAGGCCGTTCCGGGCCGTTAGATCACGGAAAAACCCGAACGTGTGCGCTTCGCCCTGGACACCCGCGAGGGTCGCAAACCACTCCTGCTCCTTGGCTTCGATGCCGAGCCGGCCCTTCCAGCGTGCATCGAGAAGGTCCTCCCAGCGCTTCGGGACTTCGTCGGGCTTCACTGCCTGGGTGTTGTAGGCCTGGACGAACACGTAGACCCGCAGCGGCACCCATTCGCCGTGCGCGGGCACGGTGCCCTGGATGAGATCGGCGACGTACGGCGAGCGCACCGGGCGCAGCTGTTTCTCCTGGCGCAGCGCTTCCATCTCCGGCGCCGGGTTGTGCACCACGTCGACCTCCGCGCGCCCGGCCTGCGCCTCGGCGAGGGTGCGCTGCAGCACCTTGTTCTTGCCCGAGCGCCAGACCACGGCCTTGATGCCGTACTTCTTCTCGAACGCCGCGGCGAGCGCGCGCACGTCCTTCTCGTTCATCGAAGTGTAGAGGTTGACCACGCCCTCCTTCCGGGCGCCCTCGAGCAGCCGCTGCTGGCGGTCGGGACCGGTCAGGTTGAAGGGGTCGGCCGCACCCTGCGCGCGCGCCGGCCCCGCCCCCAGCACGAGGCTGGCGAGCAGTCCGGCAAGCATCGCCGCGCGTACGCGCGCCTGGATAGTCATCGCTTCTGGGTGATGGTGTCGATGAGCGCCGGCTGTCCGGCCTTGACGCGGGCGATCGCGCGGCGCAGCGCATCCTTGAGCCCATCGGCGCGCTCGAAGGGACCTTCGGCGTACCAACCCTGAGCGCGGGCGATGGCCGCGAAGTCCGGCTCGGGTCCGCACAGGTCCATGCCGATGTGGGCGCGCGACTCGGGCGTGCCGCGCTTGCGTGCCATGCGCAACTGGTGCTCCCAGTCGTTGTAGTACGCGCGGTTGTTGTACATGACCGCCAGCATCGGAATGCGATGCTTGGCCGCCACCCAGAGCGCGCCGGCGTCGAACATGAGATCGCCGTCGGGCTGCAGGTCGACCACCAGTCGCTGGGCGTCGCGATGCGCCAGCGCCACGCCGAGGGAGATGCCGATCTGGGTGGCGGTGCCGAGCGACTTGCCGGGATGCCGGTACGGACGGTCGAAGTCCCAGAGCTTGCGCGTCCAGTCGCCGAGGGTGTTGGCGGTGAGCACCCAGTCCTCGTCGCGGATGACCGCCCACACCTCGCTGGCGAGGCGCGGCAGCGTGATCGGCGACGCGTCCCAGTCGAGCTTGGCCGCCTCGGCCCACGCCGCGCGCGCCTGGCGGTGCCGCTTGCCGATCACGCGGGTGCGCGCCGCGACCGAATCGTCGGCGTCGCGCTGCCGGCCCCGACGCTCGCGCAGCAGAGCCGTCAGCAGCGGAATCGCGACGGTGGTATCGGCCATGACCCGGACCTCGGCATGCAGCAGGCGCTGGTAATCCATCGCCCAGCTCGAAAGCTCCAGGTCGCCGAAGCCGATCTCCAGCCAGCGCGCATCGGCGCTCACCAGCGAGGTCAGGGTCCGGGTGGTCGAGACGAGCTTGTGGGTCGGCTTTTCCCAGTCGCGCACGTCGAGGCACAGGATGACGTCGGCGTCCGCGAAGGCGTCGTCGACCATGCTGAGGTTGAGCGGATGCGTGCCCGGAAAGTTGAGCCGGCTGTTGATGTCGAACACCACCGCACCGAGCGCCTCGGCGAGCTCGACCAGGGCGTCATAGCCGCGCGCATCGCGGCCGACGAATTCGGCCATGATCACCGGATGACGGGCCGCGGCGAGGATATCGGCGACCCGCGCGAGCGCCGCCATATCGGGACCGATCGGCGCGGGCACCCGCGCGGCCGTCGCCGGCGGCAAGGGCACATCATGGTCGAGCGGCTGCTCCTGGAGCCAGGCGTCGTAGCACATGTAGACCGGGCCTTGCGGCTCGGTCATCATCACGCCGTAGGCGCGCGCAAACGCATCCGGGACGCCGTCGATGCTCGTCGGCTGGTAGTCCCATTTGGTGTAGTCGCGCACCGCCTGCCCTTGCACCTGGGCAGTGTGGGTCCAATCGATCCGCGGCCGCCGCTTGCTCTCGTCCATCGGCCCGGTGGCACCGATGATGAAAATCGGCACACGGTCGATGTAGGCGTAATAAACCGCGAGATTGGCGTGCAGGAGGCCCACCAGGTTGTGCAGGATCGCCACCATGGGCTTGCCGCTCGCCTTGGCGTAACCATGCGCCACCTGGACCGCCGTCTCCTCGTGCTGGCAGAGCATCATCACCGGAACATTGCCGCCATAGTTCACCAGCGAGTCGTGCAGGCCGCGGTAGCTCGCGCCCGGATTGAGCGCCGCGTACGGCAGCTCGTAGCGATGCAGAAGGTCGACGATCACGTCCGACGCCCAGCGTTGCTCCGCCGGGGTCGTCACGGCGGGAAACGAGGGTGCGCGGGGAAACGAGGGTGCGCGGGGCAGGTCGTCGGGCGGCATGCGAGTCGGCTCGATGCTGGGTCGGCGGGTCGCTACGCGACCTTGCGCTGCTTGCCCGGCTCGGGAATGGCGACGCACTTCAACGGATTGATGCGAATGTAGACCTGCCCACCGATCGGCGTGCGCAACGACGGATGCGCCCGGGCGAGCAGCAACCGCTCGCCGACCTTGACCTGGAAGTCGACGTACTCCCCGAGGAACACCTTCTGGTCGACGCGACCCTGGCTGTAGTTGTAGGCGGGGTCGCGGTCCTGCACCGGCTCGTCCTTGAGCTCGACGTCTTCGGGGCGCACCGACAACACCACTTCCGTGCCGTTCGGCAGGTTCTCCGCGCTCGTCACGGTGAGATCACCGATCTCGGTCGCGGCCCGATAGCGGCCGGCGCTCTCCCCCGGTCCCGCGATACTGCCGTCGATGAAGTTGGTGAGGCCGACGAAATCGGCGACGAACTTGTTGCGGGGTCGCTCATAGATGTCGCGCGGGCTGCCGATCTGCACGATGCGCCCTTCGCTCATTACCGCGATCTCGTGGGACAGCGCCAGCGCTTCCGACTGGTCGTGGGTCACGTAGATGGTGGTGAGCTTGAGCTCGCGCTGCAGGCGCTTCAGTTCAAAGCGCATGCGCTCGCGCAGCTTGGCGTCGAGGTTCGACAGCGGCTCGTCGAGCAGCAGCAGCTTGGGCTCCATGACCAGGGCACGGGCGAGCGCCAGGCGCTGCTGCTGCCCACCGGAGAGCTTGGTCGCTTCGCGCTCGGCGAACTTGTCCAGATCCACGGCCGTCAGTACCTTCATGACCTTCGTCTGGACGTCCTTGCGGCTGTAGCGCTTCTTGCCCACCTCAAGCGGAAACGCCGCGTTCTGAAACACCGTCATGTGCGGCCAGATCGCGTAGGACTGGAAGACCATGCCGAAGTTGCGCCGGTTGGGAGCGATGAACACGCCCTTCGTGGACGAGTACACCGGCTCGCCGCTCACGGTGATCTCGCCGCTCTTCGGCCGCTCGAGTCCGGCGATGGAACGCAGGGTGGTGGTCTTGCCGCAGCCCGACGGCCCCAGCAGGGTGAAGAGCTTGCCCTCCGGCACGTCGAACGCGACGTTCTGCGCGGCCTTGACGACCTGGCCCTTGTCGTTGGGGTACTCGGTGAAGAGGCCTTTGACACTCAGCATGGTGCATCTCCTGAAGGTAGACCGCTCACGCGTCGCGGACGCCGAACCGTCGCCCGACCCACTGTGCAACCATGACCAGCACGAACAGTGCGAGGATGAGCATCACACCCAATGCGGACAGCTCCACGTATTGACCGTTTTCCCAAAGCTCCCAGATCACGATCGAAATCACCTCGGTGCCCGGGCTGTAGAGCAGGATCGACGAGGACAGCTCGCGGATCGAGACGATCATGATGTAGATCCACCCTGCCATCAGGCCGGGCTTGAGCAACGGCAGGATGATCCGGCGGAAGGTGGTCCCCCACGACGCGCCGCTCATCGCGGCCGACTCCTCGAGCTCGCGATGGATCTGCAGCATCGAGGTGGTGTTGTAGCGCAGGCCGTACGGCATGAAACGGGTGATATAGGCGACGAACATGATCCAGATCGTGCCGTAGATGCCGATGTCGAAGTTCAGGTAGAAGATCATGATGGCGAGGCCGAGCACGAGCCCCGGGAACACCATCGGGAGGGAGGCGAGGTTGTCCAGGACCCATCGACCCGGGATCTTGGTCTTGACCACGATCCAGCAGATGACCGACGTCAGCAGCATGATGGTGGTTGCGCTCCCGACCGCCAGCACCAGGCTGTTCCACACCGACGTGATCAGGGTCGGATAGGTGATGATGAACCGGTATGGATCGAGAGTCAGGTTCTTGAGCGCAGCCATCGAGGGCACGCTGTAGAACTTCTGGAGCGACGACCACACCAGCACCAGGAACGGCAGCACCACGATCAGCAGGAAGTAGACGATGAAGATGCCGGCGGTGACATAGCGCCAGCCGCCGAGGTCCATCGGGCGGGGCCGGAAGCCCTTGCCGGTCATGGTCGAGTACTTGCTGCCCTGGCTCGACAGCCGTGACTGGAAATACACGCCGACGGTGGTGATGAGCAGCAGCGTGACCGCATACGCCGAGGCGAGGCCGATCTCGCTCGGATAGTGATGGATCGCCTGGTAGATCGACGAGGTGAACACCTGGATTCCCACCGGCAGGCCCAGCAGCGCGGGCACCTCGAAGGATTCGATGGCCCGGACGAACAGGATGAGAATGGTGGCGAAGATCGCCGGCCAGGTGAGCTTCAGGGTGATCCGCCAGGCGATCTGCGGCACGCTCGCCCCGCACATCATCGCCGACTCCTCGAGCGAGGGATCCATCGACCGGAACGCGGCGGTCATGATCAGGAACGCCATCGGCGAGTAATGCAGTCCGTCGACGAAGATCATGCCCCACATCGAGTACACGTTGAACACCGGCCCGGTGAACCCGAACACGTTCTGCAGGACCAGGTTGATGATGCCGATCTTGGGGCTGCCGAGCAGGATCCACGACACCACGAACAGGATGCCGGGAATGATCAACGGAATGATCGACAGCGCGAAGAAGAGCTGCTTGAACGGCGTATTGGTGCGCTCGTTCATCCAGGCGAGCAGCGTGCCCACCAGGAACGCGAAGATCGCGGTCCCGGTCGCGAACTGCAGGGAATTGATGAACAGCCGCAGCGTCTCGACGCTGGTATAGGCCGTGGCGTAGTTGCCGAAAGTGAACTCGGCGGCCTTGGTGGCGGTGCGCGGCGTGAAGAAGCTTTGCCAGAGCAGGAAGCCCAGCGGCACCAGTGCGAGGTACGCGACGATGACGACCGAGATGCCGATCGCGATCCATTTGAGATCGATGTGTCGCCATCCCCCGGGCGGCGCGGGCTTGGGTACCGTGAGTTCGTGACTCGCAGCGTCCATGACGCTCCTCCTCGGTGCTTAAGGCGCTTCGGCGGGCACGTCCTCGCGCGCCGACCAAGACCCATCGACGGGCTTCCGGGTGACGGCGGGATCCGGCGTGCGCACCCCGATTGACGGGGCTTGGTGATGCGTTCCTATATATGGAACGTCGGTCCGCATAGAAAGAAGGAATCTAGCAACGACGACCATGCGTGTCAAGGTATAACGGCCCGGGTTTCGACGGCGCGTGCCGGTGGACTGCGTTTCCGAGACGCCGCCCAAAACTCGCTCCGCGCGTCCGGCGCCATCGCGATCACGCCTTCGGCTTGCGCGCCGGCGCGCCCCGCAGTGCCTGCGGGAGCTCGTGCCGATGGTCGTGGCCTGCACTGCCGTGGTGGAGGTGGCCATCGCCGGGATGGTGGTGGGCCAGGTCGTGATCGCCGTGATGGTGGTCATGGTCGCCGGGATGATGATCAGGGTCGCCGTGATGGTGATCGTGGCCGCCGTGATGATGGTCGTGGTCCCCGTGATGGTGATCGTGGCCATCGTGACGGTGGGCATGGCCATGTCGGTGCACATGGCCCGCAGCCTTGCGGGTGTACGCCGTCTCCCCCGGCACGGCCCGCGGATCCTCGCTGAACACCAGCGATTTCACGGTCACCGGGACCGTGAACGACGGCATCCGGATCCGTCCGAGGTCGATGTAGTCGAAGTCCCAAAGCGTCACGCCATCGATCACCAGGATTTCGCTCTGGATCCCCAGGTCCTCCCGCAGCACGGCCCCGAGCGTCTGGGCGATATCACCGTCGAGAATGACGAACAGCGGCTTGCGGGCGGCGATCGTGCCGGACAGGCCGCGCCGCAGCCCTTCCGCGAACGCCGCCACGCGCTCGTACGACGGCGCGCCGTGCCAGCGAAATGCCAGCGCCACTTCGGCCTCGCCCTCGATCAGGTCGAACGCGCGGAAGTGCTGGCCGATCGCCCCGGCGACCGCGTCCGGGTCGATGCTGGCACCACCGGGCAGGGCAGGCAGCAGCACCTGCAGGTTCTTTCGGGGGAGGAGGGTCGCGGGGTCGGAGATGTATACCGTGTTGCCGGAGAGCTGCACGCTGTACTCGGAGGCGCCGAGGGCGGTCGCCCGAATGCACTCGCCGGCCGGCAGCAGCGGCCACGGCAATGCCCCACCGGCAAGACGTTTGCGCAGTGCGGCCCCCAGGCGTCGGCCCATGTCGCCGAAGTCGCGTCCTTCCCGCTCGTACACGTATTCCGCGACACCGCCGGAGAACATCACCCCGGCGATGTCATCGACCTCGATCAGCGGCTCGGTCAGGTAGAGCTCGGCGACCTCACGCGCCATCGGCCGGACCCGCACCGCATGAAGCAATGCATCGGCCATCCATGCGGCCACCCCGTCCATCGCCTCGGGGGTGATCGCGTCGCCCTTGTGCCAGTCGAATCCTGCGGCGCGGGCGAGATGGGCGCCGGCGGGATCGAGGCGGGTGATCCGCTGCTCGTCGTCCACCACCAGCAGTCGGCCGCCGACGTGCAACGCCGCCGTCGACACCACCCTGCCGTTCTTGACCAGGCCGAGCTTGGTCGTGCCGCCGCCGATGTCGATGTTCAGGATGCACTTGCCAAGATCATGGGAGACCCGCGCCGCGCCCGAGCCGTAGGCCGCGAGCATCGCTTCCATGTGATGTCCCGCGGTCGCGCAGACGAACTCGCCGCCGTTCTCGGCGAGCACCCCTGCGATGGCCTCGGCGTTCTCCCGGCGCAGCGCTTCGCCGGTCAGGATCACCACGCCCGTATCGATGTCGTCGGGATGCACCCCCGCCGAGGCGTACGCCGCGTCGATGATCCTGCCGAGCGCAGCCTCGTCGATGCGTTCCTCGCTGGCGTACGGCGTGAGCGCCACCTCCGACTGGTGCAGTGTCTCCCGCGAGACCACCACGTAGCGACTGGACAGGTCCTCCCCCAGGCGTCGCAGCTTCAGCTCGGAGAAGATGACCTGCGTGCCCGACGAGCCGATGTCGATGCCGACGCTGCGCAGGGTGACGTGGTCGGCGATCCACAGCGGGTTTTCCTCGAGCGGACCCGCCTCCTCGAAGTGATCGTGGTCGTGATCGGCATCCTCGCCTTCGGCGTGGACGTGATCGAATTCTTCTCCGTAGAGGTGATCCTCGATACGGTGGCCGCGCGGCTGGCTGGCGTCGTCTTGGGGCATCCGGGCTCCGTCAGATCTTGAAGGATTCGAGTGTCTCGGGCGCGAACAGCTCCTCCGGCGTGAGCAGCCGCCTGGACAGACCCTGCTCGTGGTGGTAGCGCAGGAACGTTTCGAGGGTCTTGCGATTCCGCGCGAAGCCGTACGACCAGTAGTCGTCGCCCATGAGCGCCCGCGCTTCCTCGACATGGGCCGTGAGCCACGGCAGGCTTGCCTTCAGCGCCGCCGTCTCGTAGAGGTCGCGATAGTTCTCGGCCTGGGCCGCGCAGAATGCCTTGTAGAGCGACTGCGCCACCCAGCGATTGGCCTCGTAGACGTCGCGGCGGATCGCCACCGTATGCATGATCGGGAAGATGCCGGTATCGCGGTAGTACTGCTGCTCCACCGAGACGAAGTCTTCGAACAGCCGCCGGACCTTGCCGCCACTGGCGTGGAACGACGACGGCATGCGGGCGGTGTAGAGCGCGTCGATCTCGCCGTCGGCGAGCATCCGGGTGAGGGTCTGCTCCGGACCGATCGGACGGACCTTGATGTTGGCAGGCAGGTCGAGCTTGATCTTCTCGTCGCGCCCGGGCTCCTCCTCCCCGCCGGTGAAATACGTCACGCTGTCGACGGGCACACCATAGTGGTCCGACAGGATGCCGCGGATCCACACGGGGGCGGTCATCTGGTATTCCGGCACCCCCACCCGCTTGCCGATCAGGTCGCGCGGCTCGCGGATGCCGCTGCCGGCGTGGATGTAGATCGAGCCGTGGCGGAAGAAGCGCGACGGAAACACCGGAATGGCGATGAAGGGACGCTCGGGCTTCGCTGCCGAAACGCTGTACGACGACAGCGACAGCTCCGCCGCCTCGAACTCGCGGTAGCGCAGCATGCGAAAGAAGGTTTCCTCGACCGGCATGTCGAGGTAATTGAGGTCGATGCCGTCAGGCACGATGCGTCCTTCCATGAGGGCGCGCGTACGATCGTAGTTCCAGCAGCCTAGGGTGATGCGAAGCTTGGACACGCGGTCTCCTGTGGTGATGGCGGCGCCGGATGACTCCGGGTCCTGTCGGGAGGAACAGGCCCTAGAAGAACTGGTCGAAATGGATCTGGCTGAAGGGCACTTTGGCCCTGATCAGCATGCGCTGCACCGCGGTAGTCATGGCCGGAGGCCCGGCAAAGTAGTACTCGTAATCGGCGAGACGATCGCCCAGCACTTCCAGGGCGTACTCGTGGATGAAACCGACCCGCCCCTGCCATGTCGCGCCGGTGTCCTGCTCCGCGTTGGAGATTGCCGGGTAGTAGCGAATGCGCTCGCCGTAGCCGGGCAGCTCGCGCAGCATGTCCTCGCCGCAAATGTCGCGCGGGCTGCGGCCGCCGTAGAAGAAGTGCACGGCGCGATCGGCAAGGCGCTTATCGCGGGCCGCCGCCCGGGTGATGGCGATGACGGGCGACAACCCCGAGCCACCGGCAATGCAGACGATGTCGCGCGGGCTATCGGTGCGCAGGTACGCCTGGCCATAGGGGCCGTCGAAATCGACCGCGTCGCCGATGCGCAGGACATCGAACAGGGTCTCCGTGCAGCGCCCGCCAGGCACGCGTTTCACCTGGAAATGCCACTCGCCGTCGCCACCCGGAACGTTCGCCATCGAATAGGCCCGCGCGCCGCGCACGCCCGACAGCGAGAACAGCACGTACTGGCCGGGCAGGAACCGCGCCGGCTCGTCGCCACTGAACTGGAACTCGCGCAGGTCGTGGGTCAGGTCGCGGATCGCGGCGAGCCGCGCGCGAAAGCGTCGGGGACGCGGCACGTCCGCCGGTACCGCGTCGAGCCGCACCTTGATTGTGCAGTCGCTCTTCGGCCGGGATTGGCAGCCCAGCACCCGCTGCTTGCCGCGGTCGCGATCGGTCAGCGCCGGCGCTTCCACCCAGAGTGGATCCACCTCGCCGGCAACGAGCTCGACCTTGCACGTCCCGCAGCAGCCGACGTTGCACTCATAAGGCATGCCCACCCCGGCACGCAGTCCGGCGCGGGTCAGGGTGTCGTCTGGGGGGCATTCGTACTGCACGCCCGTGTCTGCGATGGTGATGATCGGCATGGCAATGGTGTCCGCCCCGGAAGGCCAAAGGCGTTGTCGGCCCGGCCCGTGCCGGGCACGGCCGGTACACGCCGGCGGGCCGGCGCGCGATGAAGGCGCGCTACGCGCGCCGCTGCAGTGGCGTAAAGCGCATCGGCGAATAGCCGAGGCGCGCCGAGATGGCGTCCGCCGCCGCGATCACGTCGGCTGCGAACGCCGTGAGCACCTTCTTGGTCATGCGCTGGGCCGGACCCGCGACGCTGGTCGAGGCCACGACGTTGCCCGCGTGGTCCCGGATCGGCGCGGCAATGCAGCGCAGCCCGGTCTCGAGCTCCTCGTCGTCGATGGCGTAGCCCCGGGCGCGCACCGTGGCGAGGTCCTGGCGCAACTCGCTGGCGCTGCTGATCGTCTTGGGCGTGCGGCCGACGAGCTCGATGGACGCCCGCTCCACGACCTCCGGTGCCTGGTAGGCGAGCAATGCCTTGCCGACCGCCGTGCAGTGCGCGGGCGCCCTCACCCCGACGTTGACGCTCATGCGCACCGCATGCTCGCTTTCGAGGTTGTTGATGAACAGCACGCTCGCGTGGTCGAGGATGGCTAGGTGGACCGTTTCGCCGGTCTTCTCGCGCAGCGTCTTGAGATAGGGCTTAGCCTCGCTCGACACGTCCATCTTGCGGCGCACGAGCGAGCCGAGCTCGAAGAGCGCCAGGCCCAGGCGATAGCGCCCGGTGTCGGGATTCTGCTCGAGCATGCCCGCCTCGATCAGCGTGCTGGCCAGCCGGTGAACGGTGCTCTTGGCGAGGCCGAGGCGCTTGGCGAGATTGCTGATGCCGACCTCGTACTCGTCGTCGGAAAACGCCTTGAGCAGCCGGATCGAGTTGGCGACCGACGACAGCCGCGTCTTGGGTTTCGCGGGAGCCTTCGGGGACTTGACGGACTTGGCCATGCGTTCCATTTACAAGAACCTCATGCCGGCATGTGGAACACGACGATAGCAGAGAACCCCACCGCGGACAAGTCCGCGGGCGTGGTGCGCCCGGGTCCGACGCGGCACGCGGACGACTCACTTGCGCATGAAAAGGTCGTTCCAGATCTTCTCCCACTTGTCGTTCTCGTCGAGGATGATCGCGGGATCCGCCATGGTGTACTTGAAGTTGTTGAGCGTGCTCTTGACCTTGAGGCTGGAGGGAACCCGTCCCAGGGAGGCAAACAGCTGCTGGCCCTCCTGCGACAGCACGAAGTCGGCGAACAGCAGTGCCGCGTGCGGGTGCGGCGCATTCTTCAACAGGGCGATGCCCTGCGGCCGGGCGATGACCGGCTCGACCGGCACCCAGTCGATCGGGCCGCCGCGGCGCTTCATCGATTCGGCGTTGGCGTTGTAGACCGTCAGGCCGACGGGGACCTCGCCGGCAGAGATGAGCTCGGCCAGCAGCACGTGACCCTTGCGCATGTCGGGCTTCATCTCGGCGAGCTTGCGAAAGAATGCCATGCCCTTCTCTTCCCCCCAGATGCGCACGATCGCCGCGAGCCACTCCGAATCGGTGACCTCGATGCCGATGCGGCCCTTCCACTTGGGATCGAGGAAGCCTTCGTACGTGGCCGGAATGTCCTCACGCTTGACCTTGTTGGTATTGAACGCCACGACGAAGAAGTTCATCCGGTCCGACACCCACAGCTTGTGGGCGGGCACGGCGTAGGGCGGCAGGTCGGCGATGGCAGGGCTGTGAAACGACGCGAGCAGCTTCTCGCGGGCGATCATCTCGAGCTCGGGACCGTTGGTCTCGACTACGTCGGCGTTGTGCCGCCGCGCCTGGGCCTCGGTGATGGTCCTCTGCACCACCTTGTCGGAGAGCGCCCGCCACAGCTCGACCTTGATGCCGTACTTCTTCTCGAACGCCTGGGTGAGCGGCACGGACTCGGTGGTGGCGAGTGAGGTGTACACGACCACCGTACCTTCCTTCTTCGCGGCCTCGACGAGCTTGGCGTCGCGGTCGGCGCCACGGTACTGGTACACCGCCTCGGCGCCGGATGCGGGCTGTGCCTGCGCGAGGGCGGCACCTGGAACCAAGGCGAGCGCGGCTGCGCCGGCGAGAGCGCGGAGCAACGCGCGCAAGGCCGCGCGGCGGCCGTCGACGGGGCGGGATCGATCAGTCATGAATCCTCCGGGAATCGGTGTCGGGCAACGGGGGCTTCGTGCGCTTGCTTCGCGGACTTTGCGGCGGCGCGCATCTGGTTTGACCCGCCGGCGCATTGTATGGTCAAATCCGTCCACCCGCAACGAAATGGAACTGCGTTCCGTATTGCAGAACCTGTGTTGCAAAACGCCCCGGGGTCACGGCCATCGCGGCGCGAAGCGACGGATGGAAGCCGCAACCGGGAGACCCGACGCAGGCCTTCGCGGCCCACAGGACGCAAGCCGCTACGGCACTGACCATCGACACGACGACCGCCGGCACGGCCTGCAGGCCCTACCACGCGGGCGTGCAACCTCGGGCTGCGGCGGCGCGGCCGCCCGGCACCACTCCAGGAGTCACGCATGCCGCACGACAAGGACCAGATGCACTGGCACGAGCCTTCCGGCAACAAGAAGGCCGGCTTCGGTGAATTCCGCAAGCAGCCGACGCCCTACGACGCCTTCATGGAGTCCGAAGGGGTGCCGGTGTTTCGCGACATCGGGCTACGCACCGTCACCGACCTGCCGCTGGTGCCGTGGAAGCGCAAGGGTGGCCGCGGCCATTACATCCAGCTCTATGGCACCGAAACCAAGTGGGGCTGCTACGTCGTCGAGGTGCCGCCCGGTGGCGCCCTCCACGCCGAGAAGCACATGTACGAGGAGATCTTCGTGGTGGTCGAGGGCCGCGGCACGACCGAGGTTTGGCAGGAAGGCGACACCAGGAAGCACGTGTTCGAGTGGCAGAAGGGTTCCATGTTCTCCATTCCGATCAACGCGTGGTACCGCCTGGTGAATGCCACCTCGGGCGGCGCGCTTCTGATCGGAGGGACCACGGCGCCCAATGTGCTCAACATGCTGCAGAGCGTCGATGCGGTCTTCAACAACCCGTACGTGTTCCGCGACCGGTTCAGCGGCGCCGACGATTTCTACAAGCCCAAGGACGACATCGAGCCCGATCCGGTGCGCGGCCTCGCCATGCGCCGCACCAACTTCATTCCCGACGTGATCGACTGCGACCTGCCGCTCGACAACCGCCGCTCGGTCGGCTGGCGGCGGGTCGAGCCGTTCATGACCAACAACGTCTTCTATTTCTGGATCGGCCAGCACGAGCTCGGCCGCTACAGCAAGGCGCACGCGCACACCTCGGCCGCGGTCCTCATCTGCCTCAAGGGTAAGGGCTATACCTACTCGTGGCCCGAGCGCGCGGGGGAAACGCCCTTCGCGGACGGGCATGGCGACGAGGTGAAGCGTCTGGACTACGAGCAGTTCGGCATGGTCACCGCGGCTCCCGGCGGAGCCCGCTGGTATCACCAGCACTTCAGCGTCGGCAACGAGCCGTTCAGGCTCACCGCGTGGTTCGGCCCGTTCAATCCCGGGCGCGACCCTGGTGCCCCGGGCGCCAAGCACACCGATTACACGGCGATCGACGTCAACGAAGGCGGCACGGCTATTCCGTACTGGATGGAGGATCCCTACATCCGCCGGGAATACGAGGCAACGCTTACGCAGAACGGCGTGGCGAACCGCATGGATCCGGCCTGGTACGAGCGGCCGGCACAGGTGCTCGGCAACGAGGTCGTGGCGTCGCAGCCGAGCCGCGAGGTCGTACCGACGCGCTAGCGGGACTGGGAAGAGGCCCAGGCGGTGGCCAGCCGCCGCGTGGATCGCGCCCTGCCCGCTACCCCTGCGAAGCCCACGATGGCTGACGCTTCCGCCGCGCAGCCGCCACCCGAAGGCGGCCGCACCTTCTTCACCAGCATCCGCCGCAGCCTCGAGGAGGAGGACGAGATCCGGCTGGTGTCGGTCGGCATCGACATCGGTTCTTCCACCACCCACCTCGTCTTCTCGCGCATCACCCTCGAGCGACTCGACAACCGCTACATCGTCTCGCGGCGAGAGATCCTGCACGAGTCGGACGTGCTGCTCACGCCCTACGCCGTCGACGCCGCCATCGATGCAAAGGCGCTGGCGACGTTCATCACCGGCCAGTACGCCCTCGCCGGCATCGTGCCCGCGACGATCGACACCGGTGCGCTGATCCTTACGGGGGTCGCCGTGCGCCGCCGTAACGCCCGCGCCATCGGCGACCTCTTCGCCGAAGAGGCGGGTAAGTTCGTGTCGGTGAGCGCGGGCGATGCCCTGGAGACGACCCTCGCCGCATTCGGCTCCGGCGCCGTGGCGCGCTCGATCCGCGAATCGGTGCGGGTGATGAATCTCGACATCGGTGGGGGCACGACCAAGATCGCCGTTTGCGAAGGCGGCGAGGTCGTCGACCTGACGGCGATCGACATCGGCGCGCGGGTGCTCGCCTGCGATGCCGAGGGACGCCTGTCGCGGGTGGAGGAAGCCGCGCAGCGCTTCGCCGACGAGGTCGGGCTCGCGCTCGAAGTCGGCAGCGTCCCCGATCCTGCCGGACTCGATCGCCTGGTCGCGCGCATGGCCGACCGGCTGTGCGAGGCCATTCGGCCCGGGACACCCAGCGCGGCGACCGCCGCCCTGCTGCGCCTCGATCCCTTGCGCAACACGCGTCCGCCAGACGTGGTGACGTTCTCCGGCGGCGTGTCGGAGTACATCTACGACCGGCAGCCCCGTGCCTTCGGCGACCTCGGTCCGCGCCTCGCGGCGGCGGTGCTGGCGCGGGTGCGCGCCTGGGGACCGCGCATCGAGGCGCCCGACGAAGGCATCCGCGCGACCGTGGTCGGGGCCTCGCAATACACCATCCAGGTCAGCGGCAGCACCATCTTCGTGGCCCCGCACCGCACCCTGCCCTTGCGCAACGTGCCGGTGATCACGCCCGATCTGCCGCTCGCCGCCGATGTGGTCGACCCGGACGCGATCGTGGCGGCCGTGCAGCGGGCGTTGCGACGGCTCGATCTCGCGGACGGACGGCAGGCGGTCGCGCTGTGCTACCGCTGGCAGGGCGCGGCGACGTTCGGCCGCATCGACGCGTTCTGCCGCGGCGTCGTGCGGGCCCTCGATGGCGGGCTGGCCCGCGGCCAGCCGCTGGTGCTGGTCGGCGACGGTGACATCGGAGGACTCATCGGCATCCATTGCCACCAGGAACTGCGCTTGCCGACCCCCGTCGTGTCGATCGACGGGGTGACCCTGCAGGAGTTCGACTACATCGACATCGGCGCGCTGCTGGAAACCTCGGGCGCCGTGCCGGTGGTCATCAAGTCGCTGGTGTTTCCGTCCTCGACCGCGCTCGGTCGCGCGGCCTGACCTCCTCCGGCGGCGGGGGAGGCGGCAGCGCCGCCGCGCGCCGTTCAGGCCGGCGTCTTGCCGCGGCGGCCGGCCGCCGCGGTGAAGGCCGTCTTGAGCGCCTCCGCGGTGAACGGCACGCGCCGGATGCGCACGCCCGTGGCGTCGAAGATCGCGTTGGCGATGGCGGCAGCCGTGGGCCGCGTCGACGGCTCGCCCGCGCCCTTCGATTCCGCCTCCGGCGTGTTGTTGAGCACCACGATGTCGATGGCATCGGGGATGTCGGTCATGTCGACGATGGGATAGGAAACCCAGTCGACGCTCTTCACCCGGGTGGGCTCGAACTGCACCGCCTCGTGCATGGCCCGGCTCATCGACTGGATGAGGTTCGCCTCGATGGTGCCCTGCAGGTTCAAGGGATTGACCACGAAGCCGCAGTCGTGGGCGCACACGAAGCGGGTCACACGCAGCGCCCCGGTGTCCATGTTCACCTCCACCTCGGCGACCGTCGCGACATACGAGCCGGCGCGCGGGGCATAGGCGAAACCGCGGCCGGTGACCACACCCGACTTCGCGTCCGGCTTCGGCGATGGCCGCGCCTCCCAGCCGGCGCGTTCTGCCGCGGCCTTCACCACGGCCACGTGCTTGGGATTGGCGAGGTAGCGCAGCCGGAACGCGACCGGATCCGCACCAGCCGAGGCGGCGAGCTCGTCGATGAACGACTCGCTGGCGAAGCACGTTGCCATGCCGTCGGGATCGCGCAGGTGAGCGGTGCGCAACCCGGTCGGCAGCGACTGCTCCCACGCGACGATGTGCGAGGTCTTGCGCTTGTTCGGAAGCTTGTACGACTCGTCCGAGTATTGGAACAGGTCGGTGCTCACCGCCTTGTAACCGCCGATGAGCTGGGCCCCGATGGTGTCACCCGCGACCTCGGTGCCGTTGGCGCGCACCCGCCCCGAGTAGCCGCGCGCGTCGTAGTCGAGCGCGACGAGCGCACCCTCCCGGTCGAAGCCGCCGCGCAGCCGGAAGGCGATCGGCGGTCCCTTGGGATCGCCGCCGATGCCGTCGTGGCGCATGTACTGCACGCGCACGGGCCGGCCGACCGCCTGCGACAGGATGGCCGCGTCCATGGCGGCATCGTCGGCGTCGTTCATGCCGTACGAGCCCGGTCCCGGCAGCCACGTGACCCGCACGGCTTCGAGCGGCATGGCCAGCATTTCCGCCACCGCCTTGCGCAACGGGTACGGCTTCTGTCCGCCCGACCAGACACGCGCCTCGCCGCGCTTGACGTCGGCCACCCCGCAACCCGGTGCCATGCACGCGTGCGACTGAAAGGGATACTCGTACTGGGCTTCGAGCGTCCGCGTGGCGGTTTTGAGCGCTGCATCGACGTCGCCGGTCGCGCCTTTCTGCACCTCCGATACCTTGGGCTTGCTGCTGCGCAGGCTCGCGTACAACTCGTCGTACGAGGCCGCGAACATCGGCTCCGGATCCGACCACTGCACCAGGATCTCGCGTGCCGCGCGAATGGCCTGCTCCTCCCGCTCGCAGACCACCGCGAGATAGTCGCCGCGGGCGACGATCTTCACCAGGCCCGCCAGCTTCTGGTCGGGTGCGACCGACACCAGCCTCGCACCCGCGCGCGGTGGCCGCACCACCCGCGCGTGCACCATGCCCGGCAGCTTGTGATCGACCAGGAACGCGTACTCGGCGCGCGCCTTCTGCGCAATGTCGAGGCGCGGCGTCGGCTTGCCCACCAGGCGATACCCGGCGGGCATCTTCACCTTGGCCTGGCCCGAGAGCTTTCGCTCGAGGCGCTTGCCGCGGACCAGCTCGGCATAGGTCACGCTACGCGCCGGCGCATCGGTCACCCGCACGCGGCCATCGACGACGGTCAGGGCTTCCGCGGGAGCGTGCAGCCGCTCGGCGGCCATGGCGAGCAATGCCTCGCGCGCCTCTGCGGCCGCGCTGCGCAGTGCCGGCACGCCCTGGATGATGCCGTTTGACGATCCCGTGCCGCGCTGGTCGGGGGTGGTCGCCGTGTCGCCCATGCGGATCCGCACCCGCTCCAGCGGCACGTCGAGCTCTTCTGCAACGATCTGCGCAAACGCGGTGGAGATTCCCATCCCCGCTTCGATCTTGCCGACGGCCGCGACGACTGAGCCGTCGGCGTTGACGGCAAGCCAGGATTCGAGGCGCTCCGCCGGCACCTTGAGAGGCCACGGTCCCCCCGCGCTATCGGCGGTCGCGGCCATCCCCGGGACCGGCATTGCAAACGACACCACGAGCGCTCCGGTCGACTGCAGGAAGGTGCGCCGGGTGACGCCCCCGTGGCGGGCCGCGCCGAATACCAAAGAGGAAGCGGTCGGCGCGCGCCTCATGCCATGGCCCTGCTGGCGCGCTTCACCGCCCGCATCACACTCATGTGCGCGCCGCAGCGGCACTTGAGGCCGGACAGACCGTGCCGGATCTCGGTATCCGACACGACGGGCTTGCGATCGAGGAGCGCGGCGGCGGTCATGATCCAGCCGTTGCTGCAATACCCGCACTGCATGGCCTGCTCGTCGATGAACGCCTGCTGGACCGGATGCAGCCGGGCCGGATCGCCGATGCCCTTCCTGGCGCGGTACTGCGCGGCGAGTCCATCGAGGGTCGTCACCAGCTTGCCCTGCACGGCCACCACGGGCGTCACGCACGAACGCACCGGATCGCCCCCGACGTGCACGGTGCATGCGCCGCACTGGGCGAGCCCGCAACCGAAACGCGGACCCTGCAGGTCGAGCTCGTTCTTGAGCACGTACAGCAGGGGAGTGTCGGGCGTGGCGGCAACGCGATGACGCTTGCCGTTCACCATGATTTCGAGGGGTCGAGCCATGTAGCCTCCAGATCTGCAGCGAATGTTTTAGCACCGTGGTCGGCGCACCGTCAATGCGCGCGTCGGCACCATTTCCGCCGATGGCAACGTGGCGTTCCGATATGCGGACCGGCATCTCGTTTTCCGTGTACGCCGCCTGCGCCACGCCGTAAAATGCGCAGCACTTCGCCTCGTGCTCGCCTCACAGGGATTCCATGCCCCGCCTCTTGCCGCGCTTCGCCCGTACCCTGCTCGACTTGATGACCTCGATTGTCTCGATGGCCTCGATTGTCTCGATGACCTCGATTGTCCCGATGACCTCGATTGTCTTGATGACCTCGATTGTCTTGATGACCCCGATCGCCAACGCGTGGACCCTGCCGGACGACAAGGGAACCTTCAGCCCAGACAGCATCCGCGACGTCCTTGCCGGCAACGATTATCCCGTCACCAGCGGGTATCGCCAGCGCGTCGACATGATCGATTTCGACAGCTACGGGCAGCGCTTCACCCAGGTGGTCGTGACCCTCGTGCCCGACAATCCGCGTCTGCACCGCGGCAAGCGCATCGTGGTGGTCGGCGCGGAACCTGGCAGCGAGTACGCGATGGACTTCATCGCCACGCCTGAAGGAAAGGAAGGTCCAGGCCCATGGCTCGCGCGGCGCGGGATCACGTTCGTGGCGTTGACGCGGGTCGGGAGATGGAACTTCCTCGCAACCGATGGCAGCGGCTCGTGGGCCGACGTGCCGCTCGGCGAGCGCATGCCGATCTTCAATCGCGATCAGAAGAGCCACTGGACCCACGCCGACTTCGAGGTGCAGGAGACCAAGGGCAAGGCCGCGACCTCCGGCGACAGCGCCGTGTACCGGTTTCCGAAAGCGGACAGCGCGCTCTATCGACAGATGCTTGCCGCAACCCCGGTCACCTATCTCACCGGATATCGCAAGGCCATCGAGCACGTTGTGCCGAAGGATGAGCGCGACGGCGTCTTCCTGTTGTACTGGGGCATGTCGACCGGCGGCGCCTTCCTCTATCCACTCGCCCGCGAGCTGCCGCCCGACGGCTACCTCGGCTGGGGCACGAGCAGCACCGGCCTCGCCTACCTCAACCGGCGCGCCAAGCAGGGCGACCTCGCCGGTCCGTACGCGCAGACGGCGCTGCGCCTGCGCGAGCGCGGCCTCGATGACTTCACGTACTACACCAAGGATCTCGACCCTGCCACCCGCAACGCATGGTGGCAACGCGCCCAGCAGGGACCGCGATTCAAGAGCGGCGAGGACGCACCGATGCAGTTCAACGTCGCAGCGCTCACCGAGGTCGCAATGCGGCTATGGCGCTCCGACTGGCTCCCGGCCGACTACCGCCGCGACGGCCTTGGTACATTTATCGAGCGCATGCTCGCGCCGAGCTTTCCGCCCCCGGCGCTCGCCCGCATCGCCATCCTCGACATGAATGGCACCCGCGACGAGGCAATCCCGCCCGCAACGGTCGATGCCCATCGCGAAGTGATGGAGCCAGCAGCCCGCAAATATCGCGTATTGCGGGTCGCCGACTTCCACCATTACCTGTTCACCCAGGACAGCATCAAGGTGGTCGGCAGCCTCTGGCTGCGGGTCATCGACTCGGGCTACTTCGACTAGCCTGCCCCGCGGGCGCCGAGCGCTCGCACCGTACACCGTGGGCAGATAGCTCGCGGCCTGGCGGTCGATAGTCAGGCAGATGGGATCGATGCCTTGCAGCTTCGGGTCGGCGACAGCCGGGCGCATATCCTCGACGCCATAGGGACCTTCGTACTCGGTCGACGTTGTTGGGCTTGCCATCGTGGAGCAGCAACAGCAGCCGATGCTGTGCGGGCTCCTGCACCAGCAGCACGGTGACGTGCCGGATTGCAGCGCTGGCCCGCGTGTAGTGCTCGGGTTCGAGCGCCGCGATGCGCTGCGCGATCTCATTGCCATAGGGTTCGCCGAAACTCTTCACGCAGCGTACGGTAACGCCGTGCCGCCCTTCGCCGGAAAATGCCGGTCGGCCTACCCGGCGCGGTCGATTCTCGTCGCCAACAGGTTCATGCTCTCGCAAGAACGGACGCGAGGCATCGTATTGCGAACTTGTCTCGCTTTCGTGTCGGGTCATGTTCACGAAGACCTCCCGATCAGGCCAGCTTCCGCGCTGTCTCCCAATACGAAAAACGGCTATGCGCCGTGCAATAGCATCGTAATCAGGACGGAGGAATCTGCAATCGCTTTGAGCGCGTACGTCTCACCACCAGCCAAACAAATCAAGTCCCCCTCCCCCATAAACCGCGTCGTTCCGGCAATCGCGAGCTCAACACTCCCCTCCAGGCATTGGAACGTTATCTCGCCTGCAACGTGATGCGGAGGCATCTCCTGGCTTGCCAGAAGGACCGTCCGCGAGACTTCAAGGTGGTTGGACTTGAACAGCGTCCTCGAAATCATGGTATCGAGATTGCCTTTGAGCGGGCGCACATCAATCAACTCGCCCGACGACGCATGATGGATGGCCATGGCGACTCCAGGAGAAACCGCGCTTAGCCGGGCTTGCCGTCGAGGCGTGCCCGCGACAGCACCGGCCAATAGCGAAC
>JBDTWB010000035.1:0-27107 GCA_040006895.1 Casimicrobiaceae bacterium | reverse complement strand
GGGGAAGCGTTGCCGCAGGCCGCGAGTGCGCATCCTGGCAATGCCGCCCTAGCCTCTAGGGAAACTCTGATCTAGCGCGAAATTGGTGACGAATGCGGCGCAAGGTGCGATTGCTCTGAACTCGAGTTGAAAAATGACGGGGGGTGGCTTCGAAACCCCGAAAATCGTTGGTTCGCCCTGGTTTGGCGCGGTATTTGGCGTTGGCCAGACGCACCTTTCCTATGATGACAACAACTGAGGTCGAGCCTGGTACAAGTTGGCCAACGCGAACAGGGTATGAAGCTGCGCCGTATTTTTCGCCAGCCCGCGATAGCGCACCATCGCATGCCCCCACTGGCGCTTGACCACGCGGAACGGGAACTCGACGATGGCTCGTAGCGAGGCAATGACTTTGTTCTCCAGTTCCTGCTGGAACGTCAGTTCTTTGCCGCGGGTCGTCCGGTGCGCGGTATGCAGTGCGATCCCCGCTTCGCGGGCTAACTCGCGATCGGCTTTGCTCCCATAACCACGATCACCCAGGACCTCGTGCTCAGCGCCATGCAACAACTCCGGCAACACGTTCTGATCCGACTCCCGAGCGGTGGTCGTCACCAGGGTATGCACCAGCCCGCTGTCCAGGTCGACGCCGACATGCGCTTTCATACCGAAGTGCCAGTTATTGCCCTTCTTCACCTGGCTCATATCCGGATCGCGCGCCCGCTCCCGATTCTTGGTCGACGGCGGGGCACTGATGATGGTGGCGTCGACAATCGTACCCTTGTGCAACAACAGACCCCGCTCGGTCAACAGCAGGCCCACCTCGCGAAACAGGCCCTCGGTCAAACCGTGCTTCTCCAGCAGGTGCCGAAACTTCAGAATCGTGGTCTCGTCCGGGACCGAATCGTCCATCAGATTGATCCCGGCAAAGCGGCGCATCGACTCCGAATCGATCAGCATCTCCTCCATCGCTGGATCGGACAGGTTGAACCACTGCTGCAACAGATAGATCCGCAGCATCCGCTCCAGCGGCATCGGCCGCCGCCCCAGACCCGCCTTGGGGTAATGCGGCTCGATCAGCACCAACCAGCGCGCCCAGGGCACCACCCGATCCATCTCCCCAAGAAACTTCTCGCGCCGGGTGCGCTTCTTCTTGGCATCGTATTCGAGATCGGCAAACGTGCGCTGCTTCATCGTTCACTCCCCAGGCTCGGTGGCAACACTATGCCATTGACCATCGGGGCTTAATCAGAGTTTCCCTAGAGCCCGAGCCCAAGGCTGGTGGTGCCCTCGGTCTCGCTACTGGAAAGGTTCGGGCCTCGGCGCAGCGGGTCGAAGATCGCAGACTGATCGTGGAGCGCGATGGCCGGCCCATTGTTGTGGACCTCCAGGTCGACATTCGTGCCCTTTTCCCGGACTCAACCTTGATCGGAGAATTGGGATAACCGTGCTGGATGGCATTGCCCGCGAGGTTGGAGACCAGCTGGGTGATGCGGTTGCAATCCCACAGCCCGGCCGTATCGCCGTCGATGGTCACCGCCACGGGACGATCCGGATGCGATACCTGCACTTCGCCAGCGACACCGCGAACGATGGCTTCGAGGTTGCAGTTCTCGGTGCGCACCGGCAGATGGGCGCCGAGCCGGGTGCGCGTGAAGTCGAGGAGGTCGCTCACCATGCGCTGCATGCGGCGGCCGCTGTCGGCGATGCGCTGTGCGACGGCGTGCTCCCCGAAGGTGAGGGAGCGGGATCGCTTCAGCGCGGCCGCGGACAGGGTGATTGCGTTGAGCGGGTTGCGCAGATCATGGCCCAGGATCGCCAGGAACAAGTCCTTGTCGCGGTCGAGCTTGTTCGTGAAACGCGCGACCGATTCGGCCAGGATCTGATCCATGGCCTCGTTGAAGCGGATGAGCTCCTCCATCTGATCGGTGGGCGCACCCGATCTTGGTGACCCATAGACGCGAACGCCTCCCACTCCGCCATGATTGGCTCGATGCTGGACAAAATGCTTCATCTGGAACTCCGGGAGAAGTGCCGGGAACGGAAGTCGCAACCGCCACTAGGCGGCGCCGCGCCTGCCCGGGCCGCCGCGCAACCGCGCAGCGATCTCCGGTGCGGCGGTGCACGCCTCGACCAGGGCATCGAGCTTGTCCGGACGAAGCGGCTTTTGCAGGTAACCGTCGGCTGCATGGATGCGCGACTTGATCGACCATTCGACCGCCGAACTCATCAGCACGAACCAGAAGGCCGGCCCGCCCCGCTCGCGCAATGCCACCAGCAGTTCGTCGCCCGCCATGCGGGGCATGGAGAGGTCCGAAAGCACGAGATGGAACGCTTCAGGGGGGGCTGCATCGCACGCTTCGCGTCCGTCACGCGCCGTGACGACGACGTGACCGTCGAGCCGAAGCAGGTCGGCGATCGCCTCCGCGAGCCCGGGCTCGTCGTCGGCTACCAGTATGGACAGTCTCGAAACGGCCATGCTCGTCCCACAAGCAAGGCCGGTGCCCACGAAAACACCCACGCTGGCTGCGCGGGAGGCATCGTGGCGGTAATGGTGACCTGCAGGCGTGCGCGAGGTTACCGGCCCAGCGCCAGTACCGTACGCGGTGTCAGGTTCGGGAGGCGCAATCAGGCGGGCGTCGGCATGTGGCTGAGGGCGCGCGACGGCACTTGCATGGGGGGTCGACTGGACCACGCCGCAGTGTGACCGACCGGTGGACGGGATCACCGCGCGGATTATCTCGACAGGCGGCCAACGCGGGCCGGGGCACGCGTCGTCCTGAGGCGGTGGCGTGCGCTGGTCATGCTCCGCCGATGCGCTCGATGACGCGTCCGATTCCGCGGCAGTTGCCGCACGCCTTCCCGTCCCGCATGCTTGGCCCATGCAGGCGGGACACACATTCTCCCAGTGCCTGGCGTTCCGGCCGCGGCTTCGTCACCGGTCGAGGCTTGCGCCCGGGGCGACATCCGCTCCGGCCTGGTCCTTGCTGCGCATGCTGAAAGTTTCCTCGTAGTGCACTGCGCGCGAGGACGGGCTGCTACGTGTTCAGGCAAGATGGCCGGTGGCGTGTGCCGCCATGCGCCGTCGACGGTATTCGCAAAGAATGCGCGAGCCTCGATCGGCAGGCCAGTACCGCAGGTTGTCGTGCTTCCCGGAACGCGCCAGGCATTTGCCCGCCGCTTCGAGTTCCAGCATGCGCTGCACCCGTCGCCGTTCGTACGGATCACGCTTGTGCTCTGCAGCCCCCGGGATGAGGGCGAGTTGCCGATCCGCCGGCCGCCATGAAGCGAATGACCTTTTCACCGATTCGAGCAGTGTGACCATCAGCGATCCTTCGCGGGTGATTCGGACGTGGTCCAGGTCGCGCCCGAATGAGTGCGTCGGGAGGGCTCGACTTGCCGATCCCTCGTGGCTCGGCAGTTCTACCCAGGCCCACGAACCACGCCTTTGGCCCAGGGTTCCGATAGCGTCGGCCCCGTCCTCGCTCCTGTCGCGCATCGGGCGTCTGGAGCGGCACGAAGCTCTCGCCATGTATCCCAGACCGTGAGGTTTGTGTCCATACGGGAGTGCCGCCGTGCGGTGTAGGAAACGGCTGACAAGGACTGCATAAGTTGCCGCTGCCCGGTGATAGACTCCCGGCGCATGGCCCGTCCCCCCGAAGTGCGCGCGACGTCGCGCATCGACCAAGTCCTCACCCTGCTGTTGCTGGCCATCCTGATCGGCGGGTGCTTCCTGGTCTTGCGGCCGTTCCTGACGGCTCTCCTATGGGCGGTGGTGCTTTGCGTTTCCACTTGGCCGTTGTACCAGCACGTCCGTGCAGTCTCGGGTCGGCGCGATGGCTGGGCAGCCGCCATGATGGCGTTGTTCATCGCCAGTGTTTTCGTCGCGCCCTTCGTGATCGTGGGCGTGACTCTGGCCGACAACTCGGTGCGCATGGCGGAATTCGCGCGGGAGTTCATGGCGGTCGGCCCTCCCGAGCCACCCACGTGGGTGGCGCAATTGCCGCTCATCGGCGAGCGGGCCGCCGAATACTGGGCAGGGTTCGCGCACGACACCGCGCAGTTCACGGCGGAGGTACGCAAGCTCGTCGATCCCGCCAAGGCGTGGTTGCTCACCGGTGGTGCGAGCATCGCCCAGGGGTTGCTGCAGGTCACCCTCTCGATCCTGATCGCGTTCTTTTTCTTCCGCGACGGCGACGCTGCAGTCCTGCGTCTGCGGGCGGTGCTCGCGCGCCTGGCACCGCGGCGCGGTGCGCGGTTGCTCGACCTGGCCGCTGCGACCATGCGCGGAGTGGTGTACGGCATTCTCGGCACCGCTGTGGCGCAAGGGGTGCTGATGGCCATCGGCCTGTGGATCGCAGGCATCCATGCGGCGCCGCTGCTCGGACTCGTCACCTTCTTTCTCTCCCCCATCCCCGTCGGGCCGCCGCTGGTGTGGATCCCCGCCGGCTTGTGGATGATGTATCAGGGAAACATCGGGTGGGGGGTGTTCATCCTCGTGTGGGGTGCAGTCGTGGTGTCGACCATCGACAACGTGCTGAAGCCGCTCATCATCAGCCGGGGCAGCAACCTGCCGTTCGTGCTGGTGCTGCTCGGGGTGCTGGGTGGCGTGGTGGCCTTCGGGTTCATCGGCGTGTTCCTCGGCCCTGTGCTCCTCGCGCTAGGGGTTGCGCTCCTTTCCGAATGGGCAGTGCTCGCCAGCGAGGGGCCGACCGCCGGGACCGAGCACGCACCGCAAGCACCGATCGATCCCGACGAAACGTGAGCGCATCGGGTTGCCGCGGCGCGCGCGGCGTCAGGCTAGATCGGCGAGCAGAACACCGCGCCGTTCGGACCCGGCCCGTCTCGCACCCAGGCACGATTGACCATGGTCCGCCCGACCGACAGATCGATCGAGAAGCGCTGGCTCGCGTCGCGGCGGCCGTTGAAGAAGCGGTAGACGGGCACCGTGGTGTCCGGACACTGCCCGGCAGCGTCCAGCGTGACCACGTAGAACGCCGCGGCATTCTCCAGCTGCCACACGCCTGGCCAGCGCTGTTGCACGAATGCGCACTGTGCGGCATCGGCGGTGAAGTAGTGCGCGTCGATCTGCACCGATGCGTCGGCGTAGAAGCGGCACACCGGGGCGGTCCCCGGCGGCGCATGGGCGACGTCGGGGTAGGCGTAGAACACGAAGCCGGTGCGCACGAAGGCACTCCACGGCGCGTCGAGTGCGGCGATCTCCGCGGCGTTCGCAGTCATGAAGTAATGATCGAGCGCAGCGTTGTAATACTCGACCACCGCAACCGTGCCCTCCGGCGCGGCATCGGTGGCGGGGATCGTGCTGGCCATGGCGAGTCCGCTATCGAGCATGCCCACGCCGCAAAAGCCGCCCAGCCGGCAGGCGGTCGCGTCGGGGAAGCTTCGCGTCGTGCCCTGCAAGATGGCCAATACGCGGCCCGTGGTCAGGATCGGATTGCGGCCGAGCATCATGGAGACGGTGCCGGCGACTAGCGGCGCCGAAAAACTGGTGCCGATGCCCTCGTCGTAGATGGCGGCGCCCGGAAGGGTGCTGCCATCGTTGCTGAGCGAGACCGTGGAGTCGCTGCCGCCGCCGTCACCCGAGGGTGCGGAAATATCGATGCGACGCCCGAAGTTGGAATAGGAGGCGCGCGCGCCGGCGCGATTATGGGCCGCGACGGTGATGATCCCGCTGCAGTTCGCGGGGGCGAAGGACGCGACGTCGTCGGATTCGTTGCCGGCGGCCGCGACCACGATGGCGCCATGGGCGATCGCATCGTTCACCGCTTCCTGGATGCTCTGCGCGCACGCGCCGAAGCCACCCAGGCTGAGATTGATCACCTTCGCCGGGTTCGCGTTCGGCGGCACGCCGGTGACCGGCGCGCCGGCTGCCCACAACAGCGCCGCGAAGACGTCCTCGTCGGTTCCCCCGCACTGGCCGAGGGCCCGAACCGGCACGATGCGTGCATTGGCGTTGACTCCGGCGATGCCGATGCCGTTGTTCGTGTTTGCCGCGATGAGGCCGGCGACGAAGGTTCCGTGCCATGAGCTCGGCTCAGCGGGGTAGCCGCCGCAGTCGCCAGCCCCCAGCCAGTCACCTTCGTCCCGTGGGTCGGGATCGCGGCCGTCGCCGTCGCGGGCGCGTTGCGGATCGCTGATGAAGTCGTAGCCGGGTAGCACCCTGCCAGCGAGATCGGGGTGCGGAAGGATGCCGGTGTCGACGACGGCGACGGTGATCGGGGCAGTATCGCGCTGTAACGCCCAGGCCGCGGCGAGGTCGATGCCGGACACGCTGTCGGTCAGGTTCCATTGCTGCGGGTAGTACGGGTCGTCCGGGGGCAGAGTCTGGGCGTAGCGCCGCAGCACCGGATCGGCGTATTGCACGGCGCTGTCCATCTGCAGCCGGGCCGCGAGTTCCGCGAGCACCGCTGCGGGTTGGGAGGCGGCGAGGCGCAGCACCCAGACGTTGCCGATCTGGCGCTCGGGAATGACGGCGATGCCCAGCACGGCGGCAAACCGCGGAGCCAGCACGGTCCAGTCGGCAGCTACATCGGCGTTCAGCCGGACCATGAGCTTCTGGCCTGGCTCGCCCAGGACCCCCGCCTTGCTGCGCGCTTTCTGCACCGCGCCGGGCGCGGGCGCGCGGTCGACCCAGAGCACGGCGCGATCGTCGCGAAGACGGGTCGCGATCACCGCGAACTCGGTCGGAGGCAGCGCCAGCGCCAGGGCGCCGGTGCGGGTCGTGCCGGTCAGGATCAGTTTCGTTCCGGCGCGGGCTTCGAGGCGGCCGATCAGACCCGGCAAGCCCTCGGGGCCCGATACCGCACTCGGAGCGGGCATGACGAGCAGCGCATCGACCGGTTCCGCGAAGACGGGGAGTGCGGTCAGCGCGATCGCCGTGCCGAGCACGGGCAAAGCTCGGCACGACTGGTGCAGGAAGGTCGCCAGATGGCGCACAAGCGCATAACGCGGCTCGGGCCGCTGGCACAGCATGGGCATGGGGAAGCTCCGTGGGGCGGGTTCGTCATGGTGCCGCGTGCCGCAACTTCGATGTTCCCGCCATGTGCGATCGGCGTCCGCGGGCGGACAAACGGCCCGGCAATCCTGCTCGGGCCGACGCCTTCAGTCCTGGTCGACCTTGGGCCCGGTCGCCTTCGTGGCGATCGAGCGGGTCAGCTCGGGGCGAAACGGTGCGAGTGCCGCGACCATCTGGGCGAAGACCTTGGCATTCGCTGCAATCACCTGGCCGCTGTGCAGGAAATCGCCGTCGCCGGCGAGATCGCCGATGAGCCCGCCGGATTCCTGGACGAGGAGGCTACCCGCGGCGACGTCCCAGGCGTTGAGCCCGACCTCGAAGAAGCCGTCGTAGAAGCCGGCCGCGACGTAGGCGAGATCGAGCGCCGCGGCGCCGGGACGCCGCAATCCCGCGGTCTGCTCGATCATGGTCTTCATCATCTGCAGGTAGGTGTCGAGGTAACGGCCATCGCGGAATGGGAATCCGGTGCCGATCAGGCAATCGCGCAGGTGATCGCGGCGCGATACCCGCATGCGGCGGTCGTTCAGGAACGCGCCCCGGCCGCGGCTTGCGGTGAACAGGTCGTTGCGCACGGGATCGTAGATGACCCCCTGCGTGATCTGGCCGCGGTGCTGCAGGGCGATCGACACGCAGTACTGCGGGAAGCCGTGCAGGAAGTTGGTCGTGCCGTCGAGGGGATCGATGATCCAGAGGTTCTCGGCGTCGGCGTTGGCGCCTTTGGCGGTACCTTCCTCTGCTAGAATCGCGTGGTCCGGGTAAGCCTCGAGCAACGTCTCGACGATCGCCGCCTCCGCGGCCCGGTCCACCTCGCTCACGAAGTCTTTCGGTCCCTTGACCGTGACCGTCAGCAGCTCGAGATCACGAGCACTCCGGTTGATGATGTTGCCGGCGCGACGTGCCGCCTTCACCGCGATGGTGAGCGTGGGATGCATGGTGGATGGTGCGCGCCGGACTGGCGGACGCGCGACTCGAGGCGGGAGAAGAAGTCCTGATTGTAACCGCTCGCACACGGGCCGGTCCGGTGCGTGCCGCATGCCCACCCGCCATGTTCCCCATCGTTGCTCCCATCGCCGCACTCGCCCGCGTCCGCATCGTGCTGGTCGATACGAGCCATCCGGGCAACATCGGCGCCACCGCGCGCGCGATGCTCACCATGGGGCTCGGGCGCCTGGTGCTGGTCCGCCCGCGCGCGTTTCCGCATCCGGACGCGCATGCCCGCGCCTCCGGCGCCACCGCCGTGCTCGATGCCGCGGAGGTGGTCACGAGCCTCGATGCGGCGCTCGCCGGGGCGGTCTTCGTCCTCGGCTTCACCGCGCGACCGCGCGAATTCGCCGGCCAGGTCCTGCCTGCCCGCGAGGGATGCGTCGAGGCCGTGCGCCACGCCACGGCTGGAGAAGTGGCGATCGTGTTCGGGGGCGAGATGTCCGGTCTGTCCAATGTCGACCTCGCGCGCTGTACGGCGGTCGCGACCATTCCGGCCAATCCCGTCTATGCGTCGCTCAACCTCGCCGCGGCGGTGCAGATCGCCGCATACGAACTGCGCATGGCCAGCTCAGGCGGGGACGTCTGGCGGGCACCGCGGTTCGCGCCGGCTACTGCGGACGAGATCGAGGCGCTCTATGCCCATGCCACCCGCACCCTGGTCGCCCTCGCATTCCTTCGCCCGGAAATGCCGCGCCGGTTGATGCCGCGCCTGCGGCGTCTGTTCGCCCGCCGGATACTGGAAAAGGAGGAAGTCAACATCCTTCGCGGCATCCTGGCCCGCGTCGATGCCGTCCTCGCAGGCACGCCGAGGACTTGACGCCCCGCCCCGTTAATAGTTGAGCAAATCGGTCGGAAATGAGAAAATGAACGGATGCTCAGCCGGCTTCGCGAAGACATCGCCGTGGTTTTCGACCGCGACCCCGCAGCGCGGTCGCGTTGGGAAGTGCTCACTTGCTACCCGGGTCTTCATGCCCTGATCTGGCATCGGCTGAATCATCGTTTGTGGACCCATGGCTTCCGCTGGCCCGGGCGTTTTCTGTCCCATGTCGTGCGCTTCTTCACCGGCATCGAAATCCATCCGGGCGCACGCATTGGCCGCCGGGTCTTCATCGACCACGGCATGGGCATTGTGATCGGCGAGACCGCCGAGATCGGGGACGACTGCACGCTCTATCACGGCGTCACTCTCGGGGGCACTTCATGGAACAAGGGCAAGCGCCATCCAACCCTGGGTCGAGGGGTCGTAATCGGCGCGGGGGCCAAGGTCCTCGGGCCGATTTTGGTGGGAGATGGGGCCAAGATAGGCTCAAATGCCGTCGTTGTGCGCGAAGTTCCGGCAGGCGCGACAGCGGTGGGCATTCCCGCCCGGATCGTGGTCGGTGACGATGCCGAACGGCGCGAGGGGCAGGCGGCCAAGATGGGCTTCTCCGCGTATGGCATCGGCGCGGATATGGACGATCCCATGGTCCAGGCCATCCATCGTCTCGTCGACCACGCCGCGGAAACTGATCAGCGCCTCGAGGCGCTCATCAGCCAGTTGCAGCAGGAAGGCGCCGATATCCGCGATGCCAAGGCGACCGCTGAACGGTTTGACCCCCAGCGCCTCAACCGGATGCTGGACTAGAAAAAAAGGAACTCCTGTGGGCGTTAGTTGACTAAACTACTCGGGATTGAGCCAGGCGTGCGGACAAGGCTCGCAGCCAAGAATGGAGAAGGGGATCGTCCACCAGCGCTGGGGCGGACCCCTCCCGACGGGTAGCGGAGGATGGCGGGGGACGTTGGTCCGTCATTCGATTGGAAAAAGCGTGGCCCGGAACACGTAACGACTTCATCGCCCGTGGGCTCCGGCAACGGCTCGGAGCTCCCGACCCAGCCCTGCCCGCGAGGGCGGTGCCCCATTACGGAACGGGTGACCACATGCGCCTGACCACCAAGGGAAGATTCGCCGTCACGGCAATGATCGATATCGCCATGCACAGCACGGAAGGTCCCGCCACATTGGCCGGGGTTTCCGAGCGGCAACGCATCTCCCTGTCCTATCTCGAGCAGCTTTTCGGCAAGCTGCGCCGGCACCGCCTGGTCGATAGCGTGCGCGGCCCTGGCGGTGGCTATCACCTGGCCCGCAGCGCCGACAGTGTTTCGGTCGCCGACATCATCCTCGCCGTCGACGAGCCCATCGACGCCACCCAATGCGGGGGCCGGGAAAATTGCCACGACGACCGGCGTTGCATGACGCACGAGTTGTGGGCGGGCCTCAACGCCCACATCTTCAGCTTCCTGCGCTCGGTCTCTCTCGCCGAGCTCGTCCGGCAACAGGACCACCCCGAGGTGTCGGTGCTGCAGGATCACCGCGGGGGGGCACGCTCGAGAGAGCGATCTTTGGCTTGCACGACGGCTGCCCCAGCAATCACGACCGACTCGACGGGACGCGCACGATGAAAATACCGATCTACCTCGATTATTCGGCGACCACGCCAGTCGACCCGCGCGTGGCCGAAAAGATGATTCCGTATCTCACCGAGAACTTCGGCAATCCCGCGTCGCGCTCGCATTCATTCGGCTGGCAGGCCGAGCGTGCCGTCGAGGAGGCCCGGGAGAACGTGGCAGCCCTGGTCAACTGCGACCCGCGGGAAATCGTGTGGACGTCCGGTGCGACCGAGTCGATCAACCTCGCTCTCAAGGGGGCTGCCCATTTCTACAAGGACAAGGGCAAGCACCTCGTGACCGTCACGACGGAGCACAAGGCGACGCTCGACACCATGCGCGAGCTGGAGCGGGAAGGCTTCGAGGTGACCTATCTCGACGTGCAACCGGACGGGCTACTCGACCTCGATGCGTTCCAGGCAGCACTGCGCCCCGACACGATTATCGCGTCGGTGATGGCGGTGAACAACGAGATCGGCGTAATCCAGGACATCGCCGCGATCGGCGAGATCTGTCGTGGCAAGGGCATCATCTTCCACGTTGACGCGGCCCAGGCGACCGGCAAGATGCCGATCGATCTCGGCAAGCTCAAGGTCGACCTGATGTCGTTCTCGGCCCACAAGACCTATGGCCCCAAGGGTGTAGGCGCGTTATTCGTGCGCCGCAAGCCGCGGGTGCGGATCGAGGCGCAGATGCATGGGGGCGGGCATGAGCGGGGCATGCGATCGGGGACGCTTGCCACCCATCAGATCGTGGGCATGGGCGAGGCATTCCGGATCGCCAAGGCCGAGATGGCCGTTGACAACGAGCGCATCCGGATGCTGCGCGATCGGCTTCTGCAGGGCTTCTCGACGATCGAGGAGATCTACGTCAACGGCGACCTCGAGCGCCGGGTGCCCGGCAACCTCAACGTGAGCTTCAATTTCGTCGAGGGCGAGAGCCTTATCATGGCCATCAAGGAGATCGCGGTGTCGTCCGGCTCGGCCTGTACGTCGGCGTCGCTCGAGCCGTCGTACGTGTTGCGCGCGCTGGGCAGGAGCGACGAGCTCGCGCACAGCTCGATCCGCTTCACCATCGGTCGTTTCACCACGGAAGCCGACATCGACTACACCGTGGATCTGCTCAAGCGCAAGATCGCGAAGCTCCGCGAGCTCTCGCCCCTTTGGGAGATGTTCAAGGATGGGGTCGATCTCGATACCGTACAGTGGGCAGCGCATTGACGCGGCAGCAGCCCCGCAATCCAAACGAGGTGAACCATGGCATACAGTGACAAGGTACTCGACCATTACGAGAACCCGCGCAACGTCGGGTCCTTTTCCAAGGAAGCGGAGGACGTCGGTACCGGCATGGTCGGTGCGCCGGCGTGCGGCGACGTGATGAAGCTGCAGATCCGCGTAGGCAAGGACGGCCTCATCGAGGACGCCAAGTTCAAGACGTATGGCTGTGGCTCCGCGATCGCGTCGTCGTCTCTCGTGACCGAGTGGGTCAAGGGTAAGACGCTCGACCAGGCGATGGGCATCAAGAACACGCAGATTGCGGAGGAGCTCGCCCTGCCTCCCGTGAAGATCCACTGCTCGATCCTGGCCGAGGACGCCATCAAGGCCGCGGTGGCGGACTACCGCAAGAAGCATGGCCCGGGCGAGTCGGAGACGGCAGCTGCCGAAGCGACGGCTGCTGCGGATTGATCGCGACCGGGCGCGATCCATTCATCTTTTTCGTCAGCACAGAGAAACCATGGCTATCACGGTAACCGAAAAGGCGGCGCGGCACATCGCGACCAATCTTGCGAAGCGCGGCAAGGGCGTGGGCCTGCGCCTCGGCGTGCGTACCTCGGGTTGCTCGGGGCTCGCCTACAAGCTCGAGTACGCCGACGAGGTCCGTCCCGAGGATGCCCAATTCGAGAGCCACGGTGTCAAGGTGGTGATCGATCCGAAGAGCCTGCCTTACCTCGAGGGGACCGAGCTCGACTTCACACGCGAGGGCTTGAACGAGGGCTTCCGGTTCAACAATCCGAACGTGAAGGATGCGTGCGGCTGCGGAGAATCGTTCAACGTCTGAGCGGGCGTCGACCGTGGTCGGGTTCGCGGGCCCTGTCCGCGGCGCGCGACACGGGGCGTACTGCAAATTTCTTGGGGCTCCGGGCTGTCCATCCATCCGTTGCGACAGCCGTCCGGGCGCCGTCCGTTCCGTCCCGTCGGGACATGAGTTGGCAGGCAAACCGGGGCAGTAGTGACCCGTGACCCGTTGATCGCGCCGACTTGCATGTACTCGATCGGGGCTCAACCCGGTACACCGACGCGATGGTCCCTGCACGAGACCCCTCGACGCGATGGCGTTGGATACCAGCGACAGGATACGAGTGCAACGCATTGCCCCGTCCTGATGAGGCGGGCGTCATGTGACCCATTTCTCGATGATCGACTTCACCCGTAATCATTTCGAGCTTTTCGGCGTTCCGGCGCGGTTTAGCGTGGACGAGCCCGCGCTCGAGCGCGCCTATCGTGCGTTGCAGTCCCAGGTCCACCCGGATCGTCACGCCGGGAGCGACGACGCCAACCAGCGTCTCGCCGCGCAGGCTTCGGCCCGCGTGAACGAAGCCTATGACGCGCTCAAGAGCCCGGTACTCCGAGCCGAACACCTCCTTGGCCTGCACGGCATCGACGCAGGCGGTGAGCGCGATACGGCACTGCCGATGGATTTTCTGGAGCGACAGCTCGAGCGTCGCGAAGCGGTCGCCGATGCGGCGGCAGCGGCCGACATAGACGTGCTCGACGCGACGTTGCGTGAAGTGCGGCGCGAGATTCGCGCGCGCGAGCAGGAGCTCGTGTCCCTGCTCGACCAGGACGCGGCGTGGGATGCGGCCCGAAGCCGGGTGCGTGAGCTCAAGTTCCTGGTGAAGCTCGGCGAAGACATCGGCGCGGCGCTCACCGAGGCGGAGGCCTAGTGGCCCTGCTGCAGATCTCCGAGCCCGATGCGACCCCGGTGCCGCACGCGCGGCGCCTCGCAGTCGGCATCGACCTCGGCACCACCAACTCGCTCGTCGCCACCGTTCGCCACGGCATTCCGGTCGTGTTGCCCGACTTGGAAGGGCGGCCGCTGTTGCCGTCGATCGTGCGCTACGGCGAGGGCGGAGCAGTGGACGTGGGCTTCGCCGCCCAGGCCCAGCAGGCCAAGGATCCGCAGAACACCATCGTTTCGGTAAAGCGTTTCATGGGTCGCGGGCTCGCCGACCTCGCCGATGACCGGCGTTTTCCGTACCGGTTCATCGATGCGCCGGGAATGCTCAAGCTCGGCACGCGCGCCGGCATCAAGAGTCCCGTGGAAGTGTCGGCCGAAATCCTCCGCCGGCTGCGTGCGCGCGCGGAGGAGAGCCTGGATGGCGAGCTGGCTGGCGCGGTGGTGACCGTGCCGGCGTACTTCGACGACGCCCAGCGCCAGGCAACCAAGGATGCCGCGGCTCTGGCCGGATTGCCGGTCCTGCGGCTTCTCAACGAGCCGACGGCGGCCGCGATCGCCTATGGTCTCGACAATGCCGCGGAAGGCACCTATGCGGTGTACGACCTCGGCGGCGGCACGTTCGACATCTCGATCCTGCAACTTTCCAAGGGTGTATTCGAGGTGCTGGCGACCAACGGCGATTCCGCGCTCGGCGGCGACGATTTCGACCACCGGGTCTACTGCTGGATGATCGAGGCCGCCGGGTTGCCGCCGCTATCTCCCGAGGACACGCGGCTGCTGATGCTGAAGGCGCGTGAAGCCAAGGAGAATCTCAGCCAGCATCGGACTTCGCCGATCGTCGCGACGCTGTCGAGCGGCGACGACATCGAGCTCGTGCTCACGGCCGAGGTCTTCACCAGGATCACTGAAACGCTGGTCAACAAGACCATGGCGCCGGTGAAGCGCGCCTTGCGCGATGCCGGGCTCGAACCCGCGGACGTCAAAGGCGTGGTGATGGTGGGTGGGGCGACGCGGATGCCGCAGATCCAGAAGGCGGTCGGCACGTTCTTCGGGCAGCCGCCGCTCACCAACGTCGATCCCGACCAGGTGGTCGCCCTCGGGGCGGCGATTCAGGCGAACGTGCTGGCCGGCAACCGCGCTCCGGGCGACGACGACTGGCTGCTGCTCGACGTCATCCCCCTGTCGCTCGGGGTCGAGACCATGGGCGGCCTCGTGGAGAAGGTCGTGCCGCGCAACTCCACCATCCCGGTGGAGCGCTCCCAGGAATTCACCACTTTCAAGGACGGCCAGGCCGCGATGGCCTTCCACGTCGTGCAGGGGGAACGCGAAAAGGTGGAGGACTGCCGGTCCCTGGCGCGCTTCGAGTTGCGCGGCATCCCGCCAATGACGGCGGGCGCGGCCCGCATCCGGGTGGACTTCAAGGTCGACGCCGACGGCATGCTCGGGGTGTCGGCGCGCGAGATGACGTCCGGGGTCGAGGCGTCGGTCACGGTCAAGCCGAGCTACGGCCTCTCCGACACCGATATCGCGCGCATGCTCCAGGATTCCTTCGCCCACGCGGCGGACGACATGGCGGCCCGCGCGCTCGCGGAAGCGCAGGTCGAAGCGGACGTGCTGCTTGGCGCGACCCGTGGTGCGCTCGCGACCGACGGTGACCTCGTGTCCGTCGAGGAGAGGGCAGCGATCGACGCCGCGGTCGAGGCGCTCGCCTATGCCCGGCAGGGAGCCGACCGCCAGGCGCTCCTCGCTGCCACCGGGGCCCTGAACCGCAGCACTGCCGAGCTCGCGGCGCGGCGGATGGATCGTGGCATGCAGCGCGCCCTCACCGGTCGGCGCGTCGATGCTCTTACCTGAACGAGTCAGCGATGCCTGAAATGGTCGTGCTTCCCCATCCCGAGGCGTGTCCCGAGGGCGCGACCTTCGACGCGACCGAGGGCGTCTCGGTGTGCGACACGTTGCTCGACCACGGCATCGAGATCGAGCACGCCTGCGAGAAATCCTGCGCGTGCACCACCTGCCACGTCATCGTGCGCGAGGGCTTCGATACCCTCGACCCGTCGACCGACGCCGAGGACGACCTGCTCGACCGCGCCTGGGGCCTCACGGCGCGGTCGCGGCTGTCGTGCCAGGCCATGGTCGGCAAGGACAAGCTGGTGATCGAGATTCCGCGCTACACGATCAACTACGCCAAGGAACGGCGCTAGCCATCGTCGCGGCGCGACCGTAAGGAGATGCCATGAAGTGGACCGATACCCGCGACATCGCGATCAAGCTCGGTGAGACGCATCCGGAGTGCGACCCGCGAACCGTGCGGTTCACGGAGTTGCACGGCTGGGTGTGCGAGTTGCCCGGCTTCGCGGACGATCCCAAGCGCAGTGGAGAGAAGATCCTCGAAGCCATCCAGATGGCGTGGATCGAGGAGTCGGATTAGGCGAGGCCCCGGTCGGACCACGGACGTCCTCGCCGGGGTCGGTGCCGGGTCAGTCCCCCGCGACGGGGAGGAGATGCCGCAAGCAGGAGAGGCCGCGAAGGCTGCGAGCAGGAGACACCCCAGAGGCCGCAAGTAGCAGAGGCCGCAAGCAGGAGAGGCCGCGAAGGCGCGAGCAGGTGAGGCCGCAAACAGGCGTCCGAACTTCGCGCCGGCAGCGACGCCGTCATCGCCCGGCGCATCCGCAGTAAGCGTCTCAGGCGAACAGGTTGAGCGCCGCGTCCAGGCCGCAGTGGTTGATCGCGTAGGTCGCGTGGGCGCGCACCACAGGCTTGGCGCGATACGCGATCGACACGTCGGCGGCGGCGAGCATCGGCAGGTCGTTCGCGCCGTCGCCAATGGCGACGACCAGCTTGCCCTCGGGCAGGCGGGCGCGCTGGGCAGCGACCCGCGTCGCTTTCGCCGCGGCATCGACGATCGGGCCGACGATCCTGCCGGTGAGCTTGCCGTCGACCATGTCCAGCACGTTGGCGAGCGTGTCGTCGAGACCGAGGCGCTCGCGCAGGCGCTCGGTGAAAAACGTAAACCCGCCCGATACGAGCAGCGTCCGTGCCCCTGCGGCCCGGAATCCCGCCAGCATGCGCTCCGCACCCGGTGAAAGCCGCAGACGCTCGTCGTACACGGCCTGCAGATCGGTCACGGGCAGTCCTGCGAGCAGAGCCACGCGCTGGGTGAGACTTGCCGCGAAGTCGAGCTCGCCGCGCATCGCGCGTGCGGTGATGGCGGCCACCTCCTGCTTGATGCCCAGGAGGTCGGCGATCTCGTCGATGCACTCGATGGTGATCAGGGTCGAGTCCATGTCCATCGCGACCAGGCCCACCCGCGCGCGCGTGAGATTGTCGGGCACGAAGGCGTAGTCGCAGCCGGCGCGGTCGCACGCAGCCTCGAGCCCCTCGGCGTGCCGGACCCCGCGCAGTCGATACGCCTGCTGGGTGCCGCCTTCTAGCACTTCGATGGCGCTGGCATCGGTTAGCCCGGCAAAGGCGGCGATCTCCTCGCTGCCGATGTCGGACGACTGGATGACGAGATCCACGACGGCGCGCCGGGCAACCTGTTTCAGCGCCGGGCGCGACCGCGCTGCACCTTGGTGGTAACCGGAGGCTCCGGCGCTGCGGCAGGCTCAGGGTCGGCCAGGGTGAAGTCGATGCGAATCGTCTCCAGGTCGACCCGGGCAACCTGGACGCGAACCTGCCCCGCCAGCTGGTACACCCGGCCGCTGCGCTCCCCCACCAGCGCGTGTCGCGCGGGGTCGAGGTGAAAGTAATCCCGGCCGAGCTCGGTGATATGCACGAGGCCATCGACGTTGAGCTCGTCGATCGTCACGAACATGCCGAAACCGGTGACGCCGCTGATCGTTCCCACGAAGGTTTCGCCGATCTTGTCGCGCATGTAGTAGCACTTCAGCCAGTTCTCGACGTCGCGCGTCGCCTCGTCGGCCCGGCGCTCGGTCATCGAGCAATGCGCGCCCAGCTCCTGCCACGACGAGCCGGACGGCTGGTAGCGGCGGCCGTCGAGCACCGCCTTGATGGCGCGATGCACGAGCAGGTCGGGATAGCGGCGGATGGGAGACGTGAAGTGCGCGTAGGCCGCGTAGGCGAGGCCGAAATGACCGGCATTCTCGGGACGGTACTGCGCCTGCTGCAGCGAGCGCAGCAACACCGTCTGGAGCAGTGCGAAGTCGGGCCGCTCCCGGATGCGCTCCATGAGCTCGGCGTAGTCGGCCGCCGTCGGATCGTCGCCGCCGCCGAGGGACAGCGCCTTGGTCTGCAGGAACTCGCGCAGCAGGGTGAGCTTTTCCGGAGTCGGGCCCTCGTGCACGCGGTACAGCCCCGGATGCTTATTGGTCGCGAGGAACTCCGCCGTGCAGACGTTGGCCGCGAGCATGCACTCCTCAATGAGGCGATGCGCGTCGTTGCGCAGCACCGGCACGATGCGCACGATCTTGCCGTGCACGTCGAACTCGAGTTGCATTTCGGGTGTGTCGAAATCGATCGCACCACGCTTGACCCGCGACTTGCCGAGCGCGCGGAACACCGCGTGAAGGTTGTCGAGATGCGGCATCAGCGGCTTGGCCTCGGCAGGGACGTGCCGGCCCTCTCCAGCGGCCGAGAGCCACTCCCACACCTTGGCGTAAGTCAGGCGCGCCTGCGAGTGCATCACGCCACGATAGAACCGATAGCCCTTGATGAGACCCTGCGCGCTCACGTCCATGTCGCACACCATGCACAGCCGGTCGACTTTGGGCTTGAGCGAGCAGAGCTCGTTGGACAGCGCCTCGGGCAGCATCGGGATCACGCGGCGCGGGAAATAGACCGATGTGCCGCGCTCGCGGCCGTCGCGATCCAGGGCGTCGCCATCCTTCACGTAGTGCGACACGTCGGCGATCGCCACCACCAAACGGTAGCCTGCACGGCCCTTGCGCTCGCAAAACACCGCGTCGTCGAAGTCGCGTGCATTCTCGCCATCGATGGTTACGAGCGGCAGGTCGCGCAGGTCGACGCGACCCTCGCAGTCGGCCGCCGACACCGTCTCGGGCAATTCCTTCGCCTGGCGTTTCGCGGCTTTTGAGAACTCGAAGGGCAGGTCGTGCTTGCGCAGGGCGATCTCGATTTCCATGCCAGGATCGGTAAGGCTGCCCAGGATCTCGATCACCCGCGCAACCGCCTCGTGCTGCGGCGACGGCTGCTGCACGATCTCGACCACGACCACCTGGCCCGCCTTGGCCTTGCCGCGTTCGCCCGGGGGGACCAGGAGATCCTGGTTGATGCGGCGGTTCTCGGCGACCACGAAGCACACGCCGTGCTCCTCGTACAGGCGGCCTACCACCTGGGAGTTGGCGCGCTCGATGACGTCGACGATCTCGCCTTCGGGGCGGCCGCGGCGGTCGAGGCCGATGACCCGCGCCGAGGCGCGGTCGCCGTGCAGCACCTTGTGCATCTCCTTGGCGGACAGGAACAGGTCCGCGGTGCCACTCTCCGGACGGAGGAATCCATACCCGTCGGGGTGCCCCTGGACGACGCCCGTAACCAGATCGAGCTTGGCGAGCACGCACAGCTCGCCCTTGCGGTTGGTCAGCAGCTGGCCGTCGCGCTCCATCGCCCTGACCCGACCTGCAAAGGCTTCGCGGGCGCGTTTCTTGACCTCGAGAAGCTTGGCAAGCTCGTCCTCAGGCATGGGTTGCCCCTGCAACGCATCGAGGATGGCGGTTCGCGCGGGGATGAGGTCCGGGTCGATGTCGCCGCGCCGCAGCGCCCGCTCGGGCGGTGCAGTGGTGGAGGCGCCGGCCGAGGGATCGCGGCGGGGGGAGTCTTCAGAATGTTTGCGTTTGCCGGAGGTACCGGATTCGCTTCGTTTTTTTGACAACTTGTAGGTCCGAAAGTAAAATAGCGGGTTGCAATTGCCCGATCACGGCTCGATCACGGCTCGTATACGGGCTGGTGCATCAAGGCTGGTGATTGGCCGCTTGCAAAGCCCAGATGGCGGAATTGGTAGACGCACTAGGTTCAGGTCCTAGCGGTGGCGACACTGTGGAGGTTCGAGTCCTCTTCTGGGCACCAAATTCCCGGGCACGCCGCAATGCCGGACCCGGGGTGCATGACAGCACTGTTTCGCCGCAGCACGAGCCGTTGCCGACGTCCGTGACGCCCGCCTCGCCCGCGGGCGTCTGCGTTTCCAGGATCAGCGTGCGATGCGCGGACCGTGGCGATCCAGGAACGACGGGATCGCGACCCGGGCAAACCGCTATCTTACCTTACATGGGTGGGCGTCCGGGTGGACGGGCTACCTTCGATCAGTCGCGGCGGCGCCGCAGCAGAGCGGTCAGCTCGGACACGTCGGCGACGCCGTCGATGCGCCAGAGACGCTCCAACACCTGCTCCGCTTCGGCCGTCCCCAGGCCGCCCCAGCTCGCGCATTCTCGAAACTTGGCGGCGAGCTCGTCGTCGCTCATCGGATTGGCGGGGCTTCCCTTGCCGAAGTCGGCGGCGCCACGCATCATCCGGCCGTCCTGAAGCTCGACTTCCACGATGGTCGTCATCTTGTCGAATCCCGCAGCCTCGGCCTCCGGATGCACGCCGAAGTCGACTCGGGCAAGCAACGCCTGCACGTCGGGACGGTTGACCACCTCGTCGGTGAACTGCGCGAGGCCGGCCTCCCGATCGAGGAGCAGGATTGCCATGCAGAACTCCATGCTGAACTTGGCCTGCAGCTCGGTGACCGGACGATGGTGAATGAGGGCGTTGGGCATGTTGTGGTTGGTCCCCACGGCGACGCGTTTGACCTGCTGCGGGTCGAGATCGTGACGGCGAATGAGCTCGAGCATCACGCTCATGCCCGGATGGGTGAGCGAGCCCGAGGGGTGCGGCTTGATCGAGACGCCCGGATGGGCGAAGGTCCAGGGCGCGCCGAGCTTGCCCGCGATCATCGCCACGCTGTAACCGCCGCCCGCGGCACGGAAGAAGCCGCGGTCTGCTTCCAGGCCGATCGGCGAGGCGGTGAAGCCCAGGCGCGCGATCTCCGCGGCAACGACGCCGCTCTCGGCCGCACGCCCGGCATGGAACGGCTTGGTCATGGTCCCGAAGTTCTCGCGCAGCCCAGCGGCCTGGCTGGCCGCGATCGCGAGTGCGCGGCGGGTGGTCGGGACGTCGAGCCCGAGCAAATGCGCCGCCGCGGCCGCGGCGCCGATGGCGCCGCAGGTACCGGTGCTGTGGAAGCCGTGCTGGTAGTGACGCGGAAGGATGGCCTCGGCGATCTTGCATTCGACCTCGACGCCTATTTGGTAGGCCGTCATGAGATCCCGGCCGCTGCGATGGTCGCGCTCCGCGATCGCCAGGGCCGGCGGCAAAGCCGGCGCGGTGGGATGGGTGAGCAGGCCGTACACGCGATCCTTGGCGACGGCGAGCTGGGTGTCGTCGTAATCATCTGCGTGGATACCCAGGCCGTTGGCGAAGGCCGCGAAACGTGCCGGCAACCGCAGGTCGGAGCCGATCACCGTGCAACCTTGCTCGTTCGCGATGCCGAGTTCGCGGAGGTAGCGACGGGCGATTGCGCCGGTTTGGGACGCGGCGCCGGCGAACGCGAGTCCGACGCCGTCGAGCACCGAGCGCCGTCCGAGGCGAGCTACTTCCGCGGGGATGTCGCCGGCCCGCGTCGCCACGACGAACTCGGCGACATACTGGGTAAGCGAGACGGCTTCGCCCGTCGCAGCGGTGTTGGTCTTGGTGTCGGGCACGGCGGTGGACATGGACGATCTCCTGGTCTAGACGTTGGCAAGGACCGTGGCGGGCATGGAGCGGCGACAGGTTGCGAGGCGGGCAGCAAGGCGCACGGCAGCTTCGAGCGCGCCCGTCGCGGCCTTGCCCTGGCCGACAATGTCGAAGGCGGTGCCGTGCGCCGGGGTCGTGAACACCGTCGCGAGGCCGGCTGTCACCGTGACGCCGCGGTTGAACCCGCGCAGCTTGGTCGCGATCTGGCCCTGGTCGTGGTACATCGTGAGTACGCCATCGAACTCGCCAGCGAGCGCCTTGAGGAACACCGTGTCGGCCGGAAAGGGGCCGCGACAGGCGACGCCGGCCAACGCCGCGCGCGCCACCGCCGGGGCGATGACCTCGATCTCCTCGCGTCCGAACAGGCCGTTCTCGCCGCCGTGGGGATTGAGCGCGGCCACCGCGATCCGCGGGGCAGCGAAACCGGCGCCACGCATGGTCGCATCCGCCAGGGCGAGCGCAGCCTCGATGCGCACGCCCGTGATCTGGTCGAGTGCGGTGCGCAGGGCGACATGGGACGTCACCCGTGACATCCACAGCCCGTCGAGCACGTTCATTTCGCCGAAGTGGCCGGCGTGCCCGGTGAGATGGGCGAAGAGCTGGTGCTCGTCGTTGAAGCGCCAACCGCCCGCGTGCAGCGCGGCCTTGTTGAGCGGTGCGAAGGTGATGCCATCGATCTCGTCCGCCAGGGCGAGCCCGACCATGTGCTGCAAGGTCGCGCCGACCACGTGCCCCGCAGCGGCCGACACCGCGCCGCGGCGCAGCTCGGCAGTCTCCTGGTTGGCGAGATCGACGATGGGGATCGTGCCGTTCGACCAGTCGGCCCCCCCGGGCCGATCGCAGCGACGCAGATCGAGTCGCACGCCCGCGTCCCGCGCACCCATCGCGAGCACCCGCGCATCGCCGATCACGACCAGCCTGGCCACATCCGTCAGCCGGCCATCGGCCAGGATGCGCGCGCATTGCTCGGGACCGATCCCGGTCGGATCACCCGGCATGAGGCCAAGCAGTGGCAGCGCCGATCGTTCACTCATGCGAGTCTCCGGTTGGTGAAGCGGGTGACCAGGGCCACCAGCACGAACGTGATGACCAGCATGGTCACGGACAGCACGGCGATCGGTCCCCAGTCGTTGCTTTCGCGGAGATCGAACATGGTCACCGCGATGGTCTTGGTGCGCGCGGTGAACAGCAGGATGGTGGCCGAGAGCTCGCGCACCGAGCCGATAAAGATGAAAATCCAGGTAGCGATGACCCCGTTCCTGATCAGCGGTGCGGTGATGTCGGCGAGGGCGCGCAGGCGGGTGGCGCCGAAGATGCGGCTCGCGTCCTCGAGTTCCGGATGCACGCTCTTCAAGGCCGCGTTGATCTGCTGGTAGCCCACCGGCAGCTCCTTGGTGACGTAGGCGAGGAAGATGATTCCAAGCGTGCCGTACAGCACGAAGGGGGGTTGGGTGTACGTGAGGAAGAGCCCGACCGCGAGCACGATGCCGGGAATCGCGGCCGGCGAGGTGGCGAGCAGGCCGATGAACCGGTGGCCCCAGACGACCTTGCGGGCGGACAGGTAGCACACGATCGTGACCAGCAGCGTGCCCGCGGTAGCCGCGGCGACGCACAGGATGAACGTGTTCTCGAAGGCGAGGCGCGTCTGGCTGAAGTCGAAAAACACGAAGCGCCAGTGCTCGAGGCTGAAATTTTCCGCGGTCGACGGGCCGGCCCAGTTCTTGACCAGCGCGGTGCGCAGCAGCACGCCGTAAGGCAGCACGACTGAGCACGCGAGCACGACAACGAACAGCAGCAGTGCGGGCAGCTTCCACCAGCCTAGCCGGACGTCCCGTGTCGCCGTGCCCTTGCCCCCGATGACCGAATAGCCGCGCCGGCCCATGATGCGCGCCTGCGCCCGCAGCAACACCGCGGTCACGACGAGTAGCGGCAGGGCCGCCGCGGCGGCGAGGCCGAGGCGCGGGGGAAACTGGAACAGGCTCCAGATCTTGGTCGTCATGGTACCGATGCCGGCGGGAAGCGCCAGGATCGCGGGCACCCCAAACAGCGTCATCGATTGCAGAAATGCGATCAGGAAACCGGCGAGGAGCGCCGGCATCACCAGCGGCAGGGTGATGTCGAGTGCAGTCCGCCAGCGGGGTGCGCCCAGGATCGCGGCGGCTTCCTCGAGGTCCGCGGGAATCACATCGAGGCTGTTGGCCACGAACGTGAACACGTATGGAAACGTGTAGAGGGCCATGACGAACACCATGCCGCCCGCCGAAAAGATGTTGATCAGGGCGGCGGCCTCGAACGGCTTCGCCCCGGTGAGGGCGTAGTACCACTGGTTGACGAGGCCGGCGTTGGGCCCGCCGAGCAGCACCCAGGCGAACGCGCCGAGGAACGGCGGGGTGACGAACGAGGCGAGGACGAGGGTGCGGAACAGCCGCTTCGCGGGCAGATCGGTGCGGGCGACCAGCCAGCTCATCGGTGCCGCGGTGATGACGCACAACACGCCTACCGCGGCCGAGGTCCAGAGGGTCGTCCACAAGGGCTTTACGAACTGCGGGTCGGTGACGAGCTGCGCATAATGCGCGAGCGACCAACCCCCCCCATCGTCCTTCAGGCTGGTGACGAACAACCGCACCAGCGGCAGCAGCACCAGCACGGCGAGGAGAAGGGCGAGCACCACCGCGACCGGCATCGTGGGGTCGAAGCGGCGCGTGCGCGCCGCGCGCAACGGCGGCGCATCGTCGATGGTCGTGGTCGCCATGGTGGCCGCGCGCGGCGTGCGCGGTCAGTTGCCGAAGATGGCGGTGTAGCGCCGCTTCACCTCGCCGACCTGCGGCAGCATGCCTTCCGGATCGTCGGGCAGGAGCTTGATCTGCGCCAATGGCGTGCGCCCCGGCGGATCCTTGACGTCGGGATGTACCGAACGCGTGCCCCCCTCGGTCACGGACAATTGCTGGATTTTCGCGGTGTAGAGGAAGTTCTGCAGCACCCGGGCGGCGTTGGGATGGGGAGCGTTGGCGAAGATGGCCGTCGGCGAAGCAACGAAGGGCGTGCCTTCCTTGGCGTACACGATCGCCACCGGGCTCTTGTTGTCGATCTCGATGAACATGTTGTACTCGTTGCCGTCAACCATGACGACTCGCTCGCCGCTGGCGATGGTCTTGGGAGGCGCGGTCGTCGACTGCAGCTGCTGCACGCCCTGCTTGGCGAGCTTTTCGAAGTAGTCCCAGCCCAGCACCTTGGTGAGTGCGTACGTCCCCGTGAGACTCGTGCCGCTGTAGTTCGGATGGGCCTTGACGAGCTTGCCCTTCCATTTGGGATCGAGGAGGTCCAGGTAGCCGGTAGGAGCGTCCTTCGCCTCGACCAGCTTGGTGTTGTAGCCGATGACGTTGAGGGTCGCGCGCCATGTCGCGAAGGTACCGTCGGCGTCCTTGAACTGGGCTGCGAAGCGCTGCACGTCGGGCGGCACGTGCACGGCGAGAAGCTTCTGCTGCTTCCAGAAGAGGAAGTGCGACGCGTCCGACGAGTTTACGACGTCGACGTTGCGGATGTTCGCCTGCATCTCCTGGCCGATGCGCTGAAAGATGCGCTCCGACCCCGACCGTTCCACGTCGATCTGGATCTTGGGGTACTCGGCGCGAAACGCCTTGGCGATGGACTCGGCTACCTTCACGTCGACCGCCGTGTACCAGACGACCTTGCCTTCCTTGGCTGCGGCATCGAGCATCGCCGGTGTCGTTTCCTGGGCGAGTGCAGTGCCCGCCACCGCGGACGCGAGCAGCATGACGGCGATCGGGTGGAGCAGGGATTGTTTCATCGGTTTCCTCCTCAAGAGCATGACTACTCAGTGAACGAGCCCACGACACCGCTGCGGGGGGAAGCGCACGGCCACCGGGGTTCCAGGCGCGAGGTCCACGCCTGGAGGTGCCGTGATGAAGATTTCCTGGCCGACGTCGACGATGTAGTCGCGATGGCTGCCGAGATAAGCCTGCTTGCGGATCACGCCCGGCAGCACGTTAGCCTCCCGGAGCGCGGCTTCGGGAAGCAGTTCGAGGTCGTGCATCTTGACGCACACCCCCATCGAGCTGCCAACCGGCGCGAATTCACCGTCGCCTACCGCGAGCGACCGGCCGGCGACGTCGACCATCTGGTTGCCCGCGTGTTTGCCTTTCAGCACGTTCGACGCGCCGATGAAGCGCGCCACAAACTCCGAGCGAGGTCGCTCGTAGACTTCGGCAGGCGTGCCGATCTGCTCGATGCGACCGGCGTTCATCACCACGATGCGGTCCGCCATGGTCATCGCCTCGGTCTGATCGTGGGTCACGTAAATCGACGTGTACTGGAATTCGTCGTGCAGGCGACGGATCTCGAAGCGCATCTCCCCGCGCAGGTTGGCATCGAGGTTCGAGAGCGGTTCGTCGAGAAGCAGGATGCTGGGCTTGGGGGCGAGGGCGCGGGCGAGGGCGACGCGCTGCTGCTGGCCCCCCGAGAGCTCGCCGGGATACCGCTCGGCCTGAATGTCGAGGCGGGTCGCGGCAAGCAGGACGTCGGTGCGCTGGCGTCGCTCAGGCTCCGCCACCCGCTGCATTTTCAGTCCGTAGGCGACGTTGTCGCGCACCGTCATGTGCGGCCAGATCGCGTAACTCTGAAAGAGCATGCTCATGTTGCGGCGCTCGGGCGGAACCACCGCGCCCGGGGCGGACATGCGCGCACCACCGACCTGGATCTCGCCTTCGTCAGGCTCGAGGAAGCCGGCGATCATGCGCAGCGTCGTGGTCTTGCCGCACCCGGAGGGGCCGAGGAGGCACACGAACTCACCGTGTGCGACCGACAGGCTGATGGCGTCGACCGACAACACGTCGCCATAACGCTTGGTGAGGTTGCTAAGCTCGAGCTTCGCCAATGGTCGCCTCGGCACGGTTGGGCTGATCGGACGCCTGCAGGCCGCGCTCGACCCGCCCGAGCGCCGCCTCCGCGTGGGCGCGCATCGCCATCGCTCCGGCCTCGGGATTGCCGCTCTCGATCGCGGCCAGGATCGCGTGGTGCTCGGCGTTGGTAATCTCGAGGGCAGCGCGCAGGGCAAGGCCCTGGAGCCGGAAAAGCTGCAGCTCGTTGACCACGCGCCGGTACATGGCGGCGAGCCGCGCATTGCCGGCGTATTCGACCAGGAGGTCATGGAAGTGCAGGTTGAGGTCGTAGCACTGGGCCCGCTGCCCCGCCTGCAGGCACGCGTCCATTGCTTCGACCACCTTGCGGAGAGTCGCGTCCTGGGCCGAGGTGAGTCGCCGGGCGAGGGTGCGTCCCACCTCGTCCTCGAGTGCCGCCCGAACGCTGTAGAGATCGACGGCATCGCCCAGCGAAACCCGGCGGATCGAGGCACCGCGATTGCGGCTGAAGGCGACCAATCCCGCCTCCCCGAGAGCTTGCAGGGCTTCGCGCAAGGGACCGCGGCTGGTGCGAAATCGTGCGGCGAGGGCGGTTTCGTTGAGCCGCTCGCCGGCCTGGATCTCACCGTTGAGAATAAGCCGCTGCAACTCCGCCTTGAGCGCCGACGTGAGCGAGTGCCCTTGAAGGAGCTCGAGAGGGGAGATGGAAGGTGGCATCGTCAACTGTCGACAGTTGACGATCAGACTAACAGATTGTCAGTGGGATGCAAGCCGACCCCCGTGCCGAGGCGAGCGAGGAGCCTGAAGGCCGCGACCCCAGCCGTAATCTGTCCTGTTGGAGGTGCAATGGCCGCCAACGGGCAATCGTGGCCAGCGCCGTGGGCGCGGGAGTCGGCAGCGAGGGCGGCGGCCCCGGGGCAGGGCGCCACGTGCCGGCGGTACGCGGCAATCTGCGGCGGGACGCGCCTATTCCGCCTCAGGCGCCGGATGGACTTGCCGCGCGGCGAGGTGAGACCTGAGACCGTCGGGCCGCAGCGTGTCGTAAACCTCGAACGGTTGCCGGATCCACGGGCTGTCCGGCAGATACTCGACCCAGAAAT
>JBDTWB010000034.1:0-27204 GCA_040006895.1 Casimicrobiaceae bacterium | reverse complement strand
CCTAGCCGGTGTACATGGTCGTGGACCCCCGACGGTAAAGCCTCGCGGCCGAAGTTCCGGGACAGCAGGTGGGACGTCGGCGTCTTCGCGGGTACATCCTGCAGCGTGGCGCGGGCGTTCTGCAGCGGCGCCCCGCCCACGAAGCGCCAGATGTACGCGTTGTGCTGCCGAACGCGTCCCGCACCGTTGAAATTGCGCCCGGTCATCGTGCACAGCCCGGCACGGATGCGTACCCCCCGGCGCGCGGCGCATCGACCAGCCTACGATGCCGAAGGGGTCGAGCCGTCATCGACATCGGCTTCGGCTTCGGCTGCGGTGAGGCTGGGCTGCGACCCGGTGTTACCGGCGGCTGCGACGGGGATCGTTACGCCTCGCCGCGAGCCGGATAATCCTTGGCGATCACGAAATCGACCGCCGCGAGGATCTCGCGGAAGTGCGGACGGGCGAACGGCATTGACTGGACCGACGACCAGTACAAGGACTGGTCGGGACGCACCAGGAAGATGCCTGGCTCGCTGAACAGCGCCGGTTCCTCGAAACCGGTCGAGGTCTTGCCGCGACTACTCGAAATGAACAGTCCCCAAGTACGTGCCGTCCCGATGGCGAGGGAGTGCCCGATCGCGAGGTCGCCGAGCTTCCAATCCGCTTGCGCCTTGCGGGCGCGGTCTTCGGGATCGCCGCTGATGGCGATCGAGGCAATGCCCTTCGCGGCGAAGTCCGGCGCGAGCTTCGCAAGCTCCGCGACGTAGGTCGAGCAGATCGGGCAGTGCAGGCCGCGGTAGAACACGACCAATGAGAAGCGCTCGGGCTTGGCGGTCTGGATGCTCCAGTCGGCTCCTTCGAGAGTGGGGACGGTGAGTGCGGGGACTGGCGCGCGGGGAATGAGTCGGGTCATGATATTTGCCTTAGAAACGGGTGGTGACATCGAGCAGCCACTTGGGAGCGATGTCGTTGAGGTGGCGTTCGACGACACGGTCCCAGCCAGTCAACATGAAGATGCCGATGCCGAGCATGAGGGCGCCGAGCGCGTGCTTGCCGTGAACACCTGTGCGGAGCAGACCTGCGCGGCTGCGGGCCATCACCCCGCGGGAAACCGTGCCAATTGCCACGAGCGGCACGGCGGCGCCAATGCCGAACAGCGCCATCACCAGCGCCACCTGGCCGAGGTCCTTGCCTTGGCTCGCCAGCAGTGAGGCGGCACCGAGGGTCGGGCCGACGCAGGGCGCCCAGATCAGGCCGAGCAGCAGGCCGACGACCAGCTGGCCGCGCAAGCCGTCGATGCGCATGCGCTGCAGCCATTCATCCCCCAGGGTGCCGATCCGCGCGGTGGCACCGGAGAACCGGCGTTGCAGCGCCGAACTCAGGAGCACCAGGCCGAAGACGAGTAAGAGCAACGCTGCGACCGTCTTGAACCACTCGGCGTCAAGGCCGATGGCGAATCCCGCCGTGGCGATGAACAGGCCCACGGCGGTGAAGCTCGCGGTGAGACCAAGGGCGAGCGCGATGGCTCCCCAGCGGTGTGCCGCGAGGGCGCTGCCGACCACGATTGGTGCGATCGGCAGCACACACGGAGATAGTATCGACACGACTCCGGCCATGAAGCCGAGGCCATAACTCGTCGAGCCGAGAACCGTCATGGCGTCGGCCGGATCAGGACTTGGCCTTTTGCAAGGTGGCCGCGATCGACTCCTTGCGGGTATCGCCGACCGTGCGCGCTACCTCGGTGCGGCCGCGGTAGACGATCAAGGTGCTCTGCTGACTGACCTTGAGCGTCCGCCGCACATCCTTCTGGGTGTCGAAATCCACTTCGAGAGCCGCCATGTCCTTGAAACGGGAGTCCGCGAGGAGTTCGGCCAGGATCGGAGCCTGGGCCCGGCACGTTGGACACCAATCGGCGTGGACATGCACCAGGATCGGCTTGCCCTCGGCTTGCAGCTTGTCGAAGGTTGCCATGTCGAACGGTTGCAGATTGGCGGCGTGGCTGGTGGATGCGGCCAGGAAACCGACTACGACAGCGAAGCGGAAAAGCAATGTCAGCATGTGCAGGACCTCGGATAGCGATTGAAAAGGGGTTGATCGGGCAGGCGACGAACTCATGCCGACGGAGCCGGGCGGTGGCATCGCCGGGGTGTTTTCTCGGGGGCCAGCGTCTAGCGTGGCCAAGGCGAGGCTCCCCCGGGCGGCTGCCAGGCATTAGCGAGGGAACACCGCTTAGGTCGCTAGGGCGGCGCAAAGATTACGGTTTGGCCATAATTATTATTTCGACCAGCGTTAGCCGCCGTCGTGTATTGATTTCAAAGTAGATTCTTCCTCGCGCACGGCGGCCGGCACGGTCACGGGCCGCCACGCCTGACGCCGTTCCGAAGGCCTTTGGCCTACGGCTACTCCGAGCGGAAGCTGGCTGCCGCGACGCCGGACTCTCTATCGCCAATTCCTCTCGCGAAGGGTCTCGCGTGCGCATCGTGGGCGAGGCTAACGCGAGCGGCTACGCGAGAAGGCGCCGCGGGTGGCCCGCGTACGCCGCGCGTCGGATCACGCGCTGCGCGTGTGCGGGATCGGCCGCGTTGCGCGCTGCACGAGTTCGACGATCCGCGAAATCGCTAACGCCGCCATCGACGTCGCGCCACCCGGGACTACTCGCCACCCATCTCGCTGGTCACGCCCAGGCATTCGAGCGTCTCGGCGAGCTTGCGGGCGTACGCCGCACTGGCGCGGTCCCGGTCTTCCCTGGCGACGGGAATCAGTCGTTGCACGCTCGCCGGCCGCTGCGTCATGGCGACGATGACGTCGCCGAGCATGATCGCCTCGGAAACGTCATGGGTGACGAAAAGCACGGTCGGACGATAACGCCTGAGCAACGCCTTCAGTTCCTGCTGCAGTTTGAGGCGGGTGAAGGCGTCCACGGCGGCGAAGGGCTCGTCGAGCAGCAGCAGGCGCGGTCGTAGAGCGAGTGCCCGGGCAATGCCGACGCGTTGCGCCATTCCCCCCGAGAGCTGGCTGGGGTACGCATGGGCAAACTCGGTCAAGCCGACGGTTGCGAGGAACTCATCCGCAGTGCGCAGCGCATCGGCCTTGACATGGCCTCGCGTCCTGAGGCCGACGGCCACGTTCTGGCGTACCGTCATCCATGGAAAAAGGCCCGGTTGCTGGAACGCCATGCCAAGATCCCGGTTGGGTCCGAGTCGGACTTCCCTGCCGTCCCAGCGCACGCTGCCGCCGGACGGCGCGGCCAGGCCCGCGGCCAGACTGAGAAGCGTGCTCTTGCCGCATCCGGAAGGCCCGACGACGCAGGCAACGCTGCCCGCCGGGACGGTAAAGGACACGTCCCGCAGCACGTCGACTCGCCCGTCGCCCGCCCCGTAGTGATGGCTGATGTGCTCGAACCCGAGCGCGGCGCCGGCGCGCCCATGCTCGTCGCCAGACGTGGCTGCGCCCGGCGGCGCGCCATCGTGTGTCGGCAGACCCCTGTTTACGCCCGAGTCCGTCGTCATCGCGCCCGAGTCCGTCCTCATCCCGCCCAAGTCCGTCCTCATCCCGCCCGAGTCCGTCGTCATCCCGCCCGAGTCCGTCGTCATCGATAGTCCAGTCGCGAGCGCGAGAGCCAGCCGATGAGCGCGCTGACTCCAGCGCCGATCAGGCCGATCACGATCATGCCAGCGATCACCACCGCCGTTTGCAACGACGTTGCGGCATTGGTAATCATCACGCCCAGGCCAGCGCTGGCGCCGATGTATTCGGCGGCGACGACGGCGATCCATCCCACCGCCGCCGCAGCGCGCGCTGCGCTGGCAATGCCCGGCGCAGCGGCACGGAGGTGCACCTGCAGCGCGAGCTCGAGGCGATTCATCCCCAGCATGGTCCCGACCCTGCTCAACGTGGGCTCGACGTGCATCACCGCGCGCGCCGTCGAAATGGCCATGACGAAAAACACTGCGTAGGCCACCAGCACCACCTTCCCGGTCGCGCTCGTACCGAACCACAGCACGGTGAGCGGAATCCAGGCGAACGGCACGATGAAGCGCAGCGCCTCGATCACCGGCCCGGCGATCAACCGGAAGTAGCGCGACTCGCCGAGCAGCGCTCCCACGGTCACACCGAGCACGGTTCCCCCCGCGTAACCTGCGCAGAACTCGAACAGGCTGACGCCGACGTCGCGCCAGAAGGCACCGGTGGGCACCAACGCGGCCAGCGCCTTCAGGACTGCCCACGGCGCTGGCAAGACGACGACGGGCAACGCATAGACCACGAGGGTCGCTTGCCATGCGGCCGCGACCAGCAACATACCCACCAAGGGCATGAGCACGCGTTGGCGCCAGCGGTGACGGGGACGAGGGACAGCGCGCGGCGCCTGCACCGCAGGAACTGCCGATCGGGACTTTGGCAGGCTCAGGTCTCCACCTCGCTGTGTTGCGCCCGGCGCCAGGGTAGAAGCGCACCTTCGACCCAGGTGAACAGCGCATTCATGACCAGGCCACTGACCCCAAAGCAGATCATGGTGGCGACCACAGCCGCAACATCGTAGCTCTGCTGGACGGCGATGAGATGAGCCCCGAGCCCGGCGTCGGCCGCCACCAGCTCGGCCACGATCACAGTACCCCAGCCGGACATGAGCGCGACCCGCGCACCTATCAGGACTTCGGTGAGCGTACCCGGCAGAATGAGATACCGAAACCTCTGGAGAGCGTTCATCCCGAGCATGGCGGTGGTGCGCGATACGTCGGCGGCGATGCGCGTCGACCCGTCCACAGCGTAGACGATGACCACCAGGAACACGGCCAGGCCTACGAGAAAGATCTTGCTCGTGAAGCCGAAGCCGAACCACACGATCGAAAGCGGCACCCAGGCGATGCTCGACACCGGACGGATGGCTTCCACCACCGGCAGGAAGATGCTGCCGAGGGTGCGCACCCGGCCGAGCAGCAAACCAATGAGGGTGGCGGCAACCACGCCGATGATCCAGCCGGCACCGAAGACCTTGAGGCTTGCCAGGAGATCGACGAGGAGATCCGCGCGGGCATAGGCCAAGAGCTTGGCACCGACCACCAGGGGGGATGGTAGACGGTTGATCACCCCGCCTCCACCCGCCATCGCGTGAGCCAGTAGCGACCACGCGCCGATCGCCGTCGCCACGCCGCACCCGCCCAGCATCCAGGCCTGCCCGAGTGCGCGTGACCGGCGCGCCGCTCCGCCGGACGTCATGGTGCTGCGACTCCGTCCCGTTGGCCTACTTGGCGAGGACCGACTGCGCGAAGGACACGTTGTTGAACTTCTTCGCGAATGTCGGCAGGTCGACACCCTGGGGCGCGAATCCGAGCTGCTGGGCCACGGCCACCGTGGACACGATACCGGCCACGTCCGGGATATAGCTCGAGGCCACGCCGATGAGGTCTTTCTCGAACGAATAACGCACCGAGGCCTCGTCCACCTTGGCGAAGTCGGCCATTACCTTGTAGGCGTCGTTCGGACTGGCCTTGATGTAGTCGGTGGCGGCGAACTGCGCCCGCAGCACGTCCCGCACCGCATCGGGATGCGCTTTCGCAAACGCAGTGCTGACGATGAAGCCATCGCCGGGCGCAGGTTGGCCGATCGCGTCGGAGCCGGTGTAGAGCACGCGCCCGATCTTCTTGAGCACCATGTCCGCAACGTAGGGCACGTAGCCCGCAACCACCTCCGCACCGCCCGAATCGAGCACCCCGATCATGCCCGGCCCGGTGCCGGAGACGAAGTACTCGTTGCCCGCAGGATCAACACCCGCTTTCTTGAGACCGATCTGGAAGAAGAGCGTCGATGCGGTCTTCATGCCGCTGACGACCACCTTCTTGCCGACGATATCCTTTGGGCTCTGGATGCTGCTCTTCGTAGCGACCACAGTGACGTTCGCATTGATGAACGACTGGCCGACGAACTGGGCCGCATCCGGGGACTGGGAGAAGATCACGACTGCCGAGACGCTGTTGCCCCAACTCATGTCGAGCTTGCCGGCAGCGAGGGCGCTGGCGGCACCAGGCAAGCCTTGCGTGATCGGCACCCAGTTGACCGTGTAACCCTTTTTCTCGAGTTGCTGCTGCTGACGCATGATCGGCACGGGCGATACCACGGGGAAGTACCCGATGTTGATGGTGATCCCCTTGCCCGGGGTCGCATCCGCCGCGTGGGCGGTGACCGGCGCCACGCTGGTGAGCACAGCGAGGGCGGCGGTGGTGATCATCGTACGGCGTAAGACATTCATGGCACGCTCCTTGGCGGTTGGAAACAGCGAGCTTTGCATCCTGCAACGGTTAATGCGGTGCGGCGGGGGCACCGATGCAACGACTTCAGGCGCCGTTCTTTTCCAGCCAGAGATCCCAGTCGGCCCCGGTGAGGTGCTGGTCGGCGAACACCGGGCGGTCCGGCCGGCTTTCCTCGGAGCGGGCGAGTTGCCCACAGCCCGTGACGCCCTTGTCGATCCCGTCGCGCTGGGGGTCGACATAGGTGCGGAACCAGTCCTCGAGCCGCGCCCGCATCGCGGCGACCGCCGCAGCACAACTCGCGTCCTCGACGCGGTTGGTGCGCTCGCCCGGATCGGCCAGGAGGCCGTAGAGTTCGTGCGGACCGTCGGGATAACGGTGCACGTACTTCCACTCCCGGGTACGCACCATGCGCACCGGCCCGTACTCGTCGTATACGACCACCTCGCGACCGTCGGAGCGCGCCGCGCCGTCGAGCACACGCGCGAAACTTCTGCCAGGTCGCGGACGACCCGCGTCATAGGGGATGTCGAGGTATTCCGTGAGGGTCGGAAATACATCGTAACCACTGAGCAGATCGCTGTTGACCTTCCCTCCCGGAATGCGACCCGGCTGCGCCACGATGCAAGGGACCATCACCGAGGTGTCGTACATGTTCTGTGGCAGCGTGCCGTTACCCTTGCCCCAGATTCCGTGGTGGCCGCAATTCATGCCGTTGTCGCTCATGAAGATTACCAAGGTGCTCGGGGTGAGTCCCTGCCGGTCGATCGCGGCGAGGACCCGACCGATGGCCGCGTCCATGGCACTGACAGCCGCGAAGTAGCCGATGAGGCTGGGACGGCGCTCTTTCATGCCCCGGTCGGTGGCGGCCTTGCCTCCAATGAACCATGGATGCGGCGGCTCGTCCGGGCAGGACGTGAACGGACAGTCCTCGTAGAGATCGGTGAACGCCTTGGGATGGCTGTCGATCCAGGGATAGTGCGGCGCCGTGAACGTCAAGTTGAGCCAGAACGGCTCCGGACGCGCGCTCTCGCCATCGACGAACTGCACTGCCGCGTCGCCCAGGACGTCGGTGATGTACCCGTCGACGGTGCACGGACGGTCCTCCTCGACCATCGGCGCACCGTAATACGGTCCCATGCCGGACTGGTGGGCGAACCAGCGAACGAAGCTCGCCCGGGGGACATCGCTGGCCCCGAGGTGCCACTTGCCTACCAAGCCGCAGCGGTAACCCGCGTCCGCGGCGACATCCATGACGAGCGTCTGGCCCGCCAGGTAATCGATCCGCGCCGGCGGCATGCTGCCGACACGGATCCAGTCATGCACCCCATGCCGGGAGGGGATGTCACCGGTGAACAGCGATGCGCGTGCCGGCGAACACACTGGGGAGGTGCAGAAGAACCGCTCGAAGCGAATACCGCCCGCCGCAAGCCGGTCGAGCGTCGGTGTCTGGATCTCCGGATTGCCGCCGCAGCCGAGCGCCCAGGCACCCTGGTCATCGCTGATGATGAAGAGGACATTGGGACGTGCCGGGTCCTTGCTGGCCATCTTTTGCTTCTCCTCATCGGTGAGCCCGCGGCCACCGATCCCATTTCGTCGCCCCGGGGCGCCCGAACTGCGTGCGCAATCGATTGCGCATCTCTGCCTGCGCAATCGATTGTGCCACTTGCACGCATGGCGTGCAAGCTTGCGGGATCCGTGAGCCCGGCACCCGGCATTCGCGAATCTTGGGTGTACGCGCCGGACGAGCCGCCCGGCATGCGCGAATCATGGGTGGCCGCAGGGGTGTGTCCCGCGGGCCGTGCGCCGGAGTATGCCGATACGCTGGCTCGCCTCTACTCGGCGGTGACGCCGGCGTCCTTGATGACCTTCCCCCAGCGGGCGATGTCGGTCTTGAGGTAGGCGGCGAACTGCTCCGGCGTATTGGACTTGACCGGATTCACACCCATCGCCAGGAACTTGTCCACCACGTCCTGCGAGCGCACGATTTTCATCACCTCGGCATTCACCCGATCGACAACCTCCCGTGGCGTCTGCTGCGGCATGAGTAGCCCGAACCACGTGCTCACGGCGAGCTCGGGATATCCGGCTTCGGCAATCGAAGGAACGTCCGGCAGCAGGGAATGCCGGTCCAGGTCCAGGACCGCGAGCGGGCGCAGCTTGCCCGCCTTGATCTGGGGCATCGCCGCGACGATCCCGACCGACATGAACTGCAGGCGGCCGCCGATCAGGTCGGTCAATGCCGGTGGAATGCCCGCGTAGCCAATAAATTCCATCTCCGTCCCGGTCGCACGCTTGAACATCTCGGTACTGAGATGGGTGACCGAGCCGCGAGAGGTCCCGGCGTAGGAGATTTCGCGGGGATGTGCCTTCGCATAGCCCACGAATTCCTGGACCGTCTTCACCGGCAGGGCGACGGGCACGCACAGCACGAAAGAACTGGTTCCCAGTAGTGCGACAGGCCGGAAATCGCCGACCGGATCGTAGCGCAGCGTTTTCGCCAGGGTGACCTGAGTGGCGAATGGCACGCTGGTCGCGAGCCATGTGTAGCCGTCCGCGGTACTCCGCGCCACGGCCTCGGCGCCGATGTTGCCGTCCGCACCGGTCTTGGTCTCGACCACGATCGGCTGCCCGAGAACGGATGCGAGCTTGTCGGTGATGGTGCGGACGACCACGTCGAGCTGACCACCGGCAGGAAAGGGGACGACGACCTTGACCGGCTTGGTAGGCCACGCCTGCGCCATGGCGGCAGGCGTGCCGGCAAGGGCCATGCACAGTACAACGGTCATCCGCGCAATTGCGTTCATGGTCGACCTCTCCTTTACTCGCTGGACGTGTGCATGTTAACGGTAACATTTTTCCGGGGCAAGACGCATGACTGGGCCGCGATCGCATCCGCAACAATGCCGAACGCGGTATCCTCAAGCGGTCACCGCCGCGATGTCCGGCCGCCCCTTACGGGACTTGACGACTCCGATGCCGTTCGCTGTCTCTACGATCCGGCCGATGCAAGCCACTGCCCTCCGCATGCTGCTCCCCGCTGTCGCTGTCGTTGTCATCGGCGCAGCGCGGGCGTACGGCGAAACGATCACCGACGCGCACTATGGCGGTCCGGTCGAGCGTTATGGACATTTCGCGCCCGGTCGTCCGCACGAGTACGCCCGGGTCGTGGCGACGACGAGCACCGGTCGCCGTTTGGAGCTCGAGCTGCCCTCGGTGGAGGTGTTCGAAGATGTCGCCCCCCGGCTGGTCGCCCTGGGCCCAGGGGCTGCGCCGGACCTGCTCACCATCGTCAGTGGCCGCGACAGTGGCGCCCGCCTTGCCGTGATCCGGCTGCGCGACGGTCGGCTGCAGATGGTCGCGCAATCCGAGCCCATCGGCACTGCCATGCGCTGGCTCAACCCGGTCGGCGTCGCCGACCTGAATGGTGATGGCCGTCCCGAGATCGCTGCGGTCATCACCCCTCATATCGGCGGGACCTTGCGCATCTATCGGCTGGTCGGTCCGAGGCTGGTCGGCATCGCCGCGCTCGGGGGCTTTTCGAACCACGTCTACGGCTCGGGTGAACTGCGGCTTTCCGCCGTCGTCCCGATTGACGGTCGAATGCGTCTGGTAATTCCGGACACCACGCGCCGACAGTTGCGGATCATCGGCCTCGAGGGCGACATGGCACGCGAAGTCGGGCGATGCACGCTGTCGGAGCCGGTGAGCGGCCCGGTGGAGGTTCTCGCCGCCGCGACGGTATCGGTCGGTCTTTCGTCTGAGCGGCGCATAGTCGATCTCACCCGCTGTCGTTGATCCTTTTCGCCGCCCGCCTTGCGGCAGCAGCCCGGGAGGCGTGGGGCACGAAAGTAATCGGCGATCGGGGTGCTCCAAGAACGACGTCACGCGCACCGAGATCCTCGCGTCCCTCGCCGAATGCGACACCATCGGCCCTCACCCATGGCGGATGGGCAGCATCATGGCGGCGATGCCCGCGAGAGGAATCGCAGCGAGCATCGCGAATGCGGCCTGGTACGAGCCGCCATGGCTCAGGAGGGCCCCGAACGCCACCGGTCCGACGACGTAGCCGATGAACGTGAAAAAGGTCGCCGCGGCCGTAGCGTCGCCGACCTTGCCTTTCGGCGCGAGGCGACTGACCTCTGCCAGGAACACGCCATTCCAACTGCTCGACGCTATTCCGACAACACCCGCCAGACTTTGGATCGCCCACTGTGGCGATGACGGTTCGAGCCCGGCCAGCAACAGCACGGTGATGGCCGAGGCGAGTGCGAGACCGACGATGACGATCCGGCGGGAGCCCAACCGGTCGGCAAGCCAGCCTGCGATAACCCGTCCGGCAACCCCCGTGACCTGCATCACCGAGAAGGCGAGGCCCGCGAGAAGGAGGTTGGCTCCGAGGTCTACCATCAGATAGGTGACGAAGAACGCAACGACGCATCCCTGCACCGCCGCAAAGCAGAGACTGGCAACGGTGACGCGCTGCAGGGATGGATTGCCCGCAAGCGATCGGAACGGCATGGCCAGCATTCGCGGATCGATGAAGGAGCCGAGGCGCAGCGACGTATCGCGGTCGGCATTGCGATCGATCACCCGATGCAGCGGCTCGACCAGGAAGCAGGTCAGCATCACGAGCAGAGCCGCGCCGACGCAGGTGAACTGCCAGCCCACGGCGGCGAGCGCGACCGGGACGAGCAGACCAGCGACGACGCCGCCCAGCGGCACGCCAGCCTGCTTGATGGAGAACATGAGGGAATGATGGCGGGCGGGCGCATATTCGTTCAGTACTTCGCTACCGGCCGCCGGCGTTGAACCGTAGCCCAGTCCAATCAGGAACGACGCCAGCATCAGTACGGGCCAGGACCCGGTGGCTGCAAGCAGAAGGCCAACCGCCCCGATGGTCGCCCCGACCTGCATCGACCTCACGGGGCCCAGCCGAACGAGCACGCCACCACCGGCCACGAGATACCAGAGCGTACCCAACGAGCCGATTGCAGCGAGATAGCCGATGGCCTCCGGGGAGACGCGCGCGGCATCGGTGAGGGAGGGGCCTAGCACCGGAAATACCCGCGTGCTGAATGCGCACGCCGTTTGCATAGCGACGGCCGCAACCAGGGCCCATAGCCACGCCCGTCCCGTCTTCAAAGCGATGGCAATTTCATGAACGTGAAATCACGAAATGATTGCGCGTGCTCGTCGTTCGCATGCCTTGATATTACGATAAGCTGACCGATCCCGAGAGCCATGGCGTCCAGATGCTGAATCAGGATGCAATGCGTGAGTGACCAACCCACCCAGCAGCCATGGCAATGGTCCGAGGCGCACTGCGCCAACTCGTACGACATGTCAGGGCCGGTCGTTCCTACCGACCGGTTCCTGCGCGAGTTCGACGCTGCCTACGTCGAAGGCGGCATCTTTCAGCTCACCATGCACCCACGCATCCTCGGGTCCCGGTCGCGTATCTTCATCGTGACGACTTGATTCGAAATGCGCGCGCCGATATAACGTGTAGTTGGGCACCCCTCGGCGGGTCGTGGCGTGGGCCATGGCGCATCTCCGCGAACGGGAAGGGTGACGTAATCCGCTTCGCCCTGCGGGAGGTCGGTAGTCGAGTGGCCGTGGCCCGCCACCGAGGCGATCGCGCGGGTTCGAACATCGATAGGGGAGACATTCGGATGGGCGCAAAACCAGAAAAAGTCGCCATCGTGACCGGCGCGGCCCGCGGTATCGGGCGGGCCTCGGCTGTGGCGCTGGCGAAACGCGGTTACGCTGTCGCACTCGTGGATCGACTCGCGGACGATCTCCAGTCCGCGGCCAGCGAGATCGCGGCGCTCGGCGTCGAGGTCCTGCAGCTCGCCGGCAGCGTCGCCGACTATACCGCCACCCAGAAGCATGGTCGCACGGTGCTCGATGCGTGGGGCGGGGTCGACGTGCTGGTCAACAATGCGGGGATTTCGCAGTCCAAGGGACTGCTCGAGATCAGCGAGGCGGAGTGGGACGAGGTCATCGCAATCAACCTGAAGGGTCAGTTCAACTGGTGCAAGGCAGTTGCGCCGAGCATGGTCGCAGGACGTGGTGGCCGTATCGTCAACATCTCCTCGGTCAGTGCCCACACCGGGGCAGGTAACACCGCCGTGAGCCGCTTTTCGTACTGCGCGGCCAAGGCCGGTGTGTTGGGGTTGACCCGGGGCCTGGCCAAGGAGTTGGCGCCCAAGGTGACGGTCAATGCGATTTGCCCGGGTGCCGTGGTCACCGCGCTGACCTCGAAGCTTTTTACCGAGAACGAGAAGTTCATCGTCGGCACGATTCCCCTGGGACGCCTGGGACAGCCGGAAGACATCGCCGAGGTGGTCGCGTTTCTGGCGACCGTCACGCCCATGTTCATGACGGGAGAAGTCATCGACGTCGACGGCGGGCAATGGGTGAATTGAAAGCGCGGGCGGGCGCGCCGGAAGGCGCGGTCCCGTACCTGCTGCTCTCGCCCAACGTGCTGTGGCTGGCCATGTTCATGGCCGGGGCCGTGGTGATGCTAGCGGGCATCAGCCTGCACGTGTATCAGGCCGGCAAGGGCATCCTCGACGAGTGGACGATCCAGAACTATGTCCGGTTCCTGAGCGACCCTTTCTATCGGGATGTCCTCTGGCGCACGCTGGCACTGGGCGCATGGACCACCGCCGGCTGCCTCATCCTAGGCTTTCCCCTTGCGCTGCTGTTGTCGCGGTTGCGCGGCATGCGCCGCAGCGTGCTGTACTTCGTCCTGCTGCTGCCCTTGCTCACCAGTGCCGTGGTGCGCACCTTCGGCTGGATGATCCTGCTCGGCAACAACGGGTTCATCAACAAGTCGCTGATAGCCATGGGCATCGTCGATGACCCGATTCGAATGATGTATTCGATGACCGGGATCGTCATTGCCCTGGTCGAGGTGCTGCTCCCCTTCATGGTTCTGGCGCTGGACGCCGCCCTGCTCAACATCGATCCGCACCTCTATGAGGCAGCGCAGAATCTCGGCGCGCGCCGTGCACGGGTCTTCACCAGGATCACCCTGCCTCTGGTACTTCCCGGGATCGTCTCCGGCAGCGTCCTGGTCTTTACGCTCGCGGTCAGTGCTTTCGTCACGCCCAGTCTCATCGGCGGCCCCCGCATCAAGTTGATGGCGACTTTGATCTACCAGCAAAGCATGGGGCTGCTGAACTGGCCTTTCGGGGGTGCCATCGCCTTCGTGATGCTGTTCACCATCCTCGCCTTGTTCGTACTCACATTTCGCGTGACCGCGAGACCCCGCGGCGGCTGACATGCTGAGAGCCGTCAACGCCGTCATCATCGTCTACCTGCTCGCCCCCATCCTGGTGGTGATCGCCACGGCTTTCACGACCACGGCGTACCCCGTATTCCCTCCCGAGGGATTCACGTTCCGGTGGTTCGAAAAGTTCCTTGCCTCCCGCGAGTTCGTGGAATCGATCAAGGTGAGCGCTCTCCTGGCGACCTCCAGCACTTTCGTCGCCGCCATCCTGGGGACGTCGAGCGCCATCGCGCTGACCCGTTTCCGCATCCCGGGCAAGGCGCTCATCTCCGCGTTGCTGCTGTCACCGATCCTATTCCCGACCATCGTGCTCGGTCTCGCGCTCCTGGTCTTCAGCACCCGAATCGGCCTGTCGGGCACGTTCCTCAACCTCGTCTGCGCGCACGTCGTTCTGATCACGCCCTTTGTCATCCGCATGGTCATGGTCAGTCTGGCCCGCTTCGACCCCGCCATAGAAGAGGCGGCGCGCAACCTCGGCGCCGGTCGCTGGCGGACCTTCTTCCTGATCACCCTGCCGTTGATTCGTCCCGGGGTGCTCGCGGGCTCGGTATTCGCATTCATCCTTTCCTTCGACGAGCTGGTTGTCACGCTTTTCCTGACCGCTCCGGGCCTGCAGACCCTGCCGATTCGCATCTACACGTACGTCGAATACTCGAGCGATCCCACGATCTCGGCTATCTCGACGGCCCTGATCGCCGCGTGGCTCGTCATCGGGCTGCCGGTCTATGCGCGCTTTCTTTCGGTGAGCCGATAACGAGGAGTTGAACGTGACGTGGGATCTTGAACTGCGTGGGGTCACCAAGCGCTACGACGGCGGCGGAGCGCCGGCGGTGGATGCCATCGACCTCGGCGTCGAAAGCGGGGAGTTCATCGCCTTGCTCGGACCTTCCGGATGCGGCAAGACCACCACCCTGCGCATGGTTGCCGGGTTCGTGGTCCCAAGCGCCGGGCGCATCCTGCTTCGAGGAGTCGACATCACCGACGTTCCCCCGCATCGTCGCGACATGGGGATGGTGTTCCAGAGCTACGCCTTGTTTCCCCACATGACGGTGCGCGGCAACATCGAGTTCGGCCTGCACAGTCACAGGGTCGGCAAGGAGGAAACGGCGCGGCGTGTCGTCCGTGCCCTTGGCCTGGTCGGACTCTCGGCGTTCGAGAAACGCTATCCGCGCGAGCTTTCGGGGGGGCAGCAACAACGCGTGGCTGTGGCGCGGGTCCTGGCCCTCGATCCGAAACTGCTTCTGTTCGACGAGCCCCTGTCGAATCTCGACGCCAAGCTGCGCGGCCAGATGCGCCACGAGATCAGGAAATTGCAGAAAGAAGTCGGTGTCACGACGCTCTTCGTGACTCACGACCAGGACGAGGCGCTGACCATGGCCGACCGGGTCGTGGTATTGAATCAGGGCCGGATCGAGCAGATCGGAACACCGGTCGAAATCTACGAGCATCCCCGGACCCGATTCGTTGCGGACTTCATCGGCACGTCCAATTTTCTCGCCGGACGCGTCAACGGTGGCAGTGACGATCCGATTTTCACCACGCCCGGCGGATTGCGCGTTGCACTCACCGGCTCGCCGCCGCGCGACGCGACCGGCGTACTGGCCATCCGTCCGGAGAAGATCGAGTTCGCCGAGGCTGATTTCCCGGATCGAATCGAGGCGCGCATCAGTGACGTGACGCGCCTCGCCGGGATGATCGAGTACGCATTGACTCTCCATACCGGCGATGCGATCATGATTCGAGAGCAACGTCGTCCCGGTGTAGAGGAGCGTGCACCGGGGTCGCTCGTTGCCGTCCGATGGCGCCCCCAAGACGTGCGGTTTTTTGCAGGCTGATCGTTGCGGTCGGCCCGTCTGTCCAACCCAGCAAAGGAGATGACGATGGTCCTTCGGATGATGCGCAGATCGGTGATTTCAGGCCTGGTGGCTGCAGGTCTGGCGATGATGCCCGCGGTCGCGGGTGCGGCCACGGAGCTCACGGTGATCGTCTACGGCGGCTCCTTCGAAGCGGGTTGGCGGAAAGCGGTCATCGAACCGTTCGAGGCAGCCAACCCCGACATCAAGGTTCGGATTGCGACCGGTCTCACGATGGAGACCGTGGCGATGATGCGGGCGCAGAAGGCCGACGCCAAGATCGACGTCGTGATGATGGACGAGGTAGGCGCAGCGCAGGCGCACGGCGAAGGTCTCTATGAGCCGCTCGACGTGAAGGGCATCCCGAACATGGCCAAGCTGTATCCCCAGTTCCGGATCAGCGGCGACCCGTACACCAAGTTCATGTACGTAAGCCAGGTGATCGCCTACGACAAGGGAAAGGTCAAGACAGCACCGGAGTCGTACGACGACATGTGGAAGCCCGAATACAAGGGCAAGATCGCGATTCCCGACATCAATACCACGCATGGCACGATGTTCCTGATGATGGCGGCGCGCATGCAGGGAGGCAGCGTCGCCAACATCGATCCGGGGTTCGCCAAGATCAAGACGCTGAAGCCGAGCATCCTCACGTTCTGGAACCAGCACGCGCAGGTGTCCCAGCTCTTCACCCAGGGTGACATCGTGATGACCACGTGGACCTCCGACCGGGCCCAGGGGCTCATCGACAGTGGCGGCAACATCGGGTGGACGATCCCGAAGGAGAGCGCGTACATCATCGATTCGACGATCGGCATCGCCAAAGGAACGAAGAATCTTGCTGCCGCACGGAAGTACATCGACTTCGTGCTGAGCGAGAAGGCCCAGGAAGCCAATGCGAAGTTCACGTATCTGACGCCGGTGAATCGCGAGGCGAAGCTCGACGCTGCTGTTGCGGCCAAGCTGCCGGCAGGCGACGCAACCCTCAAGCGTTTGCTCGCGGCCGACTGGGCCGCGGTCACCAAGGAACGGCCGAAGTGGGTCGATCGCTGGAATCGGGAAATCACCACGCCCTGACGTGACCCCACCGGTGAATCGGATCGACTGGACGGTGCGCATGGGTGGCATCGAGCCGTTTCGTCGGCGGCATTGAGGGACGGATGCAGAGTCCTCTCGCCGTCGGGATCGATATCGGAGGTACGTTCACGGACGTGGTCGGCATGGATGCTTCAGGGGCCATCCGGCTCCTGAAGATCCCGTCGACCAAAGCCGACCCGAGCAAGGCGGTTCGCCAGTCGTTTGCCGTCATGCAGGCGCAATGGGATGTCACGCTCGCCAGCGTCGCGCGGGTCGTTCATGGCACGACCGTTGCCACCAATGCGGTGCTTGAGCGGAAGGGGGCCCGTGTTGGACTCCTGGCGACGGCGGGATTCCGCGATGTCCTGGAGATCGGGCGCAGCTACCGGCGCAACATCTACGATCTCGGGGTGGAGGCGAGCGCACCGGTATTTCTGGTGCCACGCCACCTCCGTCGAGGCGTGACCGGGCGGATATCCGCCAACGGCGACATCGTGACGCCGCTCGATGCCGTTTCCTTGCGCGGCGCGATTGCGGAGTTGATCGCGCAGGACGTCGACTCGATCGCGGTTGCATTTCTGTTTTCCTTCGTGAACCCGGCACACGAGCGGGAGGCGGCGCGGGTCATCGGCGAGATGGCGCCGGAGCTCATGGTGTCGCTGTCGTGCGACGTGGATCCCGCATTCCGGGAATACGAGCGCACCAGCATCACCGCGTTCGACGCCTACGTGAAGCCCGTCCTGGATCGATACCTCGGGGCGATGGAGCGTGACCTCGCGGCCATCGGTGTTCGCGCTCCGCTCCAGGTCATGCAGTCGAGGGGCGGCGTGGCCGCGGCGGCCGTCGCCCGCGACCGGCCCGTCCGGCTGTTCCTGTCCGGGCCCGCGGCGGGCGTCATCGGTGGTCAGGCGGCCGGCGCCGCGGTGGGACGTGACGACCTCATCACCTGCGATATCGGCGGCACCAGCTGCGATATCGCACTCATCCGTAAGGGAGTGCCCCTGATCCGCGCGGAGGGGATGATCGACGGTTACCCGGTCCGGGTCCCGATGGTCGACGTCAATGCAATCGGTGCCGGCGGGGGTAGCATCGCCTGGATCGATGGGGCAGGGGGGCTGCGGGTGGGGCCGCACTCGGCCGGCGCAGAACCGGGACCTGCATGCTATGGCCGCGGTGGACACGAGGCCACCATCACCGACGCTTCGGTGGTGCTCGGTTATCTCAATCCGGACTATTTTGCAGGCGGCACGCTTCGCCTGGACGCGCGGCTCGCGGCCGCCGCGATCGAATCCAGGATTGCGCGCCCGCTCGGGCTGTCGTTGCGCGACGCGGCACTGGGGATGCGCCGTGTGCTGAATGCCCAGATGGCGGAGGGCATCCGGCTGGTGTCCGTTCGGCGCGGCTGCGATCCGCGGACTGCCTCCCTGGTTGCCTTCGGCGGCGCGGGACCACTCCATGCCACCGCGCTGGCGGATGAACTCGGCATCACGTCCATTATCGTGCCTCGCTTTCCCGGCGTTCTCTCGGCGTTCGGATTGCTGTGCGCACCGACCGAGCACGAAGTGGCCAGCGCCTGCCACCGCGATTTCGCGGACCTGTCGGTCGCCGAACTGGACGACGCATTGGCGTTGCTCGACCGTCGTTGCGCGGAGCTGATGGCGGCCGAGGGGATCGCCACCGACGACTACCGCATCGGACACTCGGCCGACGTCTGCTATGTCGGACAGTCGCACTTCATCGAAATACCGTTGGAGTCCGCGTCCGCCGGTGAAGCGCTGCCCCGGCTCTACCGCGATTTCCTTGACGCGCACGACCGGTTGTATGGGCATGGGGCCGAGCTCCCCGCGCGAATCGTCAATGTTCGGGCGACCGCCCGGACTGCGCCGGCGAGTATCGACGGTACGGCTGGCGCGACTGGCGAGGGAGCGGGCCCGAAAGCAATGCGCGACATCGTCCTTGCCGAAGGCGACCGTACTACGACGGTGCCGATCTTCGAGCGCGACGCCCTTCTTCCCCACGCAGAAATTGTCGGCCCGGCCATCGTCGAGCAGGCGGATACCACCACGTTGATCGAGCCAGGGTGGCGGGGCCGTCTGGCCCCCGACCGGACCTTGCTGCTCGATCGGATCGTCACGAGGACCTGCGAATGAACCACGCCAATGTCGGTAGCCCGCTCGATCCGGTCACTGTCGAAATCGTCCGCAACAAGCTCGACAGCATCGCCGAGGAGATGCAATGGACGCTGCTCAGCAGTTCCTTTTCGCCCATCGTCAAGGAAGGGATGGACTGTTCTGCGAGCCTGTTCACCCCGGAGGGAACGACCCTCGCCCAAGCCTGCGCAATCCCTGTCCACCTGACGACGCTGATTCCGTGCGTCGCCAACATCTTGCGGGTGTTTCCCTTGGGCGCGATGCGCGAGGGAGATGTCTTCTGCATGAATGATCCCTACGCCGGGGGAACGCATATTCCGGACATCGCGGTCGTGATGCCCGTCTTCCACGGCGGCCGCGTCATCGCCCTCAGTGCCAGCATGACGCATCACCAGGATATCGGCGGCATGTCGCCGGGTTCGGTGCCCACCAACGCGACGGAAATCTACCAGGAAGGCGTGCGCATCCCGGCTCTCCGACTCTGCGAAGACGGGGTCTACAACGATACCCTTATCCAGTTGCTACGCCTCAACGTTCGCATTCCCGACACGTTCATGGGCGATCTCCGCGCCCAGGTTGCGGCCTGCAACGTCGGTCGGCGGCGACTCGAGGTCCTGGCCGCGAGCCAGGGTAGCGACCGCCTGGCAGCCATCGTGGCTCTGCTCATCGACCGGTCGGAGCAGTTGACGCGGCAGGCGTTCCGCACCCTCCCGGAAGGCACGTGGAGGCATGTCGGGTTCCTGGACAACGATGGCATCGACCTCGACCGCAAGATTCGCGTCGAGGTTGCGGTTACGATCCGTGATGGCGCCATCACGTTCGATTTCACCGGCACCAGTCCACAAGTGCGCGGCCCCTTCAACTGCGTGCCGTCAGGTTCCCAGGCCGCGGCCTATTTCGTGGTGCGTGCCCTTACCGATGCGTCCATTCCAACCAACGGCGGTTGCTTTCGGCCGGTGACGCTGATCCTGCCGCCAGGAAGCCTGGTCAATCCGCGGCCTCCGGCGCCGGTGAATTCCCGCGCCGTCACCATCAAGCTGATCGCCAACTGCCTCATCGGCGCGCTTGCGCAGGTGGTCCCGGACAAGGTGGCTGCATTCAATGCGAATCAGCATGTGTTGAGTTTCGGTGGTCAGCGTTCCGATGGCTCCAATTTCGTCATGGGCGAGGTCATTTGCGGCGGCACCGGGGCACGTGCGGGCGCGGACGGCATCGATGTGCTCGACAGCGACGCGACCAACGGCATGAACATGCCCATCGAAGCGCTCGAGCTCGACTTTCCCTTGCGCGTGGTGCGGTATGAGCTTCGTGCGGACTCTGGCGGCGCCGGGGAATGGCGTGGTGGCCTGGGCGTCACGCGCGAGTACGAAACGCTTGGCGACGAGATCCTGCTGACCCATCGCGGCGAAAACCATCGGTCACCGGTCCCCGGTGTCGCGGGCGGCGCGGACGGATCGTCGGCGCGTTCGACGATCATTCGGGCCGACGGCCGCAGGGAGATCATTCCGTCAAAGCTGATGACCGTGCTGCGCAAGGGTGACCGGTTGGTAATCGAGACTGCCGGTGGTGGCGGTTTTGGGGACCCAGGAAAGCGCTCGGAAGCGGCACTGCACACGGACCGGAAGGATGGCAAGGTCAGCGCGGTCGGATCGGCGGCATATCGCCCGGCCCGGGAAGTAGTGGCGGCCGAGGTCGTACCGGGGTAATGCACATGTTTTCGCGAGGAACGTCAGGATGAGTCGGCTCGTTGCAGTGGTCACCGGTGCGGCGCATGGCCTGGGGCGGGAGATCGCCACCACGCTTGCATCGCGCGGGTACGCGGTCGCCGTGACCGACGTCGACGACATCGGGGCGCGCACGGTGGTGCAAGCGATCGAGGCTAAAGGGGGCACCGCCGCGGCCTTTCATCTCGACGTCGCCTCAGTGGACGATGTCGGCAGTGCGTTTTCCGCCATTGATGCTGCGCTCGGCGTCCCTTCGGTACTCGTGAATAATGCCGGCATCTACCCGGACAACACGCTGCTGGACATGACGGCTGCGCAGTGGGACCAGGTGATGGGCGTGAACCTGAAGGGCACGTTCCTGTGTGCGCAATCCTTTGCGCGGAGGCGGATCACAGCAGGAGGCGGGGGCGCGATCGTCAATCTCGCGTCGACGGCGGCCTTTTCCGCGCGCATCGGGGCGGGCCACTATTCCGCGTCCAAGGCCGCCGTCGTGATGCTCACCAAATCGCTCGCGCAGGAGATGGGGCCGCACGGAATCCGGGTGAATGCCGTGGCGCCGGGCTTGATCGAGGTGGAAGGTGATCGCGTCACCGCCGAGTACACGCGCAACTTCCTTCCCAACATTCCCCTTGGCCGAGTCGGCAAGCCGAGCGACATCGCCGAACTGGTAGCATTTCTGGTCTCCGATGCAGCCACCTTTATTACTGGCGCCTGCGTGCCTGTCGACGGTGGTTTCCTGACCGGCCGGAAGCTCATTCGCGCCGGAAGCTCGTGACGAATTACCGCAACACCCACCTAGCAATGGAGACCGCATGGCGCTGAACGCGCGTGAGCAGGAAGTGCTCGAGTCCCTCGACCAGGCGCACGACGAGATGGTCGAACTCCTGCGCAAGCTCGTCAATATCGATTCGGGGAGCTACAACAAGGTGGGCGTGGACGCGGTCGTCGCCGCCCTTCAGGAGCATCTGGAGGCGCGCGGTGTCGCTTGCGCGGTCCGGTCGAACGACCGGGCGGGCAACTGCATGCGCGCCGCGGTCCCTGGTCCGAATGGCGACGGCGAACGGCCGGTGGTGCTGATGGGACATTGCGACACGGTGTTCCCGGATGGCACGGCGGCGGAACGACCATTCACGATCGTCGGGGACCTGGCCTACGGTCCCGGCGTCGCGGACATGAAGAGCGGCCTCGTCATCAACAGCTTCGTGCTTGAGGCATTCGCCCGCGTCGGCGCGCCGGTGCCCCTTGTCGGGCTGTACACCGCCGACGAGGAAATCGCCTCGCCGACGTCGCGGCCAATAATAGAAGCCGAAGCGCAGCATGCGCGCGCGGTGTTCAACAGCGAACCGGGCCGGCCGACGGGCAACGTGGTGACGGGTCGGAAGGGGGCGATGTTCATCGAAGTCGAAGTCAACGGTAAGGCGGCGCACTCCGGGGTCAACCACCAGGAGGGCATCAGTGCCATCGAGGCGCTTTGCTGCAAGGTGCCGCGACTGCACGCGTTGACCGACTACCCGTCCGGGACGACGGCCAACGTCGGCTTGATCCACGGCGGAACGGCGGTGAATACCGTGGCCAGCCGCGCGCGCGCCTCCGTCGACATCCGCTACAAGACGATGGAGGCGATGACTGCTGTCAAGGCGCAGATCGTGGACATCGTGCAGAAGGAAGACGTCAAGGGCACGACCGCGCGCATCATTTCTGAGGGCACGTTCCTGCCCTTCGTCCAGTCCTCGGCGAGCAAGGCTCTGTTCGACGTCTACGCCGGGGCAGCCCAGGACCTCGGTTTCAAGGTCGAGGGCGAGTTCACCGGGGGTTCGGCGGATTCAGGCCTCACGTCGAACGCGGGCGTGCCAACGCTGTGCGCGACCGGTGCGGTGGGCGGCAAGCCCCACACCGCGGAGGAGTACATGGTCGTGAGCAGCCTGGTGCCGAGGGCCAAGGCGATCGCCCTCGCCATCATGCGCCTGGGAGCCTGAGCAAACTGCGGGGTGGTAGCGGGGAGCGGGCGATCAATCTGAGCGAGGAGCGCGGACCCGGGTGCACGCCGCCGGCGCTTGCCGTAGAAGCTTACGTGCTATCGCGCGCCACCAATTCGAATCCGGTGTTGACGATCCTTTCATCGACCGGCTGGCCGGCCAACCGGCGACAAATCATTTCGCCGGCCCGCCGGCCGATTGCGTAGCGAGCAACTCGTAGCGACGCCAAGCTGGGCACGAGCTGTGCGGCGATTTCCAGATCGTTTTTATCCGGCAATCGCCACCCCCGTCCGTATTGCGATGCCGCGCCGCTGGCGCTCGAAGTGGGCGCCAATGGCGAGCACAGCGCTAAAGCAGAACACGGCGCGCACCCGCGGGGAGCGGGCGAGCAACGTCGCCATGGCCTGTGCACCGGAGGGCACGTCCAGCGGCGCTTCGACGTATAAGTCGGGGTTCGGGTCCGATCTGCGCCCGGAAGCGCAATTTCGTACCCATGCCGTCGATCCTGGGCGCGCTCATGATCGCCGGCAGTGTCCGTTCGATCACGGCACGACGATCCGCAGGGCAGCGTAGGGAATGATGTTGAGCAGCAGGATGCCCACCTTGTAGACCGCCATGGCGGCATAGTGGGCGAGGTCGAAATGCGTGTCGGTCAGGCGGAACCAGGGCCCGTGCAACGCCCGCAACGGCTCGCGCGCCACCCAGAACGCCAGGAACCACGCCAAGAGCACTGCGTAGTTCAGCACCGCGCACCAGCCGAGCAGTGCCTGCAAGGACTCCATTGTCATGTGGTCCCCCCCTACTGCGACAAAGGATCAGTATGCGCCGGAGGGTGGCGCGGAATGGTTGGCGACCTCGTGCCTCCGGGGCCTCGCAGTCGGGCGCGGCCTCAAGCTGCGGTGCTTCCTTCCAGTCGACCACGTGCGGCGGCGCGCCCGCAGCCGGACGCCCGGCCGGAAGGCAAGCGACGAACGGCTCCCAAGAACCGCAGGGCGCCCCTAGAATGGCTAATCGTCAGCAAACCCGCGATGCGCCTACGGAGCGGCCGAGGTGCGGCGGCCGATCCACCAGGACATCATCGCTCGCCGGCCCACGGTTCCTGCCGGTGCCGGCCGGTCGAAGCGACCTTCGATTGGAGGCGCCGAGCTCATCATGACGGTGGCACCCAGCACCCCTCGCGTCTCCGTGATCGTGCCGACGCGCAACCGTCCGGCGCTTCTCGAGGAGGCCCTGCAGAGCCTTGCGGACCAGACCTTCCGCGATTGGGAAGCGGTTGTCGTCGACGATGGATCCGAGCCGGCGGTGGACGGCGACGCGCTGGCGCTGCGCTTCGGTGCGCGCGTCCGACTGCAGCGGCACGAAGCCGGCTTGGGCGGTGCTTCTGCCAAGAACACCGGCAGCCGCGCGGCCCGCGCGGCAATCCTTGCTTTCCTGGATGACGACGACCTGTTCGCGCCCCAGTATCTGGCGCGTGCGATCGAGGCACTGGACCGGCATCCCGATCTGGACGGCATCTTCATGAAGGTCGGCTGGTTCGGGGCCAGGCAGGCCGTTGCCGAAGCGGACAGCGATCGCGCGATGCGCCGGGCCCTCGAGCTGGCCCAAGGGCACGAGCGCGCACCCGGCCTGCTGGTGTTCGACCACCGGCTGTTTGCGGCCTTGCTGCAGACGGTGCCGATGACCTTTCAGCGCATTGTTGTGCGGCGGTCCGTGTTCGAGAAGATCGGTGGCTACGAACCCCACTGCCTGCTCTGGGATTGCGACTGGGCGATCCGGGCTTCCGCCACGGGGCGCTTCGGTCTCGTGCTCGATGCACTCTATCGGCAGCGGGCGCAGGGGCAGGGCACGTCCTCGCGGCCCGAGCGCCGGCTCGAACACATGCGCTCGCGAGCGGAGATCAACGACCGCCTGCATGTCGAGGGTGCCCGCTACGGCCTCGACCGGGGTCAATGTCGCGCCGCGCGCGACTCCGCGGCGGCGGCGTGGTTCTCGGTGGCCTACTTCCACTGCACCGAGCGCCATGCGGTTGGCGAAGCCTTGAGGGCATGGATCGCCAGCCAGCGCCGGCTGCCATCGTTGCGACGTTGCACGTTTCTGGTCCGCCTCGTTCGAGGTGGCCTCGTGGGCAGGCGTTTCCGGCGGATGGCTTGAAGGAAGCGGTTCCGAAACGTCACGGTGGCATCCCCGGACCGCAACTCGGCCCCGGGCCCTCACGCCGATCGCCGTTGGTCGTCGTTGCCGTGGCTGCTCTTATCAATGTCGGCAGCAGCGGGCACGACGATCTCCGGCAGGCGCTCCGGACACGTCCTTTTCTGCCGATGTTGGCAGTGGTGATCATGCTCCGGGCGTGGCGGTTGATTGCCGATCGGGCCCGGTCGGCGGCACATCGGCTAGCGATCTCGCTTCGCCGGCCCGAGGAAGCGGCCACCGATGCCGCGCCGCCGCGTGACGCCCCCGGTTCAGGCCCTGGCGACTCCGCCGTTATCGAAAACCGGCGACCGGTGATGGCGCACGGGCAGCGTGCCGATTCATTTCCGCCGCTGATCTTCCAGACGTGGAAGAGCAAGGATGCGATGCCCGGTCATTTCGCGCGGTGGAGCGAAAGCCTCAGGCGGTTGAATCCCGACTACGCTTACGTGCTCTGGGATGACGCGGACAACCGGGGCTTCATCGCAACGCACCACCCGTGGTTCTGCGCAATCTACGATGCGTACCCACGGGAGATCTATCGCGTCGATGCGGTGCGCTATTTTTTCCTGTACCAGTTCGGCGGAGTCTATGCGGACATGGATACCGAGTGCCTCCGACCTCTGCAACCGCTGTTCCATTCGGGAGACGTCTGGCTGGGGCGGATGGGGCATGACAGGACCTTTGCCCACTCCATACCGAACGCGATCATGGCCTCGCGTCCGCGGCAGGCATTCTGGCTGCTCGTCATTGCCCTCCTTGTCGAGAACGCGCACACGCTTCGCGATCGCACGCCACCGGTGGGGCCCGAGACGATGACCGGGCCGATCCTGCTCAAGAGAGCATACGACCTCTATGTGGGCGCGGAGCGGGGTCGCGTGCGGGCGATGATCGAGGCGACGGCGGCGCGCCTTCCGGCAAGCCTGCAACCGCGGACGGGTTCTTCGCAGGTCAGGCTTCTCGAGCCCGATGTCTGGTACCCGATCGACTGGTCGAATATCATCCACTTGCGCCTGTCGCGGGAAACCGTCGACTACCCCCTCAGCCGGACTCTTACCCGGTGGCTCTTCCCCAGGTCGTACCTCGTCACCTTCTGGACCCATTCCTGGTGATGTCCGATCCCGCCGTCGAAAGGGATCGGTCTCGCAGGCAGGCTGCCGCTCGGTCCGCGCGCCCTGGACCCTCGCATCCGACCGCCGACGTCCTCGAGGAACGTAGTCCGCTGCGCGCGTGCGGGGCCGGCCGGAAGACGAGGAACGGCTGATGAACCTGGCGGCGACGACCGGGATCTCGGATCCGCGGCAAATCGCCTTTGCGGCCTCGCCGGAGTTGCTGGCGGTCGTGGCGGGCATGGGCCGCACCGAAGATGTCGCATTCTCACCGAGCAACCGCAGAATCGCCTTCGCCGGGTTCGGGCACAACAAGATCATCGTCTTCGACGTCCAGCTCGACGTCGTCGCAGGCGGCACGCGCGTTCGCCTGACAGACTGGGTCGAGATGAAGTCCCCGAGCCTGAAGCGACCGCACGGCCTCGTCTTCATCGACGAGAAGACGCTCGTCGTCGCCAATCGCGCGGGTGACGCTCCCATTTTCGAGGTGCCCGCAAGCGGATTGCGAGAAAAGGCGTGCGTCGTGCAGCCGTTGCAAACGATCCGTTGCGACGACGCCCATCATCTGCGGTGGCCAGGGTCCGTCACGGCCTCCAGCATCGGCGGGGACCGATACGAGCTGCTGGTGTGCAACAACTATATCCATCGCGTGAGCCGTCACGTCGTGGAGAGGAACGAGAAGGGACTCGTCCTGGAAAGCCACGAGATCCTGCTGGGCGAGGGGCTGAGCGTGCCGGATGGCGTTGCCATCGATCGCCGACGGGAATGGATTGCCATCAGCAACCATGGAACCCATACCGTGCTGCTGTACGAAAATACGCCGAGCCTCGACCTTCACGCGAAGCCGGATGGCATCCTGCGCAACGTGAACTACCCGCACGGGGTTCGCTTTACCGCCGACGGGGCCTTCCTGCTCGTGGCGGACGCGGGTTCGCCGTACTTGAACGTGTACGCGCGCGGTGCGAGTTGGCGAGGCGCGCGACAGCCGCATACCGCCATCCGGTTGCTGGACGAGACGACGTTCGAACGTGGCCGGTATCATCCGACCGAGGGCGGGCCCAAGGGGATCGATATCGATCAGGGCATGAACGTGCTCGTCACCACCTGCTGGGAGCAGGGTCTCGCGTTCTTCGACCTGCCGGCCATCCTTCGCGAACACCGCGTGCCGATCGGTTGGATCGGCAAAGCGATTCAATGGCGATACGAGCGGACCAGGGACGACTTGCGACGCCGGCGGGGATGGAAATAGCGAGTCGAGCGGAAACTCCCCCTGCGATGCGCCCCTGCGATACGGCGGCGCCGGCTCCCACGCGGATCCGAAGCGCCGGCCGGTCTAAGGTGCGCGTGACGGCCCGTTAACTGCCGGCAACGGGGGCTGGAGGGGTGCCCTCTGGCTGCGCCGCCCTCAGCCGCTCAGAAGCGCGCATCGTTGAGGAAATTATTGATCGGCGTGCCCGCGGCGTTGAATTTGAGGGTGGGAAATATGCCCTGGAAGACGACCCTCGTGCCATTGCTGAGCTCCACAAGTGGGCCGTCCTTGGCAGAACGGATGCCGCCCTTCGGATCCGCCGCCGTCGGCTCGCGCAGCAGGATGTCGACGC
>JBDTWB010000033.1:0-27896 GCA_040006895.1 Casimicrobiaceae bacterium | reverse complement strand
ATCTACAAAACCGGCGATTTCGACGGCGATGGTCGCGAAGATCTGTTCTGGCGCAACGAATCCGATGGCACCAACGCGATCTGGTACTTCCGGGGCGGCAACATCGTCGATTCGGCAGACTTCTTCGTCGGTACGCCCCTGGCACAATGGCGCATCGATGCCACCGGCGATTTCGATGGCGACGGGCACGAGGATCTGATGTGGTTCGACATCGGTAACGGCAGCACGGTCCGTTGGCTGATGCACGATCGCGGCGTGACGCCGACCTACGAGACCGTCATCGGCATCGGCACGGGGTGGAAGGTGGTCCAGTAGCGAGAGCGGCGGGCGCTGCAAGAGAACTGCGCCCGGGCGAGGTCCCAGGGCATCGTGCCGACCCTCCTCGCCTAGCGCACTCACTGACCGGCGGGCTCGACCACGGATGAACCGGCGGCTCGGGCGACCGCCGAAGACACCGTCTCGCCGCAGGATGTCGAGAGATGCCGGCGCAGATCCGATCCCGGCGCGAGCCGGCGAACGTAGCCCGCGCCCTCAGGGCTGGACGAACCGCGGCGCGGCGGAGATCCCTCCCTGTCCGGTCACGGTCCCGCCCGACATCAACGTGGCGGTGGATGCGCCGGTGGTCAGGTCTCGCCAGATCAGGTCGTGGCGTCCATCCCCGTTGAGATCCGTGATGGCAACCAGGAACAGGTTGCTGTTGGTCTGCAGCATTCCGCCGGACGTGGGGCTCACGCCGTTCATGAGCCAGTAGGCGGCCTGGCCTGCCGCCTGGTTGCGCCAGACGAGATCCGTGCGCCCGTCGCCGTTGAGATCGGCCACGTGCGAGACCCGCCACGCCGGATCGGAGTAGAACGCGACCGGACCGGTACGCGTGGTGCCGTTCATCGTCCAGATGGAGGTCACGCCGGTCGGTCCGTGTTGCCAGACCAGGTCCGCCTTGCCGTCGCCATTGAAGTCGCCGGTGTGCGTGACCTGCCATTGCGGATCGCTGGAGAGCCAACCTGCCGACGTGTACGTGGTGCCATTCATCAACCACATGGCGACGTCGCCCGTCTTGACGTTGCGCCAAAGGAGATCGGCACGGCCGTCGCCATTGAAGTCGGCGACGTTGGTGACCAGCCACTCCTTCTGGGTGAGGATGATGCTTGCCTGCCGATATGACGTCCCGTTCATGAGCCAGATGGCGGTCTCGCCGGTCACGAGGTTGCGCCAGAGCAGGTCCGCGCGGCCATCGCCGTCGAAATCGCCGGTGAACATCACGTACCAGTTGGGATCCGACGAGAGCCACGCGGCGGATGCCATCACGGTGCCGTTCATGAGCCACACGACGGTCGCCCCGGTGGCGGTGTTGCGCCACACGATGTCCGACTTGCCGTCGCCATCGAAATCCGCAGTATGGGTCGCGACCCAGGCTGGATTGGACATGATGGTTGCCGAGCCGATGGTGGCAACGCCATTCATGAGTTGCATGATCGTGTATCCGGTGGCCGTGTCGCGCAACAGCAGATCCTTGCGCCCGTCGCCGTTGAAATCGGCGAGCCCCGGCTCCGCTTTGACCTGCAGCATGGCCGTCGTCGAGGTTGCCGTTGCGTCCAGCGCGGCGATCCGCACGCCGTATTCCGGGTCGATGAACACCTTTCCTGCCGGAAGGGGGGCATCGGTGAACGTGCTAGACGCCGGTGTCATGTCGAGCAGCTCGGAGTCGTTGCTCCACGAGTCGCAACCCGAGCAAAGAGTTTCAAACGGGTTGGAGACCCGGACCAGTGGTCCGTTGAAGGTGTAGGGACTGGACTTGGCGTCGAAGCCGATCGGCTGGCGGTATTCGAGCGCGTATTCGCGCCGTGGGCTGGCGCGATTGGTCACGCCATAGCGGGCGGCTCCGCTGCTCTCGAGCGCGAAGAGCTCGTAGGCCGCGGTCCCCGCACGGTGATCGGCAAATCCCGTCGACGGAATCCAGCCGAGGTCGCGTTTCTGGCCCGCCGTGAAGTGCATGGCCGACTGGTTGCCCATGATGACGAAGGGATCGCCGTATTCGCTGACCGAGCAGTTCCCGCCGATGGACGCCGTATTGCAGCGCACGCTCCCGGCGTGGAGCAGGCCGAAGTTGTGCCCCAGCTCGTGACCATATACGGACGTGGTGTTGCGACCATTGATCCACACGCCGCTCGCGCCCACGTAGCCGAGTCCGATCCAGCCGCATGAGCTGACCTGCGGGAACACGTAGACGACGTACTGGTAGCTGTTGAGGTTGTATCCGGCACTGCTCGCGGCGCTCCGGCCCAGGGTCGCCATTCGGCTCCAGTCGCAGCTCGGCGGCGTGGCAGCGTTGGTCGGCAGCCAGCTGGTCACGGTGGCGTTGAGCAGCTGCTGGCCGTACGAGACCTCCTTGAAGTACTCGGTCACGCTGCCGGTTCCCGGCCCCCCTGCGAACACCGACTGGACCTGTGCCTGGGTGAACGGGGCTGCAGGAGAATCGGTGAAGGTCATGAGGATGACGAGGGTGCTGCTGGTGCGCACGGCCTTGACCATGTCCTTGCTGCGCACCTGCACGGGCATGGCGAGGATCGTGATCCGCACGGGGGTGAGATGCCCGTTCGCCGTGCTGCGATGACCTTCGGCGATCACCTGCATGCCGCGCTGCAGTGCTTCCGGCGCGACGGGCAGGTCGAGCACCGTGGGTGAACCTTGCGCGTCGTGCACCTCGAAGACGAATTCACTCCGGTCGTCGTTGAAGAAGTCGGCGTGCAACATTGCCAGGGTGCCCTCGACCTGCGCGGGCACGCCGGCGGATTTGCGGGCAACCAGGGCGCGCCCCGCCGGCATCGGGGCGTCGCGGACTGCCTCCACGAACAGCGACTTGCCGTTGCGCCGCCCGGTCGCCTCGACGTAGCCGCCATCGGGGAGCGCGACTTGCAAATTCTTGAGCGGAACGGCGCGACCGTCGTCGAGCTCGAGCGCATAGAAGTCGACGACCACCCCGGCGACGCGATCGTCGATGGTCGTGCGCCGTACCACGCCCGCGAATTTTTCTAAGGCAGCCTCGGCCGATGGACCGAGCGGAGCGGCCTCGAGGGCGTCACGCTCCTGGTGCGCGCGTGCGGTCGGCACGAGCAGGCCGCCCAGCACGAGCGCAAGGATCGCGCGAGCGGCGAAGGGCCGAAGGAGGGTCAGCATCAATGGAGGGTCGGCAGCGGGGGAACAAGAGACACGATCGGCGGCAATGCTAACGTCATATCGGCGTCGCAACAAGGAATTGAAGCCCCGGCGAGGGTCGTTGCAGCGACTATCCGACGAGCGGCGCGCAATCGATCCCGGGTTGCTGCAACGGCGGCGAGGGTCAGGCTTGCGCACCGCGCAGGAACGACCGACCTTCTTCAGCGTTGTCCGTAGTGCGCAAATCTGTCGATCACAGCTGTCATCTCGGCGCTGCTCAACAGCATGGGCTCGCCTATCTGCCGGGCGCGCCAATAGGTCTCGGCAAGGGTTTCGATCTCGCGTGCCAGCGCGAGGGCGCGGTCGAGGTCCGGACCGATGGCGACCATCCCGTGGTTCGCCATGAGGCAGGCCGTGCGGCCGGCCAGCGCCGTCAACACCGCGTCAGCCAACTCGTGGGTGCCGAACCGCGCATACGGCGCGCAGCGCACGTCATGACCGCCCGCCATGGCAATCATGTAGTGGAACGGCGGAATGTTAAGGCCATGGCACGCCAGCGCGGTCGCGAACACCGAATGGGTGTGCACGATCGCGTTCGCTTCCGGGCGCGCCGCATAGATCGCACCGTGGAACCGCCATTCGGACGAGGGGACCGGCGCGTCGGCGTCGCGCGGGCTGCCATGCGTGTCGAGCGCCACGACGTCGGCGGGGCCGATGCGCTCATAGGCCATGCCGCTCGGCGTGACGAGGAAGCCGTCGAACCCGTCGAGCGCCAGGCGCGTGCTGACATTGCCCGACGTTCCCCGATTGAGCCCCGACGCGTTCATCGCCCGGGCAGTCGTGACCACATCCACGCGCAGCGCCCATTCCGCCCGGGACGGCCCACTCATCGACCGAAACGTTCGGGAAAGGCGCGAGCGATCGCGTCCGTCGTCGCGTCGATCACGCCGCGCTCGGTGACGAGCCCGGCCACCAAGCGGGCCGGGGTTACGTCGAACGCGTAATTCACCGCGCGGGTCCCGGGCGGGGCGATTTCGACGGAGGTGAGCTGGCCATAGGCGTCGCGGCCGTGGATGGCGAGAACTTCCTCGGGGCCGCGCGCCTCGATCGGAATGCCATCACCCGAGGCCAGCTGCGCATCGAGGGTCGGCGACGGCATGGCGACATAGAAGGGCACGCGGTTATCCGCGGCCGCGAGGGCCTTGCCGTACGTGCCGATCTTGTTGCACGTATCGCCGTTGGCCGCAACGCGGTCGGCCCCGACGAGCACGATGTCGACGTCGCCGCGGCGCATCAGCAGCGCGCCGGCGCTGTCGCTGAAGAGGGTATGCGGCACGCCGCGCTGGTCGCATTCCCAGGCGGTCAGATTGGCCCCCTGCAGCCGCGGTCGGGTCTCGCTGATCCAGACATGCACCGGCAGGCCTTCCGAGTGGGCGCGGAAGACGGCCGCGGTCGCCGTGCCCCACCCGCAGGTGGCGAGCGCACCGGCGTTGCAATGGGTCATGACGTTGATCGGTCCCGGCTTGCGCTCGGCGATGCCGCGCAGCAGCGCGTGACCGTAGTGGCCGATCGCCCGGTTGATGTGAATGTCCTCGGCAACGATGCGATCCGCCTCGGTCCACGCCTGGTTCGCGCGCTCCGCCGGCGGCAGCACCGCGACCCGGTCGCGCACACGATCCAGCGCCCAGCGGAGGTTGACCGCCGTGGGGCGTGTCGCGAGGAGCGCGCCGTGGGCCTGGGCGAGGCCCGCGTCCGACGCGTCGGTGTCCAGCGCCAGAGCGAGTCCGTAGGCAGCGACTGCGCCGATCAGCGGCGCGCCACGGATGATCATCTTGCGGATGGCCAGTGCCGCACCGTTGCTGTCGTCGATCGTGATACGCACCAGCGCGTGCGGCAGCATGGTCTGGTCGATGACTTCGATCGTCCGGGTATCCGGGCGATGGTTGATGGCGCGGTAAGGCCCGGGGTCGGCGTCGAGGCCAACCGGGTGATGCCTGACGGGGTCGCCACCGTAACGCACGCTCATCGGGACATTCTAGACCTGTGCTCGGTCTACTTCAGTACCTGCAGCAGGTTGTTGAAGTCGTCGGTCCAGATCCGCCAGCCGCGGCGCGCCACGATCGGCGTGGCGGCCGCGGCGAGACCGCGACGCGCGAGCGACGCCCGGTCGGTGGCGAGCAGGACCCAGTCGCTTTTGCTCGCGAGGCTGTCGGCCCCCTCGTCGCGGATGTAGATCGCCGACAGCCCACGATCGTGGGCAAGCGCCTCGACGACCGGGACGAGATCGAGGAAGCGATTGGTCACGTGGAACGCCACGACCCCGTCGGGCTTCATATGGCGCAGGTAGACGGCCAGCGCTTCGCGGGTGATGAGGTGCACCGGGATCGCATCGCTCGAGAAGGCGTCGACGACGAGGATGTCGAAGCCCTGCGGCGCCTCGCGCTCCAGGCTCAACCGCGCATCGCCGAGGGCGATCTCGATGGTGGCTTCGCTGTCCCGCAGGTAGGTGAAGTATTGCCGGGCAACCCGCGGCACGTCCGGATCGATGTCGTAGAAGCGGTAGACATCGCCCGTGCTGCCCCAGGTCGCCAGCGTGCCCGTGCCGAGGCCGATCACGCCGACCTTGAGCGCGGCAAGCCGGGGATGCACCGACTCCAGCAGCCGCCCGATCCCGGACGTGGCGGTGTAGTAGGTGGTCGGGCGACGGGAAAGTTCGCGGGCGAGGTACTGGGTGCCGTGGAGGATCGTGCCGTGCACCAGCGAACGGCGCGTCGCGGTGCCGGCCGGTGTCTCGAGCACCCGCAGCACGCCGTAGAAATTGCGGGTTGCCACGATTGTGTCGGTGTAGAAGCGCTGCACCGTCACGATCGTCGAGACCAAGGTGGCCGCCACCGCGAGACCCGCCAACGCCCGGAACAACGCTCGATCGCGGCGCACCTGGAGCATCAGCAGGAACGCGCACAGCACGAGGCCGAGCGACAGCTCGAAATAAGCCTGCAGCACCAGCGGCGCCACGATTCCCACCAGAACGGATCCCGCGGCGCCGCCGATCGAGATCATGAGGTAGAAACGGGTGAGATTGAGCGGCGGGGGCTTCAGCAGCACCAGCTCGCCGTGGCAGAACATGCAGGCGACGAAGAGGCCCCCGCAGAACACCACGAGCTGGAACGGCAATACGTGGGTCAGGTTTGGATCGGCGAGCGTCCATGCCATGGTGCCTAGCGATGCAGTGAGTACCGCGAGGAACAGATGGCGTGGGTACCACCCCGAGCCGTCGAACGCCAGGATGAAGGTCAGCAGGTAGATGGCGAGGGGAAGAATCCACAGCAGCGGAACCGCGGCGATATTCTGGGTGACGTGATTCGAAACCGCGAGCAGGAGCATCGACGCCGTGGCGGCCAGCGCAACCCATCGCGCCTGCAGGGCGACGCTCGGACGTGGCGATGTGGTTGCGCTCGAAACGGCGCGGCCGGCCATGACCGCTGCCGGTCCGGGCATGACCTTGAGCGTGCGCCAGCCGGCGGCCGCGCAGAGCATGGCGAAGATCACGTAGGTGGCCGACCAGCCGATTGCCTGCGCGCGGGTCGCAGCAAGGGGCTCGAGCACCAGCGGATAGCCCAGCAAGGCCAGCATCGACGCGAGATTCGAGAGGGCGAACAGTCGATAGGGATTGGTCCCGGGATTGGCGCGCGCAACCCAGGCCTGCACCAGTGGACTGGTGATAGACAGCAGGAAGAACGGCAGGCCGATGGTGACTGCGAGCAGCCCGAGGATCAGCCATAAGGGATTCTCGGTGCCGTCGGGCTTCCAGTGGATGCCCGGAATGATCGGCAACAGAAGCGCCGAGAGGGCAAGCAGCGCCACGTGCAGACGCACCTGCCGGCGCGGCGCGAGCCGGTGCACGACGAGATCCGCGTAGAAGTACCCTGCCAGCAGCGTCACCTGGAAAAACACCAGGCATGTGGTCCAGACTGCCGCCGAGCCGCCGAACCAGGGCAGGATCTCCTTGGCGACGATCGGCTGGACCAGGAAGAGCAGGAATGCGCTCGCGAAAATCGTAGCGGCGTAGAGGACCATCGACGGGCGCAGCACGAGGGGCCGAAGAACCGGCAGGGCGCCGGGCGGCCGATTTTACCCGAGCGCAGCGCACGGTCGACGCCAGCCCGCGCGACGCAGCATGGCGCAGCGGCCGTGAGCCGCGCATCTCACATCACCGCGAGGGCGGACGATCAGTGCACGGTACGCGGCGTGAAATACTCCGTCCGGTCGATCGAACGCACCTTGATGTCGAGAATATCGAGGTCATGCAGAACGCGCAGCGGAATGTCCATGCCGGCGTTGCCGTACGCCCAGATCCTCCGGTAGAAGTCGGCCTGCGAACGCACCCCGTCGCGTCCCACGCCGAGGATGATGTCGCCGGTGGCGACGCCGGCCTTGGCCGCGGGTCCTTCCGGCGAAACCCGGGTAACGAACAGGCGCCCCTGCACCTCGTCGGCGCTGATGCCCAGCCAGGGTCGCGCCGGGCCCGTCCGGCGACCGGCGCGCACCAGGTCGTCGAGCACGGGCTTCAGCACGTCGATCGGCACGAACATGTTGCCCGGCAGCGATGCGTCGCCTTTCAGGGCATCGCGCACGACCAGCGAGCCAATCCCGAGCAGCCGTCCATCACTGCCGAATAGTCCGGCACCACTCCATCGAGAAGTCGGCGGTGCGGTGAAAATGGCACTGTCGAGGGCATATTCCCAGCTGCCCGTGAACGGCCGGCGCGATACGACGAACGCAAGGGTGACGTCGGCAGGACCCTGGTAATTCACGATCATGACCGGCGACTTTTCGTCCAGCCCCGCGGAGTCCCCCAATGCGACGGGCACGATGTCGACGCGATCGATGGGGCGCAGCAGCGCGAGCCCGGTCTGGTGGTCGTAACCGACGATTTTCGCCGAGTGGGTGCCACCGCGGCTGTCGATGATCCGGACCTCCTCGGCCTCGACGACGAGGTACCCGATCGTGAGCACGAGGCCATCGTCGCCGATCACCACCCCGGTGCCTTCGCGCTCGGCACCGAGGGTCGCGTTGCTGCGCGCGTCCGGCACGGCGCGTGCCTCGACCTTGACGACCGCACCGAACAGGCGAGCTGCTTCGGCGCGCAGTGCCGGTGCGCCCGCCGCGTCCTCCCGGGTCGACTCCGAGGGTGTGGCCGCGCAGGCGCCGAGTGACAGTACCGCAGCGAACATCCACATGGCGGTGAGGGCCGCAACGAGCGCGCCCTGGCCGGCACGGCGGGTCGACACATGGATCCACGACGTCATGGCTATCCTCCTTGAGGCAGCGATGTTGCCCGGGCGCATCGGCGCCGGCGTTGCGGTGGGCAGTGCAGCGACCGGTGCGACCGTGGCGCCGTGCCGTTCGTGCCCCGCGTCTCCGATCGTGGTTACCGGCTTGGACCGCGGGCGTGCGATCCGGGTTCAGGGCGTGCAGCGCGAGCAGCGCCCCCCGGTATGCGAGCGTCCCCTGCGTATAATTCAAGGGTTGCGCGACGGTTGCGTGATCCCTGCAATCATTTTGCCGCGTTCCCCTCCGCGATGACCGGGTCGACACCATGAACAACATTTCCGCAGCCAAGCTCGTGGCCTTCGTGGCGGCGATCATGCATGGAGCCGGCTGCAATAGCCGCGAAGCAGAGATGGTCGCACGCCGTCTCGTGGATGCCAATCTCGTCGGTCACGAGTCGCATGGTGTCCTTCGGGTCGGGAAGTACCTCGAGTGGGTGCAGGAAGGCATCCTGTGCCCCAACCAGGCGCCTACGGTTGTGTTCGAAAGCGACACCATCGCGATTGTCGACGGCAACCGGGGCTTCGGGCAGGTGATCGGCGAGTTCGCGACCAACCTGGGGATCGAGAAGGCGGCGAAGACCGGCATTGCCCTGATCGGGCTTCGCAATTGCGGGCATCTCGGCCGCGTCGGCGATTGGGCGGAAATCGCCGCGAAGGCCGGGCAGGTGTCCATCCATTTCCTGAACACCTCCGGTGCGCAACGCGTCGCGCCCTTCGGGGGGAGCGACCGGCGGCTCTCGACCAATCCGATTTGCATCGGTGTGCCTCTTTCCGGCGCGGAACCGGTCATCCTGGACGTGACCACCTCGACGGTCGCCGAAGGCAAGCTCATGGTCGCGCTCAACAAGGGCGAGAAGGTGCCGGAAGGCTGGATCATCGACAAGCGGGGCGAGCCGACGACCGATCCGAAGGACTTCTACGACGGCGGAGCGTTGCTCACCGTCGGCGCGCACAAGGGCTCGGGCCTGTCGATGGTCACCGATCTCCTGGCCGGCGCCGTGTCCACGGGCAGGAGCTCCGATCCCGACGATCCGGTGCTGCGCAACAACATGCTGTCGATCTACATCGCGCCCGGCGTCTACGATGCCAGCGGTGGGGTCATGCAGGAAGCGCGGCGTTTCGTGGACTGGGTCAAGGCGTCGCCGCCTGCGCAGGCCGATGCGCCCGTGCTCGCTCCGGGCGACGTCGAACGGCGCATCCGCGAGGCGCGGTTGCAAGCCGGCGTGCCGCTGGACGACAAGACGTGGGCCGACCTGCTCGCGGCGGCGGCGTCGGTCGGCATCGACACCGCGCGAGCACAGCAGCTGGTTGCGGAGTGACTGCCGTGGCATCTGCCGATGCCGGGCTGTTCCCCGGGTTCGAAGCGCGCCGCATCGCCGCATCCGGTGCCGAAATCGCGTGCGTGATCGGCGGCAGCGGCCCGCCGCTCCTGCTGCTGCATGGCTATCCGCAGACGCACGCGATGTGGCACAAGATCGCGCCCCGCCTTGCCGAGCGGTTCACCGTGGTATGCAGCGACCTGCGCGGCTATGGCGACTCGGCCAAGCCGGAAGGCGGGGTGCGCCATGGCAACTATTCGAAGCGGGCGATGGCGGCGGACCAGGCCGAGCTCATGCAGGCACTTGGCTTCGGGCGGTTCCGCCTCGCCGGCCACGATCGGGGTGGCCGGGTCGCGCATCGGCTCGCGCTGGATCATCCGCAACGGGTCGAGCGGGTCGCCGTGCTCGACATCTCGCCGACTCGGGTCATGTATGGCCGGACCAACCAGGCTTTCGCCACGGCCTATTACCACTGGTTTTTCCTGATCCAGCCCTTCGATCTGCCCGAGCGCCTGATCGGCGCCGATCCCGTGTATTACCTGCGCAAGAAGATCGGCGGATGGTCGCGGGGAGTGGAATATTTCGACCCGTGGGCGCTTGCCGAGTACGAGCGTTGCTTTGCCGATCCGCGCACGATTCATGCGACGTGCGAAGATTATCGTGCCGCGGCCAGCATCGATCTGGAGCACGATGCAGCGGACGCAGCGACGCGTGTGCGTTGTCCGCTGCTCGCCCTGTGGGGAACCGAGGGCGTCGTCAACCGGATGTTCGAGCCGCTCGCGGATTGGCGCGGCGTCGCGGACGACGTGCGTGGCCAGGCGCTGCCTTGCGCCCATTTCCTGGCCGAGGAGGCGCCGGACGACACGCGCCAGGCACTGGAAGCGTTCTTTGCGTAGACATTTCTTTGCGGTTCCGGCTCGCCGGCTTGCCGCGCCATCGAGGAGGAAGGACATGCAACGAAGTCGCATCCGGTTGTTGTTGACGTTGTGCGCGGGGTTAGGTGCCGTGCTCCTGCCATGGACGGCGGCAGCCCAATCCCAGGCCCAGTCCTATCCCAATCGGCCCGTCCGGTTGATCGTGCCATTTGCGCCCGGTGGCGGCACCGACATCCTGATGCGCATCCTGGCCCCCAAGCTGTCCGAGGGGTTGGGGCAGCAGATCGTCATCGACAACCGTCCCGGCGCGAGCAGCATCATCGGCACGGAGCTGGTGGTGAAAGCGCCCGCGGATGGCTACACGCTGCTTGCGGTCGACACGTCCTACAGCGTGAATCCGAGCCTCCATCCCAAGCTCCCTTATGACAGCGTGAAGGACCTCGCGCCGGTGATCCATCTCGCATCCGCGCCGGTCATCCTGGTCGTTCATCCCTCGGTGCCTGCCAAGAGCGTGAAGGAGCTGGTCGCGCTCGGCAAGGCCAAGCCGGGTTCGCTTGCCTATGCTTCGGGCGGGAATGGCGCGTCCACCCATCTGGCCGGCGAATTGTTCAAGATGGTGGCAGGAATCGATGCTGTGCACGTCCCCTACAAGGGCACCGGGCCGGCCATTGCCGACGTGGTGGCGGGCCAGGTGCAGATGAATTTCGCCGGCATCAGCTCCGCACGGCAGTTCGTCGAGTCCGGTCGATTGCGCGCCATTGCCGTGACCGGCGACAAGCGCAACCCGGCGATGCCGGACGTGCCGACGTTTGCGGAATCGGGCTACCCCGGCGTCGACGCCGGCACCAACTGGGGGCTGTTCGCGCCGGCGGGCACGCCGCCCGACATCGTGGCCCGGCTCAATGCCGAGTTGAACCGGGTGCTGCAGATGCCGGAGATCAAGTCCCGCGTTGCCGACTTGGGCTACGACGTGGGCGGGGGCACGCCGGAGGCGTGGGCCGGTCGCGCCCGCGCGGATACCGAAAAATGGGCCAAGGTCGTGAAGCAGGCCGGCATCAAGATCGACTGAGGATGGAACGCCTCCGCAGCCGTGTCGCATTCATCAGTGGCGCGGGCGCCGGCATCGGGCGCGCCGCCGCCGAGTGCTTCGCCCGCGAAGGCGCGGCGGTCATCGTGGCCGACGTCGATGCCGACGCCGGGCAGGCGACCGCTGCGCACGTCGCCGCCCAGGGCGGTCAGGCACTGTACGTGATGTGCGACGTCAGCCGGGACGACAGCGTCGCGGCGGCGGTGACAGCGGCCGTGGCGCGGTTCGGTCGTCTCGATCTGCTGTTCAACTGCGCCGGAGGGTCGCTGCCCGAGGACTCGTGGGTCACCGATGTCGACCTCGCCGTGTTCGAGCGCACGATGGCCGTGGATCTCAAGGGCACGATCCTGTGCTGCCGCCACGTGATTCCGCATATCGTGACCGCGGGTGGCGGCGCGGTGGTCAACATGTCGTCGGGAGCCGCCTTGCGCGGCGCGAGCCATGCGCATGTCTATACCGCCGCCAAGGGCGCCATCGTCTCGCTCACCCGGGCTCTCGCCGGCGCCCACGCCAAGGACAATGTTCGCGTCAATGCGATCTGTGCCGGCCGCATCAACACCGAGCGCATCCGGCGCACCTACGGCATTCCCGATCGGCCGGGCGCGGTGCCGGACCGCCAGGATGCCACTGGGCAAGTGAAGCACTACCCATTCTGGTTCGGCGAGCCCGAGGACATTGCCCATATCGCCCTGTTCCTGGCGTCTTCCGAGTCGCGCATGATCACCGGAGCGGCGATCCCCGCCGACGGCGGCCGCTCCGCCTACTGAAGGCTCTTCGGCTCGATCCCCGTCTGCTCGCCCAGGAACGCGAGCAGCTCGTCGACGCAGCGCTCGGCGTAGCCGTCGCAGATGTTGTGCGCGGCCGTATCGATCTTCACCAGAGTCGCGTCCGGAATCCGCGCCTGCATCTCGTCGTACGCGCTGGCGTGGCCGATCGCTTCGCGGCCCGCCGCAACGATCAGCGTGGGACAGCCGATACGGTGCACATCATCCATGAAATCGTGCGTGCACATGTGGGTCACGAAGCGCGCGATGAACGCCGGGTCGTTCGACCCCGCCTGCTCGATGAACCATGCGATCAGGTCAGGTTCGGCGTTCCGATCGAAGCGTTGCTCGATCGTATCGGCGAGGAAGCGCTTCAGGCCGATCTCCTGGATGCGCGGTATCCAGGTCAGCGCCTGGCTGTGTTTCAGCCCGGGCGTCGCGCCGAAGAGTGCGAGCGTCTTCACGCGCGCGGCGTGATGGATCGCCAGTTGCTGCGCGACATAGCCCCCCGCTGAGTTACCCACGACGTGCGCCGCCGGTGCCTCGACTGCGTCGAGGACCTGCCGGGCGTCGTCGACGAGCTGCCCGAGGGAGAACGGGGCGTCGGGAGCTGGAATTTCCGACGCGCCGTGACCGCGCAGATCCATCGTCACGACCCGGAAGTTGCGCGCGAGGCGCGGGATCCAGCGAAACCAGCGCCGCGAGTTGCCCATGGCGGCGTGCAGGAGGAGCAGCGTGTCGGCACGCCTCCAGGGGTCGGTGAAATCGTGGACGGCGTAGGCTACCGCGAGGCCGTCGTGTGTGGTCATGGTGGCCATAGCAGGGCTCCGCTTTAGGCCTTGGCGCGGGTATTGCGCGCGTCGCCCGCGAACGGTACTCGCGTGTCGTATTCGCGTGCCGCGTCCTCCATCGTGACGAACTGGGCGCCGCCCTCGGCCATCGTGCGCAGCAGTTTTTCGAGCGCTATCATCCGGTGGCCCCGGCCGATGACAAATGGGTGAAAGGTGTAGGTGATCACACCCCAGTCGAAGTTGTCGCGCAGGTATAGGTAGTCGTTGATCCAGTTGTCGACCACGGCCTGGGCGTTCATGAGTCCGGGCATCAGCGACGTCTTCATGCGCAGGAACTCGAAGTGCGGGAAGTCGTCCAGCGTCCAGCTGATGGGCATCTCGATCAGCGGCGTCGGCGCTCCGAACACCATGGGCTTTTCCAGCTCGACCACGTCGCCGCGCCGCACCCGATAGGGCGTGTAGTCGTCCCCCATCATGCTGCTCTCATAGAGGAAGTCGTGCTCGATCAGGAGTTCGATCGAATGGGGGGACAGGTCCCACGACGGCGAGCGATAGCCACGCGCGTAGCGCCCGGTCAGCTTGTGAATGGCCTCGTTGGCACGCACCAGGCCCGCCGATTCCTGCTCGCGGGTCATGTCGTTCGGCGGCATGTGCGTCCAGCCGTGGTGGCCGATCTCGTGCCCGGCGACGTGCACTTCAGCGCATCGCGCCGGGTACGTTTCCAGGGTAAAGCCCGGAATGAACCAGGTGGTCGGGACGTCGTACTTGCGCAGGAGGGCGAGGATGCGCGGCACGGCGGTCGCGCCGAACTCCCCGCGCGACACCGGCGTGGCCGTCGTCAACCCGCGTGCGATCATGCCGGACATGGCGTCGAAGTCGAACGTGATGCAGACGAGATGGCGAGACAAGATGACCTCCGATTCGTGATGGTTTCGGGCGCGCCCGCATCGTAACCTACGTCGTGCCGGGAGGACGAGGACACTTGCAGGATTGTGCACCGCGTCCCGGCATGGTGGGCAAGGTCCTTTTCGCCGAGGCGGGTGCCGTGGCCCGCGCCGTCGTGAGCCGGCGATGGGCATTCGGTTTAGGCTGCACGTAGGGTCGAGCGTGCGTTGCGGTCAATCGCGCCGTTGTGTCGATCGCGCCGTTGTGTCGATCGCGCCGTTGTGTCGATCGCGTTGACGTATCGGCCGAGCTTCGGGACGGCCTCACTCTCGCGGACGCAACGCTCCTGTCGCGCGCCGGGCAAAATCGGGTAAAATTCGCAGTTGCCCCAGGCCAAGTAGCTCAGTTGGTAGAGCAGAGGACTGAAAATCCTTGTGTCGGTGGTTCAATTCCGCCCTTGGCCACCAACAAAACAAGAGCCTGCGCGTCGCATCGACCCGCGGGCTTTTTTTTGCAAGTCGTGCGGTAAGTTGACGGGAGCTGCCCCGGGCCTGCGAAACCTCGATTCATCGATTCTGGCGGGAGGGCGCAGGCAGCGGCTGCTCGACGGGTGATGCGGGCTGGCGCCCAACTGTTGCGCATCGACCGCGCCCGGCACCTTGCTCAGCGACCACGCAGCCTGACGCCACCGTCGCGGCCGCTCCACGTGTAAGGGATCTCCGGGGTGTCGACCGGCAGCCGGTAATGGTCCGGATCGGTGTAGTCGTAGGCGCACGTCGGGAAATTCATCACCAGCGCGTCCGAGTCGCCGAGATTTTGCAGGCCGTGCCACACCCCTACCGGCACGATCACCAGCGCCGGCCTCGCGTCCCCTGCGTACAGCTCGTGGACGCGGCCCGCGGTCTTGCTGTCCTCCCGGCCGTCGAACAGCACGATCTTGAGGCTGCCCTGGTTGACGAACAGCCGGTCGATGGTGCGTGCGTGGCAACTCCAGGCGCCGATGGCGCCGGGATAGAGCCGCGACTGGTACGCATGCACCACCGGTAGCCCGGTCGGGTCCCACTCCGGGCGATAAAGCTCGGTGATCACCCCGTGATTGCGCGGCACGTGCAGCACCTCGTGCACATGGACCCCCGCGATGCGCTCGTCAAGGAGCTGCCAACGGTCGTCAATCAGTTGCGGATCTTTTCTGGCACTGGCGAGCATGGTGGGATCTCTTTCGTTAACGCAAGCACTGCACGGCGTGCCGCGTGGCGCGGGCACGCAACGTCGCTACCGGGTGTCGTGCCGCGCTCGTGAATGACCGGGGCGTGGCATGTCGCGTCACGCGTTGGTGGCCGGCCGGTCGGTGGTCAGGCCGATCCTGCATCGTCCAATCCCTTGAAGTGCCGGCGCCGTGCATGAAGCACGCCCTTGTGTCGAGGTCGCAGCAGCGGCGAACCGATTGCAAGTCGGCGCCACGCGCGCTTCAGGCGCTCGATCGGCAGCGGTTGCGTGGAGGATCGAAGGCGGGCGAGCTCGACAGTTTCGATCCCCGGCTCGGTGCGTATCCGCTGCAGCCATGCCGCCTGCTCGTGGCAAGGACGCGCGCGATACGCATTGCGTCGCCAGAGCGCGGGAAACTTGACCATCGTGAGACGCGCTACGAACGACATCCGGTAGCCAGCCACATGCGCACGGTTCCAGAGCTCGCGCTCGGGGTCGGTATCGAGGTCGCGGGAATGTCGCCATCCGCCAACGGCCTCCGTCACCTCGCGCCGGTGGACGACACAGGACGGTGGCAGCCAGTCGCCGGGTCGATAGCGTGACCCGAGCGGCATCATTTCCGCATAGCGACCCTCCGGACCGATCATCGCGGTGATCCCGTAGGCGAGGTCGGCGCCGGCGCGGATGGCAGCGACCAGGCATTCGAGGTGATGCGGCATCCAGAGGTCGTCGTGGCCGAGGTACGCGATCAGGTGGCCGCGCGCCTGGCGCAAGCCCTCGTTGTTGGGACCGGATTGATGCCCGGTGTTGACCGGCAAACCGACCCAGCGCACACGCGGATCGGCGACGCTTTTCACGACGGATTCGGATTCGTCGGTACAGCCGTCGCCGATCACCAGGAGCTCGAAGTCGGTGAACGTCTGGCCAAGCACGCTGCCGATGGCGTGTGGCAGCACGCTGCACCAGTTGTAGGTCGGAATGATCGCGGTGACGGTGGGTGGGATCGAAACCATGTCATCGCCAGGATGCGAACGCGCTGTCGCCGAAGGATACGCGGTTCGGAACGCGCGAACCAGCAGCCGCGCTCCATGATCGGAAAGCCGCGGGCTTGGCGTGCTCCAACCGCCGTAGCCTGGAGATTGGCGCGTGTCCGGACGGACCGATCGGCGCTAACCGGTATGACTTGCACGCGGGGCCGGTGGTTGTCGCCGCACGGCGACTGCCCATGGCAAAGACGCCAACCGCGCGTCCACCGCTGAGGGGGTCGGTACGTTTCCCGGCTATCATCGCCCCGCACCATGACGCCTCTTTTTCCCACGACCGTACGCGACGTGTTCGACGACATGCCGGTGCCGGTGCTCCTGGTGAGCCCGGAGGGAATCGTGCTGTACGCGAATGCCGCCCACGTCACCCTGATCGGTGTCGTCGAGGCCGAGTACCTGGGACGCAGCCTCGGCGAGATCGGAGTCGACGAGCGCAGTCGCGATCTGGTCGAACGGCTGCGTCGGGGCGAGGTCGTGCGCGATTACGCGCTGCGGCTGAAGCGCGGCGATGGTGCGCTGCGCGACGTGCTCGTGGATACCGTGCCCGTCTTCGACGCCGGCCGTCTCGACCATATCCGCTGCTTCACACGCGACGTCACGGCGCGCAAGCGGACCGAGCAGGCGCTGCGGGCGAGCGAGGCGAGCTTCCGGGCGCTGGTGGAGCAGGCCCCGTTCAGCGTCCAGGTGTTTTCGCCGGATGGCCGGATCGCGATGGTCAACCAGGCCTGGAAGGACCTGTGGGGCGTCGAGCCCGGGGACATTCCGGAGTACAACATCCTTGCCGATCCGCAACTCGATCAAAAGGGCATACGCGGCCATCTCGAGCGGGCGTTCGCGGGACAGCCCGTCGTCATCCCGCCGATCGCCTACGATCCCAACCTGACCATTCCCGAGCGCTCGCAGCACGAGGATGCCGTGCGCTGGGTCGGCGCGGTCGCCTATCCGCTCAAGGACGAATCGGGGGACGTGCGCGAGGTCGTGCTGGTGCACGAGGACATTACCGCCCGGCGCAAGGCGGAAGCCGCGCTGCTCGAGAGCGAAGGGAAGCTCCGCCTGCTCGCCGACACCATCCCGCAACTCGCCTGGATGGCGCGCGCTGACGGCCATATCTTTTGGTACAACCGCCGCTGGTACGAGTACACGGGGACTACGCCGCGGGAGATGGAGGGCTGGGGATGGCAATCGGTGCACGACCCGAGCGTGCTGCCGCAGGTGCTGGAGCGGTGGCGCGGCTCGGTCGCGCGTGGCGAGCCGTTCGACATGGTGTTTCCGCTGCGCGGCGCCGACCATGTGTTCCGCCCGTTCCTGACCCGGGTGAATCCGTTGCGCGACGCCGCCGGCCAGATCGTGTACTGGTGCGGCACGAACACCGACATCAGCGAGATCAAGCGGATGGAGGAAACGCTGCGGGAGACGGACCGGCGCAAGGACGAATTCCTCGCGACGCTTGCCCACGAGCTGCGCAACCCCCTCGCGCCGATTCGCAACGCCTTGCAGATCCTCAAGATGCCTCGCGTCGAAGGCGTGATCGCGCAACAGACGATGGGGGTCATGGAGCGCCAGGTCGAGCATCTGGTGCGTCTAGTCGACGACCTGCTCGACGTATCCCGGGTCATGCGCGGCAAGATCGAATTGCGGCTGCAGCGCCTGGAGCTCGCCGGCGTGATTGCGCGGGCCGTGGAAACGGCCCAGCCGGCCCTGGATGTGCAGGGTCATCGCCTCGACCTTGCCGTGTCGGACGATTCCCTTGCGGTCGAGGCGGATCCGGTGCGCCTGGCGCAGGTGATCGGCAATCTTCTCGCCAACTCCGCGAAATACACCGATGCCAAGGGCCGCATCGTGCTCTGGGCGCGACGCCAGGAAGGCGAGATCGTACTCGGCGTACGTGACAACGGCATCGGCATCGCCCCCGACATGTTGCCGCACGTGTTCGATCTCTTCGTGCAGTCCGAACAGGCCTCCACTCGCTCGCACGGCGGCCTCGGGATCGGCCTCACGCTGGTCAAGAACATCACCGAGATGCACGGCGGCTCGGTGGAGGCACGCAGCCCGGGTCTTGGCTGCGGCAGCGAGTTCGTCATCCGGCTCCCTGCGGCTCGACCGCTGCAAGGGGTTCCGACCGAGATCGTGGTCCGGAGCACGGATGCGCATGTCGCCGCCGGAAGCACCGTGCTCGTCATCGACGACAACCGGGACGCCGCGAACAGCCTCGCCATCCTGCTCCGACTGCAAGGGCATGCGGTACAGGTGGCGTATGACGGCGCGACCGGAATCGAGCTCGCCAAGGTCCACCACCCTGGGCTCGTATTCCTGGATATCGGCATGCCGGGAATGGATGGCTATGCCGTCGCCCGTCGAATCCGGGGCACGCCCGGGCTCGAGGACGTCGTCCTGGCTGCGCTGACGGGATGGGGGCAGAAGGACGATCGTCGGCGTACGGCGGAGGCGGGGTTCGATCACCACCTCGTCAAGCCGGTCGATCCCAGTGTCGTCGAGGCGCTGCTTGCCGCGCTCGGTCCGCGCGCACGCCGCGCCGACGCCGCCAGGCCTCGTGAGTCCGGAAGCGCGTCCGGCGTCCGCGACGAAAGTCCCTAGGTTGGCGGCCGGGTCCAGCGAAAGGACGCGACGCATGCCGCGCCGATCGCGATCCCCAGCCAGAAGCCGACCAGCCGCGTCCCCACGGCCGCGGCGGCGGCATCGGCTTGCGGCATGCCCTCCCGGCCGAGCAGCGCGATCATCGTGATCTCGTTCACGCCGAGGCCGCCGGGAAGCATCGAAGCGGCGCCCGCGAGCGTCGACACGGTAAAGATGTTGATGCACGCCAGGAGGCCGATGGTTGGCGACAGGAGTTGCACGAACAGCGCGAACAGCAGCGCCTGCATCCCGTAGGCGAGCGTCCCGATCGCGATGCAGCCGGCGACCACCGGCAGTCGCCACGCGCGCAGGTAGCCCTGCATGCCGTCGGCGAGCAGCGCCCGCGCCCACGCGAGCCGTGGATAGGCCGCGAGCGCGTCCGCAAGACGCGCCGCCTGGCCGTGCGCGAACAGCCAGCGCAACGCCGTGCCGACGATGAGGGCCGTCCCGGGCATCCACCACCAGTGCCATGCGCCTGCGGTAAGGGCAGCCAGCAGCAGCACCGCGATGAGGTCGGTCAGTCGCTCGACGAAGAACACCACGAGGCTGGCGCCCACCGGGACCTCCCACGGCAGGAGCAACACGCTGCGCACGTTCTCCCCGGCCTTCGCGGGCGTGGCCGTGAGTGCCAGTCCCGCCAGGAATATGCGCGAGCCCACCCGCCACGGCACGTGCGCGCCGACCCGTCGCAGCAAGTAGTCCCACCGCAGGAAGCGGACCAGGTACGCGACCAGCGAGACCGGGATGCCGGCCGCGAGCCACCAGCCGAGTCGCGCGATCGCTGCGGCGAGCTCGGTCCAGCCCACCCAGAATCCCAGCGCAAGGTAGAACGCTGCCCCCGCAGCCGTCATCAGCAAGACGACGCGGACCAGTCGCCCCGGGGGCGCGCCGCCCTGCTCGGCGGCGGGTGCGGCGGCGCCCGCGGGAAGGTGTTCCATGGGCGCCATGATGGGGCATCGCTCGGTTTGCCATCGGCTCCGCTACCATGGCATGTCACGGCCTTCCCGACACTGGCCGCGGACAGACCGTGACCAGCCAAGGGGAAGACATGCGGAACTACGATCGGATGCGCGTGCTGGTAACGGGGGGGGCCGGCTTCCTTGGATCGCACCTATGCAAGCGCCTGCTCGGGGACGGTTGCGCGGTCATCTGCGCCGACAACTTCTTCACCGGTTCGCGCGACAACGTGCTGGCCTTGCTCGACGACCCGCACTTCGAGATTCTCCGGCACGACGTGACCTTTCCGCTGTATGTCGAGGTCGATCGCATCTACAACCTCGCCTGCCCCGCCTCGCCGGTCCACTATCAGCACGACCCGGTGCAAACCACCAAGACCTCGGTGCACGGCGCGATCAACATGCTGGGTCTCGCGAAGCGCGTGCGGGCTCGCATCCTCCAGGCCTCGACGAGCGAGGTATACGGTGACCCGGAGATCCACCCGCAGACCGAGGATTACTGGGGACGGGTCAATCCGATTGGCCCGCGCTCGTGCTACGACGAGGGCAAGCGGTGTGCGGAGACGTTGTTCTTCGACTACCACCGCCAGCATCGGCTGGAGATCAAGGTGGCCCGGATCTTCAACACCTATGGACCGAACATGCATCCGTCCGACGGTCGCGTCGTGTCGAACTTCATCATGCAGGCGCTGCGCAACGAGCCGATCACCCTCTACGGTGACGGCGCCCAGACCCGATCGCTGTGCTACGTCGACGATCTCGTCGACGGCCTGGTGCGCCTGATGGAGAGTGACGCCGAGGTGACGGGGCCGATCAACCTGGGCAATCCGCACGAGCTCAGCATCGCCGCGATCGCCCAGACGATCATCCGGCTCACCGGCTCCAGCTCCCGGGTGATCCACGAGCCGTTGCCCCAGGACGACCCACGCCAGCGCCGGCCCGACATCGGCCTGGCGCAACGCGTCCTCGACTGGGCGCCAAAGGTCGAGCTCGAAACAGGACTTGGCAGGACCATCGAATACTTCCGCGCGATCGTGCTGGCGAAGCACCAGCACACACCCGCTCCGCGTCCGGCCTGATCGAAGGACCCGTTCGCGACGCAATCGACACGCGGGCGCTGCCGCGTGGTCGTTGCGCCCGGGGCCGGGACCTCACCGCCGTCGTCGGACGCCATGCGCGGCGCTTCAGTTGACTTCAGACCACCGCGCGGCGCCGTGGGATGAACGGCGCGACAGGTCCGGCCGATCAGGGCGCGGGGTCCGGCCGCGCGGATGCGAAGCTGGCCAGGAGCGCGCCCAGTTCGCTGCGAACCTGCCGTCCGGCGTCGAACGCGGCGTCCAGCCAGGCGTCGCTTCGTGCGACCTCGGCAGTGGCCATGACCCGGTCACAGGGACGCAAGCGGACCCGTGCGAGCAGGTCCAGCGTGGACAAAGGATGTTGTTCGACGGACAGGGAATTCATGGCTGCCCCTTGGATAGGTGCTCTAGAGATGGACCGGGCAAGGGGCGAAAGTGACGCAAACCTCGGCCGAGTAAAAAAAACGAGCGCAACCGAGGTTGCGCTCGAAGGATTCCACCCTAGGAGGAGGAAGAGTGGAATTCGAGGTCGCCGGTGCGGACACGGGCGGCCACACCAAGGCGATGCAATTCATGTTCCAGACGTCCTGGTGCGGTCCCCGACGAAGGCCTGACGGCTGGTGACTGTGGCTAGTACGTACCGCGGACCGCGGTGCGCTCGAGGATTTGGATGCGACGTTCCAGATCATGGACGTCGGTGGAATCGGCCAGGTAGCGCTCCCGCCGGGTTGCCTCGAGCCGGTCGAGCCAGCGTTGCACGCGTCCAGCCGAAGCGCGCAACGCCGCTGCCGTGGCACGCAGCGCTCGTCCGGAACCCGCCTTGCCGGCCTGCCACCAGCGGGGCAGGGCCTCGGCGAGGTACGCATGGCGGGCTTGGCGCGCCAAACGCACGACTTCGTCGTCGGTCAATCGGGCGGAGCTTTCGCCGACCATCATGGTGCGACGCACCAAATTGTCGACAGACCGGGCCTCGTAGGGACGCAGGACGGCGTCGGCGAGGGGGATGAAAGCCGCGCTGTAGGGGTTGAAATCGAAGAGCGTAGAGATACGGGTGATCATGATAGGCTTTACTAGCAAGCTTTTGACCTGTCTAGCCTTTTTGGCAATGTCCGAAGTCTAGGTCACCCCTCGTGCGAGTGCCAATCGTATTTTTGGATGGTCGCGATCCAGAGCGAAGATACCGATTGTCCAGCCATCGGATGCAACTATTGCGGCGCAGCAAAATCTGATATAGGTATGAGGCCGGTTGTCAGGTGCGATGGTCAAGTGCCTCTGCCGGCGATGCCGCTGCGAGTCGTTTTTCATTAGGAAATACAAGCACTTAACAAAAAAATGGACCTCAACCAGCTACGCTCTTTCATCGCCGTCGCCAAGCACGGGCACCTTACCCGGGCGGCGGAGAGCATCCACTTGAGCCAGCCGGCGCTTTCGGCGCAGATCAAGGCCCTTGAAGAGGGCCTGGGGGTGAATCTTTTCCGCCGCTCGCCATCCGGGATGAGCCTGACGCCGTCCGGGAGAGTCCTGCTCGAGGAAGCCGAACGCATCCTGCACGCCGTATCCCAACTGCAACAGGCGGCCGCGAACCTTCGCGGGGTGACCACCGGCAAGCTCAGCCTGGGGACGGTGCTCGACCCGGCGACGGTTCGGGTCGGTGAGTTGCTCGCCCTCGCGATGGATCGCTATCCCCAGGTCGAGATCGAGCTCCACCAGGCCGTCTCGCACGAGGCACTCATGTGGGTGCGCAATGGCTCGCTCGACGCGAGTTTCTACTTCGGGCCGCAACCGGAGGGGGTCGAGGCGGTCAGGCTGCGCGATATCCATTACGTGCTGGCCATGCCGGTGGGCTGGCAGGAGGAGCTTCCGGAGATGTCCTGGCCGACGCTCGCCGAGCGCCCGTGGGTGGTGGCCCCCTCGACCAGCTCGCATCGGCATGTGGTGCTCGAGGCGTTTCGCGGCCATGCCGCGCTCCCCGAGCGTCTGATCGAGGCCGACAGCGAGTCGGTCATCGTGAATCTCGTCGAGGCAGGCGTCGGCGCCAGCCTGGTGCGACGGGAGCTGGCCGAGCACTCGGCCGGGGAGGGGCGCATCGCCCTCTTTCCCGACGTCGAGGTGGTCACCCAGCTCTGGCTGCTCTACGATTCCGCCCGCCAGGACGATGCCTTGATCGAGGCGCTGATCGACACTTTGCATGCCGTGTGGAGCGCTCCCGCCTCCACCCCGGCATCGGCGCGTACCCGCGAAACCGAAGCACGAGCGGCTGCCTGACCCGGACGCCGAAGGTGCAGCCTCGGTCGCGGCACGCAGCGTGACCTGATCCACGGACACCGCTCGCGCATGCGACGACGCCATCGCGCTTCGGTCATTCCCTGTCCGTCGTGGCCACTTCGCGGCTCGTCCGGAACGGCTCCGCCCTGGCATCACCTCCGATCGCGCAGCCGGTACCGGGTCGCTGCTCGATCTGCGTTCGTCCACCGGGCGGTCCGCGGGTGGGCGTGAGTGCCGTGTGACAGCAATCCCGGCATCGGGGACAATCCGCTCCCATGACACCGGCGCGCGGAGCGTGACATGCAGCAGGAGTCCACCCAGGTCGGCATCGTCGGTGCGGGACCGGCAGGACTGCTGCTTTCTCACCTCCTTCACCTGCGCGGCATCGGGTCGGTGGTGCTGGAGAGTCGCAGCCGCGAAGCCATCGAAGGGACGATCCGTGCCGGTGTTCTCGAGCAGGGAACGGTCGATACTCTCGCCCGATCCGGGGTGGGGGAGCGCATGCAGCGCGAGGGCTTCGTGCACCACGGCATCGAGCTGCGCTTCGGCGGTCGCGGTCACCGGATCGATCTGCATGCGCTGACCGGCGGCCGGGCGATCACGGTCTATGCCCAGCACGAGGTCATCAAGGATCTCGTCGCGGCGCGGCTGGCTGCCGGGGGCGACGTGCGCTTCGAGGTGGAAGGCGTCTCGGTCCATGACCTCGATACCCGAGCACCTACCATCCGCTACGGACACGAAGGCAACAGCCGCCAGTTGCGCTGCGAGTTCATCGCCGGCTGCGACGGCTTCCACGGCGTGTGCCGCCAGGCGATCCCATCCGCGCTGCGCCGCGAGTTCACGCGTGTCTATCCCTACGGCTGGCTGGGAATCCTGGCGAAGGCTAGAGCTTCGGCGAAGGAACTCATCTATGCGTACCACGAACGCGGCTTCGCGCTGGTGTCGATGCGCTCTCCCGAGCTGCAGCGGCTCTATGTCCAGTGCGATCCCGCGGACGACCTCGCGGCATGGCCCGACGCGCGGGTATGGCAGGAGCTGCATGTCCGTCTGGCGACCGACGATGGCTGGTCGCTCGCGGAGGGGCCGGTGCTACAGAAAAACATCGTCTCGATGCGCAGTTTCGTCGTCGAGCCCATGCAGCATGGCCGGCTGTTCCTCGCGGGCGATGCCGCCCACATCGTGCCCCCTACCGGCGCCAAGGGTCTCAACCTGGCCGTCGCCGACGTCCGCGTGCTGGTGAACGCGCTCGACGCCCATTACCGTACCGGCACCACGGCGTTGCTCGATGATTACTCGGCGAAGTGTCTCGGGAGGGTGTGGCGCGCCGAGCACTTCTCGTGGTTCATGACCTCGATGCTGCATCACGCCGCCGACCAGGATCCCTTTCGGCAGCGCTTGCAACGCTCGCAGCTCGACTACGTGGTGCACTCGCGTGCCGCGGCAACGAGCCTCGCCGAAAACTACGTGGGTTTGCCGTTCGACGACTAAGTCGTGGCGTGGGTGCTCCGGCCGGTGCCGCCGGCCCGGTACGTCTTGCCTGCCGCGCCCGGCACTGCCATGATCGCGCGGCGGGCCTTAAGCGCCCGGTGCGCGATGCGGATCCACATCGGGGCCGCGTGCACGGCGACACGGAGAATCGATATGTCCAAGAGCAAAGGCGGCACGCCGAAAGGTACGACCAAGGGCGGCGGCATCCCGCAACCCCAGCCGCAAGGGGGGGCGCGCAAGCCGTCCATGCCCATCGCGCCGCGCATGGTTCAGCGCAAGGCAAGCGCGCGCGGGCGCTAGTTCCAAGCGACGCGGCATCGCGGCCCTTGGGCGCGGACTGGTTCGCGTCGGGCCTACGGGCTGGGCGATCAAAGTTTTGGACGCAGCGCGTTGTGAATCGAGGTAGCGGCAATCGCCGCATGCCCCGTCCCGACCGCGATCTGGTTGAGCGTGCCGTGGACGATGTCGCCGCACGCATAGAGTCCATCGATCGAGGTGCGCTGGTGGCGGTCGGTGACGACCATGCCGTCGGTTTCGCAGGTCGCGCCCAGCAGTTCCGCGATGGCGGCGCGAGGCACGGCCCCCAACGCCGAGTACAGCGTCTGGAAGCGATGCTCCCGTCCATCGGCCGTCTGCAACCCGACCAGGGCGTCAGACTCGAGGAAAACCTCGTCCACCGGCGCCTCGACGATGGCGATGTCGGCGGCATCGAGCTCCGCGCGCTGCACGGCGGAAAGATCCAGTTCGCGTCCTAGGGTGAACACCGTCAGGTCGGCCGAATAGCGGCGCAGGAACATCGCTTCCCGCAACGCCTTGGCGCCTGCACCGATGACCCCGATGCGCTGGTCGATGACCTCGAAGCCATCGCAGATCGGACAATGACGAATCAGGCCGCGGCGGATGGCATCCTTCAGATTGGGCAGCTCGGGCTCGATGTCCACGACGCCGGTCGCCAGGATGAGCGACTGCGCGCGGAGGCGGGTATCGCCGGCGTCGACCTCGAAGCCCGCGTCGTCCCGCCGGCGCGCGGCGTCGACAGCGCCCTGCACGATCATCGCGCCGTAGCGCTCCGCCTGCCGGCGCAGTCGCGCGAGCAGGTCCGGACCGGTAATACCCTCCGGAAAGCCGGGGTAGTTATGGGATAGCGGGATGAGCGCGGCCCGCGCCGCGCCGCCGTCGAGAACGACCACCCGCCTGCGAAAACGCGCCATATAGAGCGCGGCGGTCAGCCCGGCGGGCCCGCCTCCAACGACGATGCAATCCAGTGCCTGGTCCACGGTGCCTCCCGGGCACTGCGGAGCAAGCGTCGTGCCGATGGGAGGGAGCACCGCCCTGGAGAGGCGGAAGCCGAGGCGGCGTTCGCTGCAGGGGCCGCGCTACGGCTTCGGCTTGTACGGACCGAGCTCCTTCAGCGCCGCGTCCACGAACGAGGAGTCGATCACCTGCTCGACCCTGACGTTGCCATCGATCAGGTTGCGTTCGCGAAAGAAGTCGAGATCCTTCCTGAGGCTCACTTCATTGACCTTGCCGTCGGGGTTGACGCCGTTGGGGGTGATCGCGGCGTACACCTTCGGGTCCTTGATGTTGGTGTACTCGGTCAGGATCTTGATGATTTCCTGGGCATTCGGACCCGCGAGCTTGCCTCCCTTGAGGGCATCGTTGTAATCGCGGACCGCACGGATGTAGGCCTTCATGAACTTGCGGCCGGTCTCCGGCTGATCCTTGATGAAGTTGCCGCCGAACAGAATCACCGCAACCTGCTGGTTCGGGTACGCCACGTCCCCGGGCATGTAGCGAACCGCGGCGCCCTGCTGCTCGGCCCGGGTGACCGAAGGCTCGGTCGTGACACTCGCCTCGATCGCCTTGTTCTGCAGGGCGATCACGTGCTGGGGGAAACCCATGTAGACCACTTCGACATCGCTCCACTTGAGCCCGCCCTTCTTCAGGGCTTCGTTCAACGTCGAGTCCGTGGTGGTCCCCTGGGCGGGCAGGGCGACCTTCGCGCCCTTCAGATCGCCGATGCCTTTCACCTTGCCGGAATCGACGAGGTCCTTGCGGACCATGAGGGTGAGATAGCCGTATCCCGCAGGCATCGACCCCTTGTCGGCCACCATGCGCACGTCCAGGCCCCGCCCAACGGCGTTGTAGAAGCCCGCTGCAGGCGACCCCGCACCGACGTCCAGCTGGCCGGTGCCCAACGGCGCGATCATCTTCGCCGCGGAGTCGAACGAGGTGAACTCGACCTCGAGACCCTCCGACTTGAAGTAGCCCTTCGCGGCCGCGATGAACAGCGGCGCATCGCTGCTGCTGTTGGTGGTGCCCACGCGGACGGCGACGGCCGCGGCGTCCGGCGACGTCCCCATGGTGACCAGGGCGAGGGCAAGTGCGCCCGCAGCGGTGATCACCCGTGCAGTGTTCCTCGCGCAGGCAGTGGTGAACGGGATCATGGATTCCTCCTGTTGTAAAAGTTGGCGTTCGCGCCTTGGGTCGCGCGAGTCGCGAATCTAACGAGACATGCCATGCCAGACGCCGGCCGCGGCTGCGCGTGCGCGCCTCAGATACTGACGGGGCTGGTATCCGGACGCGCGATCAGCGCCTCGCGTGCTCCATCCTTGAAGGCGACGCCGTGCGGCAACAGGAGCGACGCCGAGCGCACCCGTTGCGAGTCCGGAGTGGTTCCCGGCGGCTGCGGCTGTTTCTCCAGGTTGCGCGCAGCCTTCATCAACCGATGGCGCGCCATGATGACGCCGTTGTCCGTCGAGACCAGGTTCTCCCTGGTACGATCCTGGATCGGCCCCATGCTTTCCTGCACCGAGGCATCCTGCATGCTGATGCCCTTGACCCCGCTGAAGGTCCTGCGCGCCTTCTGCGCGGCCCGGTCGATGAGGTAGTCGTTGTCCTGGTTGGCGAGTGACCGGTACGTGCCGGGGATCATCTCGCAATGGATGCCCTTGCCCTCGCGCATGGGCGCGAGCTCGTCCTCCGACAGCGCCCGCGCGGGATGCCAGTTCATGCTGAACG